>JALOQJ010000036.1 GCA_025453445.1 Candidatus Omnitrophota bacterium
CTACCAGGATAAAACCCCTTGCTTCTATTGCTACAAAGGCATTGATTTTTTTATTTTTATATTTTCCTGCGAGCTGATCTATGGCTGATTTCAAGGCAGTTTTATCTCCCAGGAGCGTAGTAATATCTTTAAACTGTATGCCAGGCTTGGGAAAATCAGGGATATTGCGGATATATTTTTTCAGGTTTTTTATTTTGCTCATAATTCGCCATCTTGCTGTTCGACAAATCTTCTGATTTTTAAGAGCGCCTCTTCTTCGATTTGGCGCACGCGTTCACGCGAAACCCCTAATTTCTTGGATACTTCTGCCAAAGTATGTGTCTTACCATCAGCTAAACCAAAACGCATATCCAATACCCTTTTCTCTCTTTCCGGGATAATATCCACTAAATTTTTTACCCGTTCTTTGTCTAAAAAAGTCTCGATAGTAGCATCCGGAGAAGCAGAGGTTTTGTCTTCCAGTAAATCCGAGACCTGGCTTTCGCCTTCGTCTCCGATGGGAGCATCCAAGGAAGAGGTGCTGGTAGACAGCCAAAAATTAATCTGTTCAATTTTTTCTCTGGATAGTTTTAATTTTTTTGCTATTTCGTCATCACTTGCCTGCCGGTTCAATTTATGCGCCAGCTGCTCCTTGGTTTTTTTCCATTTGCTGAGCAGTTCGTTCATATAAACCGGGATACGGATTATTTTTCCTTGGTCAACGATGGAGCGGGTGATGCTTTGTTTAATCCACCAGGCGGCATAAGTAGAAAAACGGTAGCCTTTTTTGGCGTCGAATTTGTCTACCGCTTTCATCAGCCCAAGATTGCCCTCTTCAATTAAATCAAGCAGTGGTATACCTAAATACATATACCTCTTGGCAATATTGATTACCAGGCGTAGATTAGCGCGAATCATGCCTTTGCGCGCCTGCTCATCCCCCTTTTTGATTCTCTTGCTCAGGGATATTTCCTCTTCTGCTTTAAGAAGGGGAATGTCTCGTATTTCTTTAAGATATGTTTTTAGGGCTTCCATAATTTAGCTTTCAGCCTTCATCTATCAGCCATCAGCTGAAAGCTGACGACTGATAGCTGATAGCTTGGGATTATTTTTTTATCTTTTCTTTTAACACTGCCTGTGCTGCAGCTAATTTTGCAATCGGCACACGGAATGGCGAACAGCTGACATAATCCATTCCTACGCGATGGCAAAATTCTACTGAGCGCGGATCACCGCCATGTTCACCACAGATCCCGACTTCAAGGTTTTTACGGGTTTTGCGGCCGCGGGCAATTGCTATTTTAATCAATTCGCCGATTCCTTCCTGATCAATTGTTTGAAAAGGATCGTCAGGAAGGATGCCTTTTTTCAGGTAATCCGGCAGGAATCCTCCGATATCATCGCGGGAAAAACCAAATCCCATTTGAGTGAGGTCATTGGTGCCGAATGAGAAAAATTGGGCAACTTCCGCCAGTTCACCTGCTTTTAATGCTGCGCGCGGAATTTCAATCATCGTGCCGAACATGTGCTTAATTGCTTTGAGATTATATTTTTTCAGCACTTCTGCATAAATATTTTTTGCGATTGCCAGTTGATCAGTAAGTTCTTTTACATCACAGACAACAGGAATCATGATTTCCGGATATGGCTTTTTGCCTTCTTTGATTAATTCGGCAGCAGATTCAAGAATTGCTTTTATCTGCATAGCGCTTACTTCAGGGTAAGTAACTCCTAAACGTACGCCACGATGGCCCATCATTGGGTTTGATTCATGAAGTGCTTCTGCACGTTTTGCAAGTTCCTGCATGCTGATATTCAATTCTTTTGCTAATTGTTCAAGCTTTGCTTCTTCGCGCGGCACAAATTCATGCAAAGGCGGGTCAAGCAAGCGGATAACTACAGGGTACCCGTCCATTGCTTCCAAAGTGCCCTTAATATCTTTTTTCACATAAGGAAAGAGTTCATCAACTGCAATTTTTCTTTCCTCCGGGGTTTTGGAAACAATCATTTTACGTAAAATAAATAATGGTTCATCAGAACCCTTGCCATAAAACATATGTTCTGTCCTGAATAAACCAATGCCTTCTGCGCCGAAAGCGCGCGCTTTGGTTGCGTCTTCCGGAGTTTCGGCATTAGTGCGGATGCCTAATTTTTTCAGCTGGCCGCACATTTTTAAGAAATCAGTCAGGAGCTGGTTTTCTTCAGTAGCGTCCATCATCGGAAGCTGTCCTGCATAAACATTGCCCTTAGTGCCGTTTAAAGTGACCCAGTCGCCTTCTTTTAAGACCTGTCCATCAACACGCAGTTCTTTTAAATCATAATCCACATGCAGATTGCTGCATCCGACAACACAGCATTTGCCCCAGCCGCGGGCAACTAAAGCTGCATGAGAAGTCATACCGCCTCTGGCAGTAAGAATCGCTTCTGCTGCGCGCATCCCGTCTACATCTTCAGGATTGGTTTCTTCACGCACAAGAATCACTCTTTTATTTTGTTTTCTCCACTCAACAGCATCATTTGCCGAGAAAACAATTTGTCCCCTTGCACCACCCGGGCCTGCAGGTAAACCTTTGGCTATGGGTTTTTGTTTTAATTCAACTTTAGGGTCAATAATCGGGTGCAATAATTCATCTAATTGCCCAGGTGTTACGCGCATTACTGCTTCTTCTTTTTTGATTAATTTTTCACCTACCATATCCACAGCCATGCGTACTGCTGCCGGGCCATTACGTTTGCCTACGCGGCATTGCAGCATAAACAGCCTGCCTTTTTCAATAGTAAACTCAATATCCTGCATATCGCGGTAATGCTTTTCTAAGCGGTTACGGAAACCGACCAATTCCTGATAAAGCTTAGGCATGCCTTTTTCAAGAGTCAAAAGTTCTTTGTTGTGTTCTGAAGTTGAATATGTGTTAAGCGGTGCGGGCGTGCGGATACCTGCAACTACATCTTCGCCTTGTGCATTAATCAGGTATTCGCCGTAAAATTGATTTTCTCCGTTTCCCGGGTTGCGAGAAAAAGCAACGCCAGTTGCTGAATCAGCGCCCATGTTTCCAAAGACCATGGTTTGTACGTTTACTGCAGTTCCCCATTCATCCGGAATATTCTCAATCCTGCGATAGCTGATTGCGCGTTTGCCGTTCCATGAAGAAAATACCGCGCCTATTCCTCCCCAGAGCTGCTCGTATGGATCATCAGGGAATTCCTTACCCAGGACTTCTTTAATTTTGATTTTGAAAAGGCCGGTCAGTTTCTTTAGATCACCGACAGTTAGGTCAGTGTCAGACTTATATCCTTTTTCATTTTTCATCTGAGCCATGATTCTTTCCAGCTGTTTACGGATGCCTTGTTCGTCTTTTGGCTCGATACCAGCTGCTTTTTCCATGACCACGTCGGAATACATCATAATCAGCCTGCGGTAGGCATCATAAACAAAGCGTTCGTTGCCGTTGCTTTGTTTGATTAATCCGGGAATTGTCTTGGGAGTTGTGCCGACATTTAAAACTGTTTCCATCATCCCGGGCATGGATTTTCTGGCGCCGGAGCGCACAGAAACCAAAAGCGGGTTATTGGCATCGCCAAATCCTCTGTCCATTAATTTCTCGACTTTTTTCAGCGCTTTCTGGACTTCTTCTTTCAATCCCTTAGGATAAGTTCCCTTACTTTTATAATAATAAGTACAGACTTCTGTGGTAATACTAAATCCCGGAGGCACCGGTAATTTTAGGCTTTTGTGCCCTGCCATCTCTGCAAGGTTGGCGCCTTTGCCACCGAGGAGATTTTTCATACTTTCGTTTCCGTCGGCTTTACCTCCGCCGAAGGAGTAAACATACTTTTTTGTTGCCATTGCTTTTAAAACCCTCCTTTTTTGTTAACTACAACCTTTTAGCTTACCTAAAAGATAGTCTTTTAATTTGTCTATTCCTATTCTCTCTTGTAACATTGTATCCCTGTCGCGTACGGTTACCTGCTTGTCTTCCAGTGATTGTACATCGATGGTTACGCAATAAAGTGTGCCCACTTCATCTTGCCTGCGGTAGAGTTTTCCGATCGCACCAGTATCATCGTAAGTTGTAACAAAACTTTTCTTTAAATCAGCAGCAATTTTTTTAGCCAATTCCACAATTTCCGGCCGGTTTTTTAAAAGCGGAAATACCGCAGCTTTTACCGGAGCCAAATCTTTGTGCAATTTTAAAACTACGCGTGTATCCTTTTTAACTTTCTCTTCATGGTAAGCATCAGTTAAAAACGCCAGAACGGCCCTGTCAACACCGCCGGACGGCTCAATAATAAAGGGAAAGAATCTTTCTTTAGCAGCATCGTCAAAATATTGCAAATCTTTACCGCTAAATTGAGCGTGCTGTTTAAGGTCAAAATCCGCGCGATTGGCTATGCCTTCCAGCTCAGACCACCCGATGGGAAAATTATATTCAATATCAGTGCAAGCGCGGGCATAATGCGCAAGTTCATCTTTGGCATGCGGCCGTTTCCTTAAATTTTCTTTTTTTAAGCCAAGGCCGAGATACCAATTATGCCTAAGTTCTACCCAGTATTCGTAATATTTATCCGCATCAGCAGGTTTAACAAAATATTCGATCTCCATTTGTTCGAACTCGCGGGTGCGGAAAGTAAAATTACCCGGGGTAATTTCATTCCTGAAGGCCTTACCGATCTGCGCCATACCGAACGGCAGCTTAGGATGCCGGGAATCAAGGAGATTCGAAAAATTAACAAATATTCCCTGCGCAGTTTCCGGGCGCAGATAAATCAAGCTGGCATCATCTGCTACCGGGCCCTGGTGTGTCTTAAACATTAAGTTAAAAGGCCGTGCTTCGGTCAGTTCGCCTTTGCATTCAGGGCAAACTAATTTATCTTTTAAATCCGCGGCTTTAAAGCGTTTCTTGCAGTTTTTACAGTCGCTTTTTAAATCAAAAAAGTTTTCTACGTGGCCAGAGGCTTCCCAGACCTTGGGATGCATCAGGATAGCAGCATCCATTCCGAACATGTCATTGCGCTCATAGACGTTACTTTGCCACCAGGCGCGTTTGACATTGTTTTTGAGCTCTACGCCATAAGGGCCGTAGTCCCAGGTATTGCTTAAGCCGCCGTAAATATCCGATGACTGAAAAATCAGTCCGCGGCGTTTGCACAGAGAAACTATTTTTTCCATCAGGTCTTGAGCCATGGTTTTGTATTATAAACGCAAATTCTGCGGGAAGCAAGTCAAATTAGTGCACTATCTCTTCGCCGCCGAGCTTTTTTACCGTTGAGATAACCGTAAAAACTTTTTCTAAATCCAGGTTTGCGCCTTTATCTTTAAAATAAACTTTAAAAAAATTACCTTCTTTGTCCGTAAAATTACAGTCAAAATAATTGTCCAATAGCCCCAGATTATAAGTAAGAAAGCCCTTTTTTCCGGCAAGGGTAAATTTGATAATTTTTAAGTTATCCTGTTTGCCCATATCTGGAGTAAAAATCGATTTCATAATCGTAAAAAAAGCATCGTTTGTATTCTTAATTTCTTTTGCCTGCGCATACATAGTGGATTTAATAAAAGCGTAGTTATTATTTATCCCCTGTTTTTTTACCCGCGGAAAAAGGTTGGTAAAAAAATCCGGCTTTTTACATGAAATATAAATCATTGCGCCTTTATCTTTGCTCTTCCATTTTTTATAATAGATTTTCTTCTGGGTTTGTTTGACCACTCCGAATTTTTTCGGCAGGAGTATTTCTAAATCCGGATAATGGTAAAGAGTTAATCCCGTAAGATAAATAGCATTTACTGCAGGATCGTTTAGTTCTTCCTGCGGAATAGTGCTGAATATTGGCTGCTTCTCTACTCCACCCATGCCTGATTCTACGTATAGCCTTAAAATTGACGGGCCGGAGGCTTTGGCGATGAATAGAATGGCTAACAAGAGAACAACTGCTATTGTAACATATTTTTCTATAGTATGTTTTTTCACCCCGCACCTTCTTTTTTATTTATGTATTATACCCCTGCCTTCTTAAATTTTATGAAGGTGCGGGGTTCATAATTTTTTTAGTTCTTCTTCTTTGATAGTAAAAGTATGTTCCTTTGCCGGGAATTTATTTTGGATAACTTCATCGCGATACTCTTCTATTGCTTTCTGAATAAGTGGCGCCAAATTAATGTATTGCTTAACAAATTTTGGCTTGAAACGCTCAAAAAGCCCGAGTATATCGTAAGTGACCAGTACCTGTCCGTCGCAATCAAGCCCTGCGCCGCAGCTGATACTGGGGATTTTTAGCTTCTTAGTGATCATGCCGGCAATTTTATCAGGAAGGCATTCTAAAACTATTGCGAAGCAGCCCAGTTTTTCCAGGGCTTCTGCTTGTTCGATTAAGCGTTTTGCCGCTTCTGCGTCTTTCCCCTGTACCTTAAACCCGCCTAATTTATCCGCGGTCTGCGGAGTTAATCCGATATGGCCCATTACTGGAATTCCCGATTTTATAATTTCTTCGGTTACTTCCAGGCAGCGGTCAAACCACTCTAATTTTATGGCGTCGCAATTTGCCTCTTCAATAAATCTTTTAGCGTTTCTTACTGCTTCCTGTGGATTAGCCTGATAAGATTCAAAAGGCATATCGCCGATAACAAGGCTTCTGTTTACAGCGCGTGTCACTGCCTTGGCAGCAATCAGCATTTCCGTCATTCCGACTTTTGTGGTGGAATCAAGCCCTAAAACCACATTTGCCAGAGAATCGCCGACTAAGATTATGTCAATACCTGCCCTATCGACTAAAGTAGCCAAAGGGAAATCATAAGCAGTAAGCATGGTGATTTTGCGCTTATTCTTTAAGGTAAGAATATCATGTATGGTTATTTTTTTCTCTTCCATGAGTTTAGTGAATAAAAGTAGCAAATAATAATGCTATGGATAATCCAATCATAGCAAGAACGACAGTAATTGTAATGATATTATAAATTTTAGAATTAGTATACCCGCCCATCAGGCGCTTGTTATTCACCAAAAGCAGCATAAAAATCAAAACAAACGGTAAAAGTAAACCATTGGTTGCCTGTGATAAGAGCATAATCGGTACAAGTTTTACGTTTGGCATTAAGATAACAGCAGCGCCTAAAATAATGATTGTCGTATAAAGCGTATAAAATTGCGGCGCCTCTCTGAATCTCCTATTTACTCCTACCTCCCAGCCCATGCCTTCACAGACTGAATAGGCAGTGGACAAAGGCAAAATGCAGGCAGAAAATACCGACGCGTTCAGTAGGCCAAAGGCAAAAAGATAAAAACAATATTTTCCTGCCAAAGGCTTCAACGCCAAAGCTGCGTCTTTTGCGGTTTCAATGCGGATGCCGTTTTTATATAAAGTGGCTGCGCAGACAATAACAATAAAAATAGCAACGATATTGACGACAAATGCGCCCAGGATAACATCCAGCTTGCTGTATTTATAATTACTTAATTTTATTCCTTTTTCTACTACCGATGATTGCTGGTAAAATTGCATCCATGGCGCAATTGTTGTTCCGATGACGCCGATTAACATCAATAAATAGGCTTTGTTGAATTCAAATACCGGCTTTACGGAGCTGGTGGCTACTTCTTTCCAGTCCGGTTTGGCCAAAAAACCTGAAATTACATAAGAAAGGTAAAATACGCAGGCAAATAAAAATATTTTTTCAACTGATTTATAAGTGCCTTTAACAATCAGCCACCAGACGAAAATTGCACATAATGGCACCAGTATATATTTGCTGATGCCGAATAATTCCGCACTGGCTGCCACGCCGGCGAATTCAGAAATAGTATTGAAAATATTTGAGAAGATTAAAATGGTCATGGCATAAAAAGTAACCTTGACCCCGAATTCTTCTCTGATTAAATCCGCCAGTCCTTTACCAGTGACTACTGCCATGCGCGAGCACATTTCCTGAATGATAATCAGTGCAATAATAATCGGAATGAATGACCAGATTAAGGTATATCCAAAATGTGCGCCTGCTACCGAATAGGTAGTTATACCGCCGGCATCGTTATCGACATTAGCAGTAATCATCCCCGGCCCCATTACCGAAAGGAAGATAAGTGTTTTGATCCAGAAACTTTTTAATCTGCTTCTCATTGTTTAGGCCGAATTTTAATTTTAGTTAATCTTCTCCAGGCAATTGAAATTACCTGGCTTAAGATATCGTCAACTGTAACAATACCCTGAAGGACGTTATTGTCATCTACTACAGGTATAACAAAATATTTATACTTATCCATGAGATACGCCACTTCTTTTACCGTGGAGTTTAAATGCACAAAATAACTTTTCGGGAAAGCAGCTTTTTGAATAGAATCTTGCAGATTTGTTCTTAAAAGATGGCGAAAATTTGTTGCGCCCAAAAGATGATTAGATTCATCCACGATATAGACAAACTGCACAGCTTCAGTTTTGAAAGAACGCTCTTTAATTTGTGTTAAAACAGATTCTACGGTTGTATCTTTATGAAAAGCCAAATAATCCGTAGTCATTAAGCCGCCTGCAGAGTCATTAGAATAGCCTAACAGTTGGGATAATTTTTTGGCGCGTTTACTTTCGATAAGATTTAAGAAATTATCAACCGTATCTTTCGGTAATTTCTCCAGAAAATCCGTAGCTTCATCTGAAGGAATGGCATTTAGAATATCGGCTATTTCTTTTGTCTTTAAATCTTCGATTAGTGATTTTTGGCTCTTAAAATCTATACTGACAAAAATTTTTGCCTTGGCATTTATATCAATTGCCTTAAAAAGCGCAATTTTATGTTTGATATCCAAATCGAGAAAAATTTCTCCCAAGTCTGCCGCAGGGATGCTATTGAGCTGTTTTTCCGGTACATTTACCTTGATGGTCATGCTTACCGGGTTAATTGAAAGCGGATGTATATGTTTCCAGGAAATCAGAGGTTCTGTTGTAAGGAATTCCGAATTCTTATTGAATAACCTAATTATGAATTCAATAGCGTTTAGAAAACCCAGCCGCCTTAAGAGTCCTTTTGAACTGATATCAACGTGAGCTGCCATAAAATGATTGTCTACTAAAAGCAGGTGAATATCATTAATACGTATAACTTTATGATTATAGGTATCTACGACTTGCTGGTCGAGGATATCGCGCCGTAATGTCAGTTCTTCTTTATTATTGTGGATTTCGCTGAAAGCGACTTTACTTTTTTCTATGCGCAGGGTAATTTCCTTGCCGTTTGCCTCCAGTATATCAGCCCAGGCAATTACAGCATATTGGCGGTTAGGAAAACCTTTACGAATGATTAAATGCGATGACTGCGGATAAACTTCGCTGGGTTTGATGATAATGTCATATAAGCTGCCTACTTCTTCGCCGTTTTTATCAATTACCGGATTTTCCATGATCTGGGAAAAATAAATAAAAATCGGATTCGGTGTAGGTTTTGTTTGGTTAATCATTTATTTTTACCTTAATTTCAGGGAACCTGTTTGCCAAAGTCATGCCTTTAGCTTTGCCTAAAACAAAAATCGCTGTAGATAAAACATCAGCTTCCAGGTTGTTTTCTGTGACTACAGTGACAGACTTAATGCCGGAGTCTGCGGGGTGTCCGGTCTTGGGATTAATGATATGGCAGTAACGTAAGTTATCTATAATAAAATACTGCTCGTAGTCGCCGGATGTGGAAATACCCCGATTTTTTAATTCCAGGATTTCCCGTAAATTTTTTCCCCGTGTTTCCTGCATGGCTATGCGCCAGGGCTTACCAAATCTGTCTCCTAAGCAATAAACTTGTCCGCCGAGATTTATCAAGCAACTCTTAATATTGTTTTCTTTTAATTTCTTTACTGCGCAATCAAGGGCATAGCCTTTGGCAATTGCTCCGAGGTCAATCTTCATTCCCGGAAGCCTAAATTCTACCACATTATTCAGATTATTAAAGATAATTTTGTTGCTTCCCACGAGCTTTAAGGCTTTATTTATCTCAGATTTTGTGGGTTGATGGTAATCCTTATCCGTAAAACCCCAGAGGTCAATCAGTGGGCCGACAGTGATATCAAAAGCGCCATCGGAAATCTGCCAGAATTCATAAGATTTTTTAATGATTGCGAGGGTCTCCGGGCTGACGCTTAATTTACCAAGACGGTTTAATTTTGCTACTTCGCTGTCAGGGTTGTATTTACTGAGCAGGTTCTCCACTCTTTTAATCTCAGTAAAAACAATTTGCGGGGCGTTTTTGTCAGGCGAAATGACATCTACAAAAGTACCCATCATCAGGCGATTATCTTTATATAATTCCCT
>JALOQJ010000009.1 GCA_025453445.1 Candidatus Omnitrophota bacterium
TATTGAATTTTTAGCGGGTCCTGTCTGCCGATCCACCTCGCCGTCCTCGCTATTCGCTGCGGGCGGCAAGGTCTTCGTCTCGTCAGCCACCCGCTAAAAATAGAATTGTCCCCCTTATCCCCTCAGTAACCCTTCTTTCTTAATCCAAGGGATTGTCAAAACTTCCTCCCAGTTACCTTGCATAACAGGAGTTAAATCTACCATACCCACAGCGCGCAAAAGAAGGTTATACTTTTTAACTATTTCTTTAATTACCTCAAAAGACGCGAACAAATCATTATATGTAGGAGGCTGTTCATCTTTAATCGCATCGCTATGTGCAACGTATTGATCTCGAAAATCCCTTATTTTCTTACAGGGATCCTCTTCTACAAGCTGTTTGATATCAATATCAATTCTCTCACTTCCATATAATTGTTCGCCCAACCCTGCTAAACTATCAAAATCCCGATTAGCTAATCCTAGCATGATAGCGTTTTCGCTTTTATAAAGCTGGATATACGCATGGCGAGTCAAGAATTCTGGATGATTCTTTAACTCATGAAGAAAACGAACAAGACTTTGAGTTCGTTTATCAGTGTCGCAAATTCTACCTATCCCCATAACTAAATCGATAGTAAATGCTTTTCGCATCCAAATCAACAAAGTTGAATCCATACTAGCCAAACGAGTATTCTTATTTATTATTTCGCTTGTCTTCCTAAATAAATCCAAGTGATGAAATATTGTGATAACTTCATTGTTAATCCTTTCTAAAAAATCAATCATAATCAGGAGACGTTTCTTTTTTTTAAGGTCCTAGGGCTTTATCTAATTTTATCACTCACAATAAGTTACGCAATGAATATTTGGTGGGATTTGGCGGGTGTTAGCGTGGGGCTTGGCTGTGTTTTTGCGGGATCTTGGAAGCCCCGAGCGGGCACGGTTCCCGCAGCCGGCTCCAAATTATTGAAAACGATTTTATCCACAGACACACGCGAAACATTAATACAGTATTCTACCGGCTGCGATTGAATAAACCTATCAATTCTGCTTTATCTAAAATATGCCCCTGCATTGCTTTTTCTAATGCACCCTTGCTAATACCTTCTTTTAAGTTGAGCATTGAATCCAAGGCATAAATTTTAAAGAAATAACGATGCGTGCCGGACGGCGGACAGGGAGAAACATATTCTCCTGTACCCGCAGTAGTAACCCCAAGCTTCCCGGGTAAACTATTCTCTATAATCTGCGCAGTAAGAGGTATATCAAAAACCACCCAATGCACAAAAGTACCTGACGGCGCATCCGGATCATCAACAATTAAAGCAAGGCTCTTAGTACCATCAGATATGCTACTGATATTTAATTCCGGGTTCACTCCCTCTCCCTCACAGCTAAACTTTCTAGGCATATACTGATTATTCTCAAATGCAGGGCAAGTAATTCTCATCCCGCCTCCTCCTTGGCCGTATAAATACGTCCCGCTCAACCCCAAAAACCCCAAAATCAAAATTCCAACGCAACATTTATTTCCCATTTATCTCAGATATCCCTTAATTTTCGTCAAAACTTTCTTCTTTACCTGCGCAAGGGTACCTCTAACCGTACATCCACTAGCAGTCTTATGGCCTCCACCGCCAAAAAATTGAGCGATTTTATTTACATCAATTTTACCCTGCGAACGCAAATTTATCCTTACTTCATTATTCCTGCCCTGAATTTTCTTGAATAACACAGCTACTTCTACATCCTTAATCGCGCGCAAAAAACTTAATACCCTTTCTGATAAATCAAAGGAGATGGTTTTATTATGCGTCACGCCCTTTTCTATCTCAACCCAGGCAATTTTCCCGGCTGATACACGCTTAATTCCGCTTAAAATTCCTGCCAAAAGCACCATATCCTGATAAGGCTTATCCTCATAGATATTCCTGTATACCCTGGCTACATCAATACCATAACGCAATAAATCCGCTGCTGCCTGATGCGTAAAAGCCGATGTGGTTGAGTAACGGAAAGATCCTGTATCGGTAAGTATCCCCACATAAAGAGCCAACGCTGATTTTTTATTCAACGGCACACGCATTGCTTTAAATAATTTATAGACCTGTTCAGCGCAAGAAGAGACATGCGGCTCAACCCAGGAAATATCCGCAAAATAAGTATTGCTGATATGATGATCGATATTTAAAACCGGCTTGTTAAATTTATTTAGCTTATAGACATCACCGCAACGCTTCAAGTCAGAACAATCAAGAAGCACAAAACAATCAAAATTAGCCACCTTCATTCCCGGCTTATACCTATGCACGGAATCCACTCCGGATAAAAATTCATATCCGACAGGAATCTTATCGTCGTTTACGATGACGGCTTTTTTCCCGAGTAATCTTAACAATTCGGCAAAAGCCAACTCAGAACCCAAAGCATCGCCTTCAAGATTCGTATGAGCCGTAATTAAAAAACTTTTATTTCTTTTTATGCACGCGGCTACTTTTTTTAGGCTGTTCATTTAGCTCCTTTATCTCATCCAGCACCTGCTGAACCCTTACGCTATATTCTCCGGTTTTATCTTCGCGAAACATTATTTCCGGGGCAAACCTCAGCTGAACCCTCTGAGCAATTAATCTGCGGATAAAACCCAGCGCCGAATCCAGGGCTTTTTTGGTTTTTGCATAATCCTCGTCTTTGCCTAAAACGCTGAAGAATATTTTGGCATACCTTAAATCCGGGGTAAGTTCGACACGTGTTACCGTAACAAAACCTAAGCGCGGGTCATTTAATTCATCATGAATAATAACGCTTACTTCTTTTTGTATCGCCGAAGCGACTTTTTCATGTCTTGCCATTTTAATTAACTCCTCGTTGTGGTTAAAATTTAGCTATCTTTCTTATAAATTCCAGTTCTTCCTCTTCAGTACGCACCTTCCCGTCAAGCTTGGCATTAAAAAGCTTTAAAAATATTTTCTGGTAATGCGGCCCCGGCTTAAGCCCCATGGCGGCTAAATCATGCCCGGTTACCAGAAGCCGCACCGAATTATACACCTTAAAAAAATCCGCAATGTGTTTTTTTAAATACTTATTTTTATGCTTTGCCCTGATTAAAAGTATCGCCTCATAACTTAGCGGATTAAGCAAATGAAAAATTAGTGACGGCAAAACATACTTCCTGCTAAGCTTACGGATAAAATCTTTGCTGATTTTTTTACAACTAATTACTCTCTTTTCTTCGCCTTTACGGAAAACAAAAGCCTTTAATACCTGCTCGGTATCGCGCAAGCTGAGTGCATTTAAAAGGGCGGACAAATACATAAGCCAAATATCCAGATGGCGGCGCTGAGAAAAATTCTTTTCAAACCACACTACCTGCTGTCGCGTATCTTTCAGCAGTTGAAAATTATTTTTTGCTAACTTCAGGCCAGAATGAATAAAGCTTAAACCGGCTAGCTGCTGAACTTGCCTAATCTGCTTTTCAGGATTATCTTCCTTCAAGATCAGGATTAACTCATCGCGCAAACGCTGCGGCTCAACGCGCTGCAGCATATTCAACCTTACTGCTTCTTTTAGATATTTAGATGTCTCAACTTCAAGGCTAAAACCATACCGAACGCTAAAACGGATTGCCCGTAAAATACGTGTCGGATCGTCGATAAAACTTAAACTATGCAAGACACGTACCTTTCCTTTGCTCAAATCATCTAAGCCGTGGAAAAAATCAACCAGCCTGCCATAATCTTTCTTATTAAGGCTAACTGCCATGGCATTAATGGAAAAATCGCGCCTCTTCAGGTCGTCTTTAACACTGCCGCTTTTCACAGAAGGAAGGCATGCAGGCTCCGGATAGCATTCTTCACGCGCGCCGGCAATATCAATTTTTAAATTGTGGGACAATACCAATGTAGCTGTCCCGAATCTCCTGTGCCGAATTAACTTTGCTGTCAACATTTTAGATAATTCTTCCGCGACTTTTATTCCGTCGCCTTCAATCACAATATCCAGGTCTAAATTTTTTAAACCAAGGAGCAAATCACGCACAAACCCTCCCACAAGGTATGGCTTAAAACCCTGAGTTTCGGCTGTACTCGCACAAAGTTCAATTATTTTTTTTAATTCTTCTGGTAACTCCTGCAAATATTTTTTCATTTTCCCTACCTACTGCTTTTACGGCCTTGGATGAAACATCCTGTGTATACTTTTTAACCTGTCTTTATCAATGTGCGTATAAATCTGAGTCGTAGAAATATTGCTATGCCCGAGCATCTCCTGCACAGAGCGCAAATCTGCGCCGTGCTCCAGCAAGTGAGTGGCAAAAGAATGCCTTAAAGTATGCGGCTTAATATGTTTTTTAATTGACGCTTCTTTTGCATAGCGCTGGATTAATTTCCAGATTGACTGCCGGGAAAGCTTCCTGCCAAAACGGTTCAGAAAAAGGAAGTCGCTGGTATTCTGCTTTAGAAAATGTTGTCTGACAGCTTCCTGGTATCTCTTGATACTGATAATAGCTTTTTTACCCAAGGGAATCACCCGTTCTTTATTGCCCTTACCGATACAGCGTAAGAAGCCGATTTCCAGATTAACATTGTCCGCCCTTAAATTACTTGCTTCTGATACGCGCATGCCGGTGGCATAAAGTGTTTCTAAAATTGCCCTGTCCCTGATGCCCTGTGCCTGCCTTATATCCGGCGCACTCAGTAAAGCCTCTACTTCATTTACAGAAAGAGCATCAGGAATCTTTTTCCATAATTTCGGCGAATCAATTAAGCTAGTGGGATCATTTTTTAGAAATCTTTCCCGCACCAAAAAACGGTAAAATGATTTTATTGCTGCTATCCTGCGGCTGATAGAATTAGCAGAAATCCCCTTATCTTTTTCCGCAAGCATGAAATTACCGATATCAGCCCTGGAAGCCGCAGATAAAGACTCTATTTTACGGCCGGTAATAAAACGCGAAAAAGATTTCAGGTCTTCGCGGTAAGAAATAACAGTATTCTTGGATAACCCCCGCTCAACCGAAATATAATTTAAAAAAGCGTCGATATATTCCTGCATTTTAATTTAGAAAAGGGTTATTTTTAATTTCTTCCCCGATTGTGGTACTCGGCCCATGCCCGGGATAAACTAAAGTTTGCGCAGGCAGCACTAACAGTTTATTTTTAATGGCATTAATTAACACCTTTTCATTCGCACCGGGTAAATCAGACCTGCCGATACTCCTATAAAACAGGCTATCGCCTGAAAAAAGCAAATTTTTGCCTTCAAGCTCCAGAAAAAAACACGTTCCTCCGGGAGTATGCCCCGGAGTATGCAATACCTTAAACCGAATTTTACCTAACCCGATTTCTTCTTTATCTTCAAAAGTTATAATCTTAACATCCTCAGCAATACTAAAAGATTGGCCAAAAAAATTAGACATATTACGCACGGGGTCTTTTAACATACCTGCATCAAGCTTATGGATATACACCGGGGCTCCAAATTCCCCATCAAGGCCAATATGATCCATATGCCCGTGGGTATTTATAACTATTCCGGGTTTTAATTTATGGCTGCAAAGCGCCTTGGAAACTTTAGCATAGTCGTCACCCGGGTCAATAATCACTGCTTGCGAGCCGGTGCTTTCTGCCAGTATGTAACAATTCACCTGCAGCTCTCCGACAACAATAGTCTCCAGTAACATTATAAGCTCTTTTTTATTTTAAGGTAAGAAAAATCGCGCGAAACTGACCTTTGTATTTCTTCTGCTTTACTGCGATACCAGGAATTATTAGTACCATAGGTATCTTCTTGAATAGAATCCTTCAGTTCCCTTAACTGGGTGAAATACGATTCCAGCCTCTTCTTTTGCTCTCCCCCCAGCATTGATTTCATCTGATCGAGATTTTTTAAAGCCTCATTGGCGCAGCCTAAGGGTTTCTTACGGTTAGTGCTATGCAGTAATGCTTCAGTTAACTCCTCCTGCCACGATTCCCAATAAAGAAAATACTGGCGGTATTGTTCCTCTTTGCTCATGTTGGATTTATATTCCTGAGGTACCAAAACTAATTCTTCCTGGGGGAGTTTATCTTTCTTAGACTTACGGGTAAACTTACGCACAAAGGCATCGCAACCTGTCAGGCTGAAAACTAAAAACCAAAGACTACAGACTAAAATAAAATCCTTAAGCCTCATTTTAACATCTCCTTAAATTGCTTTTCATTGATCACCCTGATGCCCAATTTTTTTGCCAAATCATATTTTGTGCCTGGTCTATCCCCTACAACCACAAAATCAGTGTTCTTTCCCACGCTGCCCGAAACATCTCCTCCTGCTTTACGCGCCAGCTCCTCGGCAAGGCTACGGCTGTAATCTTTTAATTCCCCGGTAAAAACTATTTTTTTCCCGGTAAGTAGAGTATTTTCTTTTTTCCCTTCAGCCTGAAAATTCAATCCATCACGCCTTAATTCTTCGATTATTTTTTTGCTCTCAGCTAAAGAAAAATAACCTATAATCGCATCAGCCAATACCGGCCCAACTTCATAAATTGCCTTTAAATCATCGATTTTTGCCTGGAGTAATTTATCCATCGTCCTGAATTTATCCGCCAACACATAAGAAACTTTTTCTCCGACATGGCGTATGCCAAAAGCATAGACCAGGCGGGAAAGGGGGCGCTTTTTACTTTTTTCAATCGCAGCAAGCAAGTTATTAACTTTTTTTTCTTTAAATAACTCGAGCCGTGAAAGCTTCTTTTCGGTTAATTTATAAATATCGGCAAAATTACGCACTAACTTCAGCTCAACCAATTGCCTGACCACCGCTTCACCCATACCTTCAATATCCATAGCAGCGCGGGAAGCAAAATGCATCAGGCCTCTTTCTAATTGCGCCGGGCAAGATGGATTCAGGCATCTGTAAGCCACATCCTCTTCTTTCTCCTTTACTACATCACTAAAACAAACCGGGCATTTTTTAGGAATAATAAACGGTTTCCTTCCTTTGTCCTCCACGACCTTGACTACCTTTGGGATTACATCGCCTGCCCGTTCAATTAACACGCGATCCCCTTCTTTAATATTAAGCCGCCTGATTTCATCAAAATTATGCAGCGTAGCATGTTTTATGGTTACCCCCCCGCATTCAACCGCTGCAAGCTCTGCCACCGGAGTAATCACCCCGGTCCTGCCGACATTGACTATAATTTTTAAAACTTCTGTAGTAGCCTGCCGCGCGGGGAATTTATATGCCACTGCCCAGCGCGGGCTCTTTGAAGTTGTCCCGAGCCTTTTTTGCTGCGCTAAATCATTAACCTTAACCACTATCCCGTCTATCTCGTAGTTAATTTTTTCCCTCTCTGCCTGCCAACGGTTACAATATCTGATAACTTCATCAATATCCTTAACAAGTTTCCACTCTGGGTTAGTGTGCACACCCCAGTGGATTAACTTTTTAAAAAAATCAACCTGGGTTTTTATTTCCGCGCCTTCGTAATAGCCAAGCGAATGCGCAAAAAAATTCAAATGCCTCTTGGCAACCAATGCCGTATCAAGGAGTTTTAGCGAACCGCTGGCAGCATTGCGTGGATTGGCAAAAACAGCTTCGCCTTCCTTTTCTCTTTCTTTATTCAACAGCACAAAATCCTTTCTTTCCATAAAAACTTCGCCGCGGATTTCAATAAAATCAGGTATATCTTTGCCTGATAAAAACGAAGGTATTGCCCGGATTAATTTAATGTTTCCGGTTACATCTTCCCCTGTTTCCCCATCTCCCCTTGTCGCTCCAATTTTACGCTCTCCTTTTACGTAGGCAATATTGGCGCTTAACCCGTCGATTTTAAGCTCCACGACAAATTCCGGCTTTTCCCTGCCCAATCCTTTGATTACACGGGCTATCCAATCCTTCAATTCTTCAAAAGAATAGGTATTATCCAAAGAAAGCATCTTTTCCCTATGCTTAACTGTTTTAAAACCTTCTAATATGGCGCCGCCTACTCTTGCAGTGGGAGAGTCCGCAGTTTTATATTCAGGATATTGATCTTCCAGCTCTCTCAACTGCCGCATTAAAAGATCATACTCTCTATCGGAGATTTCAGGCTGAGAAAGGGCATTATACAAATAATCATGATGGCGGATTTGGCCCCTCAATTCCTCTATTTTATTTTTTATTTTCTCGCTCATAAGCTAATATTAAAAAATTACCCTAAAATCCGTAAATTCCCCACCTGCCTCAAGCCACTCTATATCCACATCATTGACATAATTATTGAAATGCCTTCGCATTCGGTTCAAATAATCCTCAAGCACAGGCTTTTCGCCTTCGGCTAAAATTTCCACCCTGCCGTCGCTGAGATTTTTTACCCAACCAGTAATATTTAGATTATTAGCTGTATTTACTGCGGTAAACCTAAAGCCTACACCCTGAACCTGCCCGCTAAAAAAAAGGTGAAGCTGTTTTTCCATTGAATTTTTTTATCCGGAAGGTTATCTGGACAGATAAATCTCGAAGTATTTTCCGTCCTGGCTCAACTTGACTTTGTCGCGGTATATCTCTATCACCGTAAACTGCCCCACCCTGTCAAAACGCTGGACAACCTTACCGTTAATCAGGGCCTGGGGATCTGATTCATCCCAGACGATTCCGGTCAACTTTAAATTAATCACTTCTGTTTTACTGGTAGCGGAATAGGCCTTGCCGGAAAACGGGCACCTGCCCCACTTTGTTTCCGTATCAATAGGAGCAGGCAACTGCGCTTTTTTTACCTCTTGGCCTTTAGTAATCAGCGGATGATAAGCACGAGAAAGCGCTGAGGCAGCAGGCACAGAGGAGGATTTAAATTTTGCGCTTATCTTGCGCATGCTTTTAAGTAAAACAAGGACAAGAATACCTGCCAATATAACAGTAATGATTATTTCTGTGCGTTTTTTATCCATAATCTACTTATCCGCCTAACGCTCTAATAAATAAAGCGAAACATCGAGCTTCACCTCTAAAATAGGATTAGCTTCGCCATTACTCTGAATACCCAAGTGCCTGACGTTGGAAAGATACGGTGAATTATTTCGTAAACTATCTAAAAAATCGCCTAATGCCCTATATTCACAATTTATTTCAATAGCTACGGGCAGCTCTTTAACAGTATACCCGGGAATATTGGCTGATAATGCTGTTTCTTCGCCGGGATCAATATTACGTATGTCAATTTTAAATTGCTTAGCGGTCTCAGATAAGAATTTTACCGCGTCTCCTGACTCAATAAAACTTGTTGATGCCTGCTGAAGCCGCAAGTTTAAGTCTTTAGCTGCTTCTGCCAAAGGCCTCCCCTGAGCAACACGATTTATCTGCTCAATTTCAGCTTCAGTAACGGATAATTTTCTTTTTATATCAACCAGGCGGCGTTTTTGCGGAATATAAATAATCACCCAGAATAAAAATAGTGATGCTACTATCACCAAGGCAAGATAAATAATTTTCTTCTGTTCTTTAGTCAGCTCTTTCATTTTAATTGAAAATTAATATTAAAAGAAACTACCTCCGCACCCTGCAATATAATTTTCTTTGCCTCATCAATATCTATATCACTGGTATACCCTAAAGACCCCATATCTTTGACGAATTGCGACAATATAGAATCCGGATTACCCTTTATGCTTCTGACATAGCCGGAAATCATGCCCCTTTTTGACCCGGCATCTAAAGCAAAGCTCTTAAAAAATAATTCCTGTGGCGCAAGAGTGCTTATTTTTTTTAATAAAACGCCGAATGGAGCTCCTGATTTTTTTATTCCGGAAGAAAAATCGTCAAAGGCATCGATTTCACCCTTAACCCGTTTAATCTCTGATAAAACATTAAGCTGAAACAATGCATTATCAAGCCGTTTCTGATAAGCGGAAACTGCGGCTATGCTAAGTAGATAAGAAACAATCAAAAGCATACAAGCGATAAAGCTTACCCAGCGCAGCGATACTTTCTGGAATTTCTCGATTTTCTCCGTGCGGAACTCATGCGGCAGAAGATTAATATTATTATCGTAATCCAGTGCTGAGCCGATTCCTGCATAGCTTTCTTTTAAATCAAGTTCGTTTACCTTAGAGGAAAATTTAATTTTTTCACTCAACGGAGGCAAAGCAACTGGTAAAGAAATTTCTTGCGTTAAAAACTTATCCAAGGCAGGCACCCTGACTGCTTCTCCGCCAAGTAATATCCTGGCTGGGAGGCTGGCCTGAAACTGGCTGGTATAATAACTTAATGAACGCTGTATCTCCTGCGAGAGCATTTCCAGGCCCGGCCGCAGCATTGCCAATATCTGGCCGGCAGCTATTTTATCCTTATATAATAACGAACCTTCCATTGGAATACCGTGGTTAAATAAAATATCATTTATTTCTGCCGCAGTTAACTGCACCCTGCCTTTTTCACTTACCAGCGCAGCACTCAATGATTCTCTTAATTTATCAATGGTAATCGGCAGGCTACGGAAAAAAGCAATTGAATTTTCTCTATAGATAGCCAAATAGCTATTATTACTACTGATATGGGCAATAGCAACCGGCTTATCTTTTGCTTCAGTAAAACATTTCTCAAGCAGCTTTGCATAGCCAAAACCCGGCAGGCTGACTGACAAACAGCTTAACCCAAGCTGCTTCAAAAGCAAAACTTGTCTTTTTATTTCGTCCTCTTCTGCTGCCACACAGATAATATCAAATACCTTGGAACCGTCAGCAGAAACATTTTTTTTGATGATTTGATAGTCTAAGGCAGCGCGGGATAAATCAAAAGGCAGGCTATCCTTTACCTGCCATTTTACTGCCTCAGCTAATTCCGCGTCAGAAACAGACGGTAACTGGATACGCTTAACATACAGCTGTTTTAAGAATGGGATCAGCACTGCGTTTTTATGCTGGATATTGTTTTTTTTCAGGAAGTCACGCAGGCTACTGACAATTGTGTCGTCCCTATTGCCAGATACAAAATCGATAATCTGCAGGGCGTTAATTTTAATCTCGCCGCTAACCTGTAAATCAATCAATTTCAGGTCCGATGCAACATCAACAACAATTACAGAACCTACCTTGTTGCCGAATAAACCCTGAATTCTGTCTTTAACTAAAGAAATAATATTTCCCATTGTAAAACCATTATACCATAAATTTTAATTTCCGCTCCAGGAATTTGCCTTTTTAGTGACAAAAAGGTTAAAACCTTCTGGAGGCGGATCAGTAATAGCCTGCTCGTCATAAGTAATAGTAGAAGAGGTTATGGCGTTTCCCTGCAATCCATCTGCAATTACCGTTCCCCGGATAGTGGCTGTATTTATTCTCGTCTTGCCGTTAGTCCCGCTTGCTTCCCGTTGATAAAACAAACCTGCAGCTGTTGCTGATGCATCGATAGTCAGGGCAGAAGGACTTCCGCTGCTACTGGCTAAGCTGATGACGCTGGAAGGATTAGCTACGGTACCTATTGTAGTACCGGAACCAGTTATCCTGACATAGTTAGCAGATGAGTTTCCATTATCAGCTAAAAATAAAGTCGAGCCATTGACATCAGCACCATTCTGAATAATGACCTGCCTATTCGCTAAAATCAAAGCACCGGAAATAGCTGTATTAGCATTACGGATATTCATCACATCATTATCCCCATTGCTGCGGCAAAACATCCTCGTATTGGCTGAAACATTCACAGGTTGATTTGTTTGGTTAGAAGCCCCTCCTACGGTAAAATTATCATCAGAAATAAAAACAATCGGCCCTCCTGCAGGAACAATATTTAAAGTACCGCTGTCGTTGTTTTCAGAATGCAATAAAATATCTCTTTTGGCGATAATAAAACCTGTGCCGGTAATAGTAAGATTTCCGTTAGTATTAAAATCATTATTACAGACAATATTATTGCTGCCGTTTAAAGTAATTGTTCCGCTTGAAGGAGAACATCTCCCACTATTACCCAAACTCAGCATATTAGTATAAGTAGTAATTAGATTGCTATAATACGTAGTTGTAAAAGAAGGCGTAGAAACAGTAGGAGAAAATGTTGCATCATTATTCCCGAAATAGCCAAAGTTTACATCATAAGTTATAGGCTGCTCAGTATATGCAACTCCTCCGCTAATATTTTCCCCAGAAGGCCGGTATGCTTTACCGTTTATTACAGAAGATCCACCTGGAATAGACGTGGAACCTATCGACCAGAAATCACCATCAATGGTTGTATTGGTAAGCGTTAAAGTAGAACCGAGTTCCCTACCCCAAAATAAAGCAAATTTACAAGCTGAGGGTAACTTAAGTATCCGCTCTACCATCATCCGTTGGATAGTCACACCAGAGCTGCCTGCGACTTTTCCGGTTACGTTAACATCCATTCGGGTTGCTGTAGTACTATCAGCATAAGGAGCAACTTTATTGGATAAAGCTACATCAAAAGTCCCCGGGCCAAAAGTAAGCCCGGTTTGATTAGTCGTTGTATCCCAATCAGATGTACCTGCGAGTAACATTTTATACCAGTTCATCCCTCCTTGAGTAATACCGAAAGCCTGCGCAGAACGCAGGTAATCTACTGAGCCGCGGGAAGTAACACCCAGTAATTGCGCCATTACTACTCCCAAAACAGAGCAGATTAACATTATTGCTATGGCAATAATCAGGCTGATGCCTTTTTTATTTAAATTTTTCATTTAACCTTCTTAAATTTTGCGGACGAGTTTGAATTTGGAAATTCAGGGTATTTGTCCCTGCCAATATGGAAAAATCCGCCTGCACCCTGCGGATATCAGTAACAGGATTTATTACCGGCGTAGCAATAACAGCATTATTATCATCATAATAAGTAAAATCCAAAGCAGTAACATTATCAGCTAACCCATCGGAATTTCGCATCAGGTTATCAACGCTTCTGTTATAAGCTATGGCAAGGCTGCTTAAATCAAGAAAAGCAAATTGCGTGGCATTGGCAGCAGTAACAGAAGCATCATCAAACAGCCGGCGGATTTCCCGGGACATCCTGTTCTGCACTACAATAGCAGAAGATACTGCATTATCCTGAAACAAGCTGGCTAAGGACCAGGCATCAGCAGTTGTCAGCATAATCGGCGTGGCAATCCCGGCAATAATGCCGATAATTACCATTACCATTATCAGCTCAATTAAAGAAAAACTTCTTCTACCAGTCATTTGCCACCAGCGTAGTTAAGGTTATTGTATCGGAAAGCGGATGCGCTACTCTTATCTGTACTCTTTTATAATCAGTCGGCCCGATAACCGGAGTATCAAAGGCAAGGGAATTTACATAATCAACAACTACTTCTTTTGTGAAAGCTGTAAAGGGAGAGCTAAAAGCTGCTGCCTCATCAACAACAGCGGAAAAACGTAAGGAAGTAACCCACTCCATCTCCCCTTCTGCCAGAGCTACTGCTGTTGCCGCAGCCTGAGAACGGGTATTTTTTACTATCACATTAGTTGTCAGCACACTAAATGGGATAAGCACAATGCTTAAAACAATCATTGTAATGATTGTTTCGATCAAAGTAAACCCCCGCACCAATTTATTTTGCATTATTCCACCATGCCGGTATTTTTAGTTACTCTAACTACAGCACTTAATCCGGAGTAACCTAAATCCACTGTACCATCCGCAGGCAATGCAACTGCTCCGTTAGAAGGCGTGCCAAAACTATCAAACTCCACACGGTTGATTGAAGGTGCGCCGAAATTAGCTGAAACAATATCCACGCCTCTTAAGTCAGAATCTGTATTAAAATTTACGGTAAAAGCTGCTCCGGTTAAAGGATTATTTACAATATTGCCGGTAGTTTGGCTATAGACAGAATATGTCTCAAGGCTGGGGTCAAAAATAACCCCGTGATTTACCTGCTGGGTTACAGCGAGGTTCTGGGCATAAATAATATCGCTTTTTACTTTGAATTGCGCAGCAGACAGCTTTGCGGTTGAAAGTGAAGACGATAAATCAGAGGCAAGAAAAATAGCCAAAATACCGGCGATTAAAATCACCATTATTACTTCAATAAGGCTAAAGCCGCGTTTTGCCATAACCGTATTATAACACTAACAAAGGAATTATTTAATGAATTATTATTTTTTTTCTGCCTTCTTAACTGCAGACAAACCGAGCGTTGCCGCTAAAAATCCCTTATCAATTTTCAGCGCTTCTTCATAACAATAGCGGGAAATTTTTAAATCACCCTTCTCAAAATAAACCTTACCTAAATTGCACCAAACATGCGGCTGGTCCTTATTAATCATTAAGTTGATCCAAGAATAAGCGAGCGCCTGCTCAGTCTCCCCCATTGTATAGTAAGTGCCTGCCAAATTATTATAGGCCATGAGACCATCGGGAAAATTATTGATATTAGTTTCCCAAAAGGTAATGATATCTTTATATTCTCTGTTACGCTTAATGGTTAAAGTGGCATAAGAAATAATAAATAAAACAACTGCCAGCATGGCGATAATTCTTAATACCTTCCTTCCCTGCTGATTTATATTTATAGCATCCCATGCCTTTAAAAATAAATAGGCTAAAATCATACAAATACCGGCTGAAGGCAGGTATACATAGCGCTCGGAAACAATATTGCAGACCGGAACGATATTAGAATACGGCAGGTAAGTGATAAAAAACCAGGCAATGCCGAAAGATATTGGTTTATGCCGCTTCAGGCATTTAAAAAAAGCAAAAATAGAAATAAAAATAACTCCTAAAGACAAGAAAAGTGCCGGGCTGACTTTATTAATATCTGTAGTGTTATAGGCAAAAGGATGATATAACCCGCGCGCCAGAGGCAAATAAATAATTTTCAGGTAATAAACAAGCGCTTTTAGCGTTACGATTAAATAGCTTGGCCCCCGGAAATAAAAAATTTTATGCATAAAATTATTCCGGCTAAGAAAAATTGCCCAAAGAAAAATTGCGCAGACAAGCGTTATCGATGACAACACCCAGAGGCGTATTTTTAATGGAATTGCATCATTGGCGGATTTTTCCCTGAAAAATAGGTCATAGCTTATGAATATTACCGGCAGCACAATCGCGGCATTACCGGAAAATAAACCTAAAATACAAAAAAATATAGCTAAAATAAAATTAAAAGCTGTTAGGCAGGGTTTAACATAGAACAACAATGATAAAAGGAAAAACATAGCGGAGAATACGTAGTGGCCGGCGGAAATCCAACTCACTGCTTCAGTATGAATCGGGTGTACTGCGAAAATCAACGCGGCAAGAAATGCGAATTGACGGTTTTTAAACAAAACGTTACAAAGAAGATAAAGCAGAATTACGCACCCTGTGTTAAGAAGTACAGAAAAAAGATGGAAATAAAAGGTATTGGCTCCGGCAATCTGCCAGATAAAAACATAGGACAATTCCCAAAGAACACCTTGTTTAATAGAGAAATATTTAGAAAAATATTCTTTGAGGCTATGGATACTATTATCATTTAAAATGGCAGCCTGATCATCAATAAGAAAACCGCCGTGCAGGGAATTGGCATAGATACCGATACTGAGTAATGCCAGTAAAATAATTAATATAAAATTTACAGTTTTATCTTTTAACTTCATTGCCTTATAAAAATGGCTGGCTTTTTACAGCCAGCCATCTGATTAAACTTGCAATTCCTTATTAATTACCTGATTAATACGCTGAACCTTGAGTCTGTGATGCCGAACTCCAAACCCTGCCTGTTGAAGCATCATAAATCCAGCCGTTAGCGGAATTCGCAGTTTCTGCTGTTCCGGCAAGAATACCGCTGGAATTAGTATATGGATTAACCGGAATACCAAACTGCATTGGGCCGCCGGGAGTAGACTGCAACTGTGCAATTGAAGGATAAGACGCTGCACCCGAAGCTGCGGTCTTAGCATACCAGATAGCAACGCCGCTGCGCAAACCGCCTAATGAACCTTTAACAGCTGATCTTTTAGCATCTTCCTGCAAATCAAAGAATGTCGGCAGAGCTACTGCTGCTAAAATACCTAAGATAACGATTACCATAACTAATTCAATTAACGTAAAACCCTTTGCCCTCCCCATCATCTCACCACCTTTCATAACCTTGTGTTTGTGAATAAACCGTACCATTCCCCTTATCATAGGCATACCTATTCAAAAACGGATCCAATAAATTCCCTTGCCTATCAAGATGAAACGGCATAAAAGAATAATTATAACTAATTGTATTATTGGGTTGGGCAGTTGTCAAGTGTTGTTTTAATATTGCCGGTAAATCATCGGGGAATCCGCCTTTAATAATCCGGTAATATTCAATAGACATCCTTAAATTTATCAGTTCGCTGCGCAAAGCTGTTTCTCTGGCAGCTTTTAAGGTAAATTTAGCATAAAAAGCAAAAGTCCCCATCAGCACAAAAATCAGGCAGATTGTAATGATTAATTCCAATACGGTCAAAGAGCGTTTGCCCATTTTAACCCGGCTTGAATAATCTGATTAAATTCCACATCGGCAAAAAGATGGCCAAAGCCATTACCAACACCATAACTGCCAGAACGAAAATAAGTATCGGCTCGATATAAGTGCTCAAATTCTTAATCATGTAGCCTGACTCGCGGTCATAGTAATCGGCAACGCTAATCAGCAGTTCATCAACCCTGCCTGTCTGTTCGCCGACAGCAACCATCTGCACTACTACCGGAGGAAACAGATTGCTAACCTTCATCGGTTCAGACATCCCCCTACCCTGATTAACGCTTTCCTTAATATTCATTACCGCGCGGGCAATAATCACATTGCCTGAAGACTGAGATACTAAATCTAAAACCTCCAGGATAGGCACCCCGCTTTTCATCAATAAAGCGGTAACCCTTGAAAAACGCGACATTACCAACATTGTCATCAACGGCCCGAGCACCGGGACTTTTAATTTCAAATTATCCCAAAGCGGCCGGCCAAAAGTAGAATTAATAAAATAATGAAACCCATAAATAATTGCCCCTATTCCGAAAATAAACAAATACCAGAATTTCTGCAAAGCAGAACTCAGAAAAATCAGGATTCTCGTCGGTAAAGGCAGTGCAGTATTAAACTGGCCGTAGATAGTGCTGAAACGAGGGATAACAAAAGCCACTACAATCAGAAACCCGACGCATAAAACAAAAAATGCCAGAATAGGATACCTTGTTGCAGCTTTAATCCGGGCGCGGGTATCAATGTCCTGCTCCAATAAATCAGTCAGCCTTCTCAAAATCTCAACTAAAGACCCGCCTGCTTCTGCTGCCCGGATCATGCTGACATAAACATTATCAAAAATCTGCGGCTTTTCTTTTAAGCTGGCGGATAAACTCAAGCCCCTGCGGATATCTGCAGCGATTTCTTCGATTACTACCTTAAAATACTGATTTTTAGTCTGTAAAGCGACTGATTCCAAACCGGATAATAACGGCAGTCCGGCTTTCTGCATTGAATAAAGCTGGCGGGTAAAGGCATTCAATTCCTCAAGGCTCACCCGCTGAAAAACCGTAAGAAGCTTTCGCCCTTTTGACTGACGCTCCTCATCTATGGCAATCGGAACATAACCCATTTCCTGCAGCTTTTTAGCGGCATCTGCTTCGCTTGAAGCTGAGGTTGTGCCGATTACAGCCTTAGAGAATTTATCCCGCGCTTTATATTTAAAATTTGGCATGTAGAGAAGTTGTATTACCTTATCTTACTGGCGATATAAAATAATGTGCAGGCAAAAATTATCAGCATCACGCCTAGTATCTTGCTGTAATTTTCTGTAATCGGCTTATTTTTAACAATAACCTTATTCATTAAATCTGATAATTTCTCGAGGGTCTTTTTGCTCATTAAAAAAAGTACACCCAAACTTAAAGCGACAACGGCAATCAGGATTAATGTCAACATGCCCCCTCCTTATTTAGATTTCTTCAGTTACCCTTAATATCTCTTCAGCAGTAGTAAGGCCGGTTTTCACTTTTTCAATCCCATCTTCATATAAAGTGCGCATCCCAAGGCTTATAGCAATTTTTTGAATTTCATTGGCGGATTT
Organism: Candidatus Omnitrophota bacterium; assembly: GCA_025453445.1. Taxonomy (GTDB): domain Bacteria; phylum Omnitrophota; class Gorgyraeia; order Gygaellales; family Profunditerraquicolaceae; genus JALOQJ01. The sequence continues at coordinate 17,979 of JALOQJ010000009.1, forward strand.
TTTCGCAGTGACCATATCCTTTACTTCGCTATTCATCGCCAAAAACTCAAAAACACCAATACGGCCGCTGAAACCGGTATTCCTGCATTGCATGCATCCTTCTGCCCGGCCACGGTACAATTCAGTCCCTTCAGCCAACCCTAGATCCTTAAGCATTTCTTTAGAAGGCGCGTATTTTGCCTTGCATTTTGGACAAATTACACGCACCAGGCGCTGCGCCAATACGCCAATTATAGAACTGGCAATCAGATACGGCTCAATGCCCATATCGAGAAGCCGGGTAAGGGCGCTGGGTGCATCATTGGTATGCAGAGTAGAAAATACCAGATGGCCGGTTAAAGAAGCCTGAATAGCAATTTCCGCGGTTTCTTTATCGCGGATTTCACCAACCATAATAATATCCGGATCCTGCCTTAAAATACTACGCAGGCCATTGGCAAAAGTAAAACCTGCCTTTGGGTTAACCTGGGTCTGGCGCACCAGAGGAATTTCATATTCTACGGGATCCTCAATAGTAATGATATTTTTTTCAATTGTATTAATTGTCGATAAGGCGGCATACAAAGTCGTAGTCTTTCCCGAGCCTGTCGGCCCGGTGACTAAAATAATCCCATTAGGACGGCGGATTAATTTATCAAAATCTTTCAGGTCATTGCCGGCAAACCCCAAATCCGGCAAACTCAGTAGCGCTGTTGTTTTGTCTAAAATCCTGATCACCAGGTTTTCGCCGTTTACCGTGGGAAAAGACGAAACCCTGAGGTCAAGGCTTTTATTTTCCATCTTCAATTGAATCCTGCCGTCCTGTGGATTACGCGTTTCTGAAATATCCATCTTCGCCATTACTTTTACCCGTGAAGCCAAGGCACTTTGCAGATGCTTAGGCAAAATCTGTGCTTCGTGCAGAATGCCATCAATACGGTAACGCACCAACACTTTATCTTCCGCAGGTTCAATATGAATATCAGAAGCCTTTTCCTTCACTGCCTGTGTAATAAGTAAACTCACCAACTTCACCACCGGCGCATCTTCGGCGATCTCACTTAAAGGCCTATTTTGCTTCAGCCTTGCTTCTAATTTTTCCGGAGTCAGATCTTTAATCAGATCCTGCGCACTACCTACAGCACCATAGTATTGATCGATGGCTTTCTGAATCATGGTAGGAACAGCCAATACCGGATCAACGATAGCTACCTTAGCTCTGTTTCTGATTTCATCTATCGCTTCTATATCATGCGGATCTGCCATTGCCACAGTCAGGCTGTCGCCGATTTTAAATAAAGGCATTGCCTTGAATTTCTTTGCTGTTGCTTCCGGGACAAATTTAACTACTTCCGCATCAATAAGGTAATCAGTTAAATCAATAAAAGGAACGCCCAAAGCATCAGCTGTTACCTGTGCAATATCTGTTTCGGAAATAAAACCTAATTTCTCCAGCGCTTTTTCCAGAGTAATCCCGGTTTTAGCAGCCTCTTCTTTTGCCTGATCAAGCTGCTCTCCAGTAATAATACCTTTTGTAATCAACAAGTCAATATCCGCTCGTTTATCCATCGCGTAGGCTGCCTAATCCTTTCCTAAAAATTCCTGAATTTTATTTACTAATGCTACCGGCTCAAAGGGCTTAACAATATAGCCATCTGCGCCGACTTCCTTGCCGGTTGACTGATCAGACTCCTGCGCCCGGGCGCTAAACATAATTATAGGGATTTTTTTATATTTTTCATCAAATTTCAGCAGACGGCAGACCTTGTAGCCGTCCATCTTAGGGAGCATAATATCCAAAATAATCAGATCCGGGATTTCTTTTCTTGCTTTCTCCAAGCCTTCCTGGCCATCGTAAGCAGGAATAATTTCGTAGCCAGAAGCTTCCAGCCGCATCTTAACCATCTCTACCAGGTCTTTCTCATCATCAACCAATAGAATTCTTTTTTTTGCCATCTTTGATACCCTCCAATAAAGTAATCACATTTTTAATTTCTCTGTCCAGGTCTTTGGTTTTAAAAATAAACCCCGTGGCATTCAAGCCCCTTGCTGCCTTAAAACGTTCCTGATCAAACTTATCCACTGCGGAAAATACTGTAATCATAAATACTGGCAGTTCCGCATCATGCTCCCGTATAATCCTCAGCACTTCCAATCCGTCCATCTCCGGCATCAGGATATCCAAAAACACAGCATCAGGCCTATCGTTTTTAATTTTCTCCAGACCTTCTTTTCCGCTTAATGCTGTCGCAACAGAAAAATTATTTGCCTCCAGCCTGATTTGAAAGAGTTTCAAAAAATCCGGCTCGTCATCAATAACCAATATTTTCTTTTTTTCCATCTTTAGGCCCTCTTTTCAGATGAAGCGCTTCTTAAATTATTCATCAGCTCTTCTGCGGTTTTTGCCTCATCAGGATAAGTGCTACAGCTGAATTTAAGCTGAATTTTATCTTTGAATTGAGAGGCTACCAAATAACCTTCTATCGCAGCTTCTAGCCTGCCTATTACTCTTAAGGCACTTTCTTTATTGCAGTCATTCAGAAAAAGAATAATTTCTCCGCTATCCTGCAGGACATTGTCGCCTGCGCGGCGAAAATTATCTCTAATTAATTCCTCTCCATCTTGCAGTATTTTACGCAATTTTTCCGCTGGCAATGTTTGTTTTAAAGCGGTAAAGCCTGGAATAGCTACCAAGACAAGCGAAAAACGGGAATTATTTTCCTGAGCGACTTTTATCCCCTGCTTAATATAATCCTTTGCTAATGTAGCATAGGTGTATTGCGGTATAGTAAAAGTAAACTTGGTACCCTGATTTTCTTTACTCTCCAACTCCATCTTACCGCCGTGTAACTCAATGATAGCTTTTGCAATAGATAACCCTAAGCCTGTGCCTTTTTCACCCGGGCCATCCCTGCGGCCAAACTGTTGGAACTTATCGAATACCTTACTTAAATCTTCCTGCGCGATACCCACACCCGTATCCTGTACTATGCATTCTACAAAATCATTTTTTGCCAGTGCTGAAATTTCCACAGATCCCTGTTTAGTAAATTTAATCGCGTTATCCAGTAAATTGCCCAAGACCTGGGTGGTTTTATCCGCGTCCACATAAATATTAATGCCCTGCGCAGGCAGATTAACCTTAAACTGCAGGCCTTTTTCTTTAGCACGGAAACTAAACAAAGAAACAAGGCTGTTAATCATATCCGTAAGATTAACCGACTCCCTCTTGATCTCCATTTTACCAGCTTCAATTTTGGAAATATCCAACAATTCATTAATAATCCGCGCTAATCTGTCAATATTATTTTTGGCAGACCCAAGAATCTGGCCCTGCTTTTCGTTGATTGTTCCGGGGATCCCCTCTAAAACTAAACTTACCCCTTCTTTAATAATTGATAGCGGCGTCCTCAATTCATGGGAAACCGTACTAATAAATTCATCCTTCAGATGTTCTAATTTTTTATTCTCGCTGATATCGCGGGCAATAGTAGAAGCACCAATGATGTTGCCGAATTCATCTTTCATCGGAGACATAGTCAGAGAAACATCGATTTTCCTGCCGTCTTTTCTTACGCGCACGGTTTCGTAATGATTGATACTTTCTCCTCGCTTAATTTTTTCCATGATCATAGGGAGATCACTGATGCCTCCCGGAAGAAGCAACATAGAAACCGGCTTACCTATAGCTTCTTTAGCTGTGTAGCCATAGATTTTTTCCGCACCAATGTTCCAACTGATAATCATTCCTTCGAGGTTCTCACTAATAATCGCATCATCAGAAGAATCAACGATTGCTGCCAAACGCTGGCGCAGGCCTTCAGATTTTTTGATTGCTGAAATATCCCGGGCAATATGCACGCAACCGGTAATCTCTTTTTTATCATTTAGAATCGGAGAAGTAGTCACTAAAAGCGGTATTCCCACAGCCTGATCATAAACTTCTTCGGTATGGGCAAGGTTATCGTTTTTAGTTGCCTCAAACGGACAATCCTTCCATGGAGTTTTTGTTTTATGAATTAGCTCAAAACACTTTTTACCAATGACATTCTCTGCCTTCAACTTCATAGTATCAAGAAAAGCCTTATTGGCCTTTATAATAATATTATTCCGGTCATGGATAAAAACCATATCTGCAATAGATTCGAATGTCCTCACCCATTCTTCATTCGCCTGCCTGATTGCTAGTTCCTTATTCTTCTGCTCAGTAATATCTTCTACAAAAATCAGCGCTTTTTTCCTGCCTTCTTCTTCAAAAGGCATACCTGTCATATTTCTTACGCTTTTCTTGCCGCTATAGTAGGAAGCATATTCAAGGTTTTCCATAAAAAATGCCTCTCCTGCCAAAACCGCCTTGAACTTTTTATCCAAGCCTTTCTCTTTATAGGTAGGCAATGTAAAAACATCTAATTCTTTAAACTGTTCATAAGTGTTCCCGGAAATGGCCAGCATTGCCGGATTAACATAATCAATACCGCCGTTTTCATTGGCCACAAAAACCCCAAAAGGCGCCTTTTCCAGAATAATGCGATTCATCTGATATGCCCGTTTAATTGCTTCCTCAGCTATTTTTATTTTGGTAATATCGCGAAAAACTAAAATTACTCCAATAATTCCGCCGTCTTTATCCAGAATTGGCGCGCCGCTATCATCAATTGCGATTTCCTTGCCGTCTTTAGTTACAAGAAGTATGTGATTACCTAGATCAACAATTCCACGGGTTTCCAAAACTTTAGTTACCGGATTTTTACAGCGTTGCCGGTTTTCTCCACTGATAATATGGAAAACTTCTTCTAAGGGCTTACCAACAGCATCTTTCTCTGTATGGCCGGTAAGATCCTCTGCTACTTTATTAATAATGGTAATTTTTCCCTGCTGGTCAGTAACGATTACTCCATCACCAATGCTGCGCAGGGTAACAAAAAGCCTCTCTTTTTCTTCAGCAACTGCAGCTTCTGCGCGTTTACGCTCGGTAATTTCACGGCCCTCAGGAATTAAAAGTACGACTTTTCCTGCGTCATCCTTAACCGGCTTAAGCGAAAAATCCACATAATGGATGCTTCCGTCAGCCGCAGGATGAGTTGCCTCAAAGCGGATAAATTCCCCCTTAGCGGCAGCTTTGATTCCAGCGCGGAGTTTATCCTGCAGTTCTTTGGAATGTTTCCACCAAGGCCCTTCCCAAAACGGTTTTCCTAAAACATCTTTTTCTTTTATTCCGGAAAACTCAATTGCAGTCCGATTTACCTCAATGAGTACCCCCTCAACAGTCATCAAGCCGATGAATTGGAATGTTTGATCAAAGATAGCCCGGAATTTTCTTTCGCTCTCCTGCAGTTTTTCTTCTGCGCGTTTACGCTCTGAGATTTCTTTATTCAGGCTATCTATAGACGCAGTGCTTTGTTTTAAATCCTCCGCCATCTGATTAAAAGAATATGCTAACTGTTCGATTTCATCACCGGTCCTGATATCTACTTTGTAATCTAGGTTACCCTTACCTATAACCTCCACCCCTTCACGGAGTTTTCTTATCGGCCGGATAAATATCCCGCCGAAAATAAACCCTACCGGCAAAAGCATTGCCAAAAGCATAAATAAAATTACAACTAGCCTTAAAATTAGGGTATTTAAAGGCGCGAAAACTTCCTGCAGGTTCTGGCGCACAACTACCCGCCATTTAATCCCCTCATCCAGAAGGCTGGGATATGTTATATCAGCAAAAGTGACAAACTGAAATCCCTCATGCCCGGGGATCAGCACGTGCTTTGTAATAAACCACCCCCGCCCGTTATTTAATAGCTTTTGGAAATCTTCACTGTTAAACAGTTTTACTGTCAGCGGTTCGGTATTACTATGGGCGATAATATACCCTGTTTCATTAACAAGGAGCGCATCTCCGGTCTGGCCGACCCTGAAATCTTCCAATACCTTAAAGAAATGTTTTATTTCTGCTATCGCCTTGCAAACGCCGATTACCTGCTTATCGTAATCCAGAATAGGCATAGCAAAGGTAACGCCCAGCATATTAGTTGATTCATCAAACTCAATATCTCCGATAAAAACCTTTCCTTTGCCTCCGGCAAAAGCACGCTGCCACCACTTTTCATCTGCCTGATAAAAATCACTAGTTTTCCCTGATGTAGCGACTAAGCCGCCGAATTTATCGGTAATAAACATCTCTTTTAATATATCGTCAGTATCAACAAGCTTTTTCAACCTGATACTCATATAACTATTCAGATAATCTTTAATCAGCGGGTCGTCTTCTACGGCGGGAATCCATCTTTTATCCATATCCAGAAGATACTTCTGAATATTTTTTTCCGGCGTGTTTTTATATCTGGCATTACCCAGTATAACTGCTTCTTGCAATGAGGTATTGGTAAGGTGAACTGTTAATTTATTTACTTCCCTATTGAATGTTCCGTCAATACTCGATGCCATCAATTGCGCCATCTGGATATGTTCGCGGGCAATGGTATCTTTTATTATCCGGCTTCCCCAAAAATAACCCAACACAAGCCCGATAACCGAAGTAGAAAAAGTAATCAGAAAAAACGATAGGGTAATTTTTAACCTGATACCCATTCTAGGTTTGGCGGGTTTTTGCATGCCTTAATTATAACATAACCGATAGGTTAGACAACATCAAATCTCTGCGGAGATGGATTTAATGAAACGAGAAATAGTCTGTTTCTCTTTACGGCTCAAATTAATAAACTCAACGCCTATTTTATAATTATTGCCCCCGGTAGGGCTAAGCCATGCCACGCGGCCCTTAAGATGCAAGGGCCTGCTCTCTTTTTTTAGCTCAAGGCTGATATCTACTTCTGCGTCGGTCTTAAGCATTTTATCCAGGATAAAACAAACTCCACCCTGCGAAATATCTACGGTTTTAGAAAGGTACGTTTTTTCTCCGGCAGGAATAACTTCTATATTGAGTTTATATAAAAACCTTTTAAAATGCCGTATCTCATGGCCGATAAATATTTTTTTGATGCGCAGATTAGCCGGCAGTAACTCGCTTCCCTGTAGCGGCTGTTGAGGATAGGCAAATAATCCGATATTAATAAAAACGTTCTCTGCGCTTACTTGCGTAAAATATTCTTTAAGGCGCGACTTAAACAATGCACACACTTTCAGGATTTCTTTTTCGGAAACTTCAGGAAAAATCACCCCTGCTTCCCCGCCTTTGGCATCCAGCGAAACAATTTCAGCCGGCTCCTTGCCTGAGTAAGAAAATTCTCCGGCGGTTGCGCTGATAATAGGCTTTATCTCTTTAAATAACCGTGCAGGCGAAATACCGATTGTACTTTTAAGCAGTTTATAATTTACAATTAACAAATTAACTAAGTACAATGAAATGCCTTTATCCAATAAAGCATTAATGCGCAGGCGGGCATTTTTCTCAAGCGCCTTCAGCGCGTAAGAACAAGACAAGGTAAAATAAAACTTACTCCCCACTCCTGATTGCGATTCTGCCCAGATTTCTCCACCGTGAATTTGCACTATGCCTCTGGCAATAGAAAGCCCCAAACCCAGGCCTTCTTTTTCCAGATTTGGCCTGTGAGAAACCTGCACGAATTTTTGAAATAATTTTTCCAGGTCTGCTTTAGCAATGCCGATTCCTGTATCAATTACCCCTATCCTTACCTTGTCTTGCAGAACCTTAACTTCAAGCCTGATTTTGCCGTTCTCTTCTGTAAATTTAATCGCGTTATTTAAAAGATTGGTCACCACCCGGCTGATTTTTTCCGCATCAAGAAAAAGATTAATCCGTTCAGCAGACAAGGCATATTCAAGGCGTACACCTTTTTCCTGCGCTTTCTTTTTGAAGAATTCCGAAGACTCGCTTAACAAATCATTAAGGTTAACCAATGAATAATGCAGTTTTAATTTTCCGCTTTCAATGCGCGAGATATCCAGCAGATCCTCGATAATACCTTTAAGATTATTGATATGTAACGCTGCCGTTATCAATAATTGTCTTTGCTTGTCATTTATGGGACCTGCGATTTCATCTGATAGTAAAGCCACTGCTTCTTTGATAATTGCCAAAGGTGTCCTTAATTCGTGGGAAACTACGGAGACAAATTCGGATTTTAGTTTATTCAACTCTTCCAGGGAATGCAGTTGTTTCTCGATTTGTTCTTTTTCCCTGCTAAAACGCTCCAGCTGCATACGCCGGGTGATATCACGGGTAATCCCGATCAAACCGATAATTTTTCCTTTTGCGTCAAAGCGCGGGATTTTAGTAGTTGAAACATAATTATCCACCCCGTCAGAACGGGTAGCGCGCTCGATTTTATCAATAATCGCTTTGCCGGTTTTTAAAACCTGCACATCATCTTTTGCCATCAGCGCTGCGCGTTCTTTAGGGAAGAAATCAAAATCGCTTTTTCCGGCTACCTGCTCCGGCTTCAAGCCCAAGCCTTTAGCGTGCGCCTGGTTAACCATAATTAATTTACCTTTTGTATCTTTGAAGTAGATTACATCGGGAGTATACGCCATTAAGTCGCGCAGGAGATTGGCAGGTTTATTGGTTTGGGTTTTCATATTTTATAAAGTCGCCCTTCGACTTAACTCAGGACGACCATCATGAGTTTATCGAAGGATGGTCGGGGCGACAGGACTTGAACCTGTGGCCTCAGCGTCCCGAACGCTGCGCTCTAGCCAAACTGAGCCACGCCCCGAAACATTTACCTTAAAATTTTATTTAGGTATATGTTTCGGGGCACGCCCCTCACACATATACCTTAATTTAATTAAATTAGTATAACAAAAAATTATTAAATTAGCAATGATTTGATTTGTTAGGCTGGAGATTTTTTAGTGAGGATATCAAATTCAATATTGACTTTATCTGAAGAGCCTTTAAAAGCAAAAGTAGTATTTTTTAAAGTATGAGGAATGACATAAACACTAAAGGTATTTGATTTAATTCTGGCGATAGTTAGGCTAATACCATCGACAGCTACGGAGCCTTTGGGCAAAAGGTAATGCATAAATTTCTGCGGAATGACAATTTCAAAAGATAAATTTCCCGAAATATAATTTTTATTCCGGATAATCCCCAGGCAATCAATGTGCCCTGTAACAAAATGCCCGGATATCCTATCGCCTGCCTTTAAAGCACGCTCTAAATTTACCTTCTCTCTGATCTTTAAAGCGCCTAAATTGGTAATCTTGGCAGTTTCCGGCATCATTTCAAAACTTAAAATAGAGTTTATATTTTTAGTTAATGTCAGGCATGTGCCGTTTAAGCTGATACTATCACCGATTTTTATATCCCCTTGTATCTTAATGGCTTTTATCTCTAACAAAATAATATTACCCCGCTTAAAAATACCCTTTACTTCCCCTAATTCTTCGACTATGCCTGAAAACATTTTATTTTATATACCCTTCAAATAAATAATCTTCGCCAATCCGCTTTAGCCTGATTTCTTTCAATTTAATTGCCTGCTCTACTCTTGTGACCCCTTTGCCCATTACTGAACCAACAGCATGCTTACCGCCGATAATTTTCGGGCTAGTAAAAAATAATACCCTATCCACTAGGCCCTCATCAAATAATGATCCGATTAAAGTGCCGCCACCCTCTACCAAAATACTACTAATGCCAAAAGAAGCTATTTTCTTCAGCATATCTTTAAGGTTAATCTGGCCGGCTTTTTCCTTTACTTCCAGTATTTTAGCTTTTTTTAAGAGAATTGAGCGGTTTGCTGTTTCCTGGCCCGGGCGCGTAGATAAAGTTACGATAATTACCTGCGCGCCTGCGGAAAAAATATTTGCCTCCTGCGGCGTGCTTAAACGGCTATCGATGATAATCTTTATTGGCTGAAGTTTCGAAAACCAGGCATCGAGCTTAGGATTATCCCTTAATACCGTATTCACCCCTACTGCAATCGCATCGTAGTCAGAACGCAGGCGATGCGAAAAAATCCGCGACTTATCAGAAGTAATCCATTTAGAATCACCACTGGCCGTAGCAATTTTCCCGTCTAGAGACTGCGCCACTTTCACTGTAACATAAGGCATCTTTTTGGTAATATATTTAATAAATACCTGATTAATCTTTCTTAATTCATTTTCCAGGAATCCACATTGTACCTTAATTTTGTGCTGCTTAAGCACAGCAATGCCGCGGCCGTTATTTAACGGGTTGGGATCGATCATACCTACGATAACTTCCTTAATCCCCCGTTTTATGATCGTATCCACACAAGGCGGAGTCTTACCGAAATGCGCGCAAGGCTCAAGCGTAACGTACAAAGTCCCTCCCCTGCTAGCGCTGCCTGCTTCGTCAAGGGCAATAATTTCTGCATGAGTAAGCCCTGCTTTTTTATGGAACCCTTCACCAACAACCCTGCCGTTTTTTACTACTAAAGCTCCTACCATCGGGTTGGGCTTAGTTTTGCCCTTAGCTTTTAGTGCCAAAACTATCGCCCGACGCATATAATATTCATGTGTTTTCATCATTTCCGCCTTGCTTCTTTTAATTTTTCTACTAACTCATATGGCAGTTTAATCATGCCTATTTTGACTTCTGGCTTTGCCTTACCGTGACAATCCGAACCTCCGGTAACCAACAAATTATGTTTTTTAGCTAAACCAAGATAATAATTTATCATTGATTGCGTATGTTCAGGATAATATACTTCCAAACCCGCCACCCCCTGCTTAACAAATTCAAGGATTAATTCATCATTGCGTATTAGATACGGATGCGCCAAAATCGCAACCCCACCCATCTCTTTGATTAACCCGATTGCTTCAGCCGGTGAAAAACGGAAACCGCAGACATACGCCGGGCATTTATCGCCGATATAGCGGCTAAACGCCTCTGCCGTAGATTTTACAATTCTTTCTTTAACCATTGCCCGGGCGATGTGTAGCCTTCCTACTGTACCTTCAGAAGCAATTTCAAAAACAGCTTCAGGATCAAGCTTTAAATCTAAAGCAGCTAATTTATCAACGATTTTATAGATACGTTCTCTACGATTTTTGCCCAAAAAATCTAATTTCTCCTGCAAACGCTTATTCGTATAATCAATACAGTATCCTAAAATATGCACTTCCAACCCCTCGTGCTCTGCGGTCAATTCTATGCCGGGGATAATTTCAATATCTTCTTTTTGGGCTATCTTAAGGCTAGGAATAATTGCATCAACAGTATCATGGTCAGCTATGGAAATCGCAGAAAGGCCGGCTTTTTTAGATGCTTTCACCAATTCCTCAGGTGTATAAGTGCCGTCGGAAAATATGGTGTGCAAATGCAAATCGGCAAACTTCATGTTTTTTTCTCTTGCTTGATTTTATCGAGTATGCCGTTGACAAATTTACCGGCTTCGACGCCAGAGAATTTCTTTGCCAGGTCTACTGCTTCATTAATCGACACCTTAGGCGGAATATCAGAGCGAAACATCAGCTCATAGCAACTCAGGCGTAGAATATTTCTGTCAACAACCGCCATGCGTTTCAAATGCCAGTTTGCCGCGTATTGGGTAATTTTGGCATCCAGCGCATCAATGTTCTCAGCCACTCCCCGGACAAGCACAGCCGTAAAGTCCTTCACCGACTGCTCTACATTTTCTTCTGCATGCAACCAGAAATTATCCAGTGCCTTATCGCAGTTATCACGGGTAATGTCCAGCTGATAAAGGACCTGCAGGGCAAATTCTCTAGCTAAAGTACGTTTACGCATGTTTATATTTTTTCCAATACATTCACCATCTCAATGGCATTTACCGCGGCATCGCGGCCCTTGTTACCGTCTTTGGTGCCGGCGCGTTCAATTGCCTGCTCGATGGTGTCAGCGGTAATCACGCCAAAAATTACCGGTTTGCCGCTATCCAGTGAAACTTTAGCAACACCCTTGGATACTTCTGCAGCAATATAATCAAAATGCGGGGTAGAGCCGCGGATTACCGTACCCAGGCAGATTAAAGCATCAAAAGATTTAGATTTAGCCAACTTCGAGGCTATAACCGGAATTTCAAAAGCTCCCGGCACCCAGGTAACTACCAGATCTTTCTCATCCGCACCGTGCCTGATTAAAGTATCGATACAACCTCCTACCAATTCTTTGGTAATTAAATCATTAAAACGCGAAGCAATAATGCCAAATTTCTTTCCCTTGGCAATCAGGTTTCCTTCAATTATCTTTACCATTCTGACCTCCCTTTGAGTTGTGGGGGTGCGTTATGGGTTGTGTGTCGAGTTATGAGGGTGGGTTGTGGGGATTTTACTCACCCCCACAACTCACAACCCGACTCACAACGCACAACTCATCCTCATAACTTATATTTTTAAATCGTGCCCTAGTTTTTCTTTTTTTGTCTTCAAATATTTATAGTTCATAGGATTAGGCTCAATTTCCAGAGGTATTCGTTCGATAACTTTCAGGCCATATCCTTGTAAGCCGACAATCTTACGCGGATTATTCGTCAGAAGCCGGATATTTTTAATCCCTAAATCCGCCAGTATCTGGGCACCAATTCCGTAATCGCGCAAGTCAGGCTGATAGCCCAGTGCCTCATTGGCTTCCACTGTATCCATCCCATCATCCTGCAGTTTATAGGCCTTAATTTTTTCCACAAGCCCAATGCCCCGGCCTTCCTGATTCATATAAAGAATAACGCCTTTTCTTTCTGCGCTAATCATTTTCATTGCTTCTTTTAATTGCCTTCCGCAATCGCACCTTAAAGAAGAAAATATATCGCCAGTTAAGCATTCAGAATGCACGCGCACCAAAACAGCAGTATTATCAAATTCGCCCATAGTTAAAGCGATATGCACCTGTTTCGTGATTAGATCCCTGTATAAAATTAATCTATAATTACCGAATTCCGTGGGAAGTAGAGTTTCTGCTGCCCTCTCAATTAATTTCTCAGACCTGCGGCGGTATTCAATTAAATCCGCGATAGAACAAATTTTTAAATTATGTTTTTTGGAAAAATCAACTAATTGCGGCAGGCGTGCCATTGAACCATCGTCATTCATAATCTCACAAATAACACCCGCAGGATAAAGCCCGGCAAAACGCATCAAATCCACTGTTGCCTCAGTATGCCCTGCCCTTACCAACACTCCTCCTTTGTGTGCCTTAAGCGGAAAAATATGGCCCGGACGGATCAGGTCTTCTGGTTTTGACTGAGGATTAATTAAAGCTTCGATGGTGCGAGCACGGTCGTGTGCGGAAATCCCGGTAGTAATCCCCTTAGCAGCATCAGTAGAAATAACCCAAGCAGTTGAAAAAGGATCTTTTTTCCTCAAGAGTGCCTCGTTTTTTAGCATCGGCTCAAGAAGCAAAGATTCCAGCCGAGATTCTTCCATCGGAACACAAATCAAGCCGCGGCCGAATTTAGCCATAAAATTAATATTTCCCGGAGAAGCATGGGTTGCCGCCATAACAAGGTCGCCTTCATTCTCGCGCTCCTCGTCGTCAACCACAATAACCATCAGGCCTTTTTTCAGGTCTTCTAATATTTCAGGGATTGAGTTAAACATAAGTGAAGACATAAATTATGGAGCGAAGCGACATAATTTATTTGTCTGAACTTACCCCGCACCCAGCCAGCAGAATGGTTGGCTAATGTTTTCTGGGTGTGGGGTTAATTCGCAAACGGCTTCGCCTATAATTTACGTCGGTTCCCTCCGTAAATTATTTGCTCATTAAAAAAATACCCGAAGATAGTCTTCGGGTTTAAAAATATTAACCTTCTTTCATCTGGACTTTCCCCTTTTTTGAAGGGACCATCGGCTCTGGATTTTACCAGATCTGCTTGCGACTTTACGCCGCAGCTCGCGGGCTTAACCGCCGGTTAGGAATCACACCTTACCCCGAAGATTAACTGCTGCTATTATAACAAAAAAACTTAGCTTGTCAATGAATTAAAAAACGCCTATAATATGTGTCTAATGGAACAAATTATAGCCCAAGTACACCGAATCCTGATAAAGAGTAAAAAAACTGTTGCCGTAGCAGAATCTTGCACCGGCGGCTTAGTTTCCAGCTTGCTGACAGAACTTTCCGGCAGTTCAGCATATTTCATTCTGGGAGTAGTCGCCTATAATAATAAGGTAAAAACAAAACTCTTAAAAGTCCCTGCCAGCCTGATAGCCAATAAAGGTGTTGTGTCAAAAGAAGTAGCAATAAAATTGGCTCAAGGCGCAAGAAAATTAGCTAAAACCGATTTTTCCATCGGTATCACCGGCATTGCCGGGCCTTCTGGCAGTTCCCCTTTTAAACCAGTAGGCACAGTTTTCATCGCCGCAGCCAGTAAGCATAAAATACTCTGCAAAAAATTCCATTTCACAGGCAATCGTTCAGCAATTAGAAAAAAGGCAGCTCTACAAAGTTTAGTAATATTGAAAAATCTTCTGTAACACTTTCGCGTGTGTCTTGTCTGTATTTTTGCGGGAACGTTTGCCCCGCCCCGGCGTGGCGGGGCTGCACTTCGTTCCAGCCCCTCGCTCTCCCGCAGCCGGGATAAAATCGTTTTCAATAATTTGGAGCCGGCTGCGGGAACCGTGCCCGCTCGGGGCTTCCAAGATCCCGCAAAAACACAGCCAAGCCACCCGCTAAGCAAGTTTAAAATAAATCTGGTGGTTTTCGAGCGAATGTCGATTTTAGCCAAAGCATGCTTGAGCATTTTCGGGAATCCGAACGCGAAAGCATTCGGACGGCGAGGATGTCCGAGCCCGTCCTGGCGCGTTAGCGCCGACGGGCGAGTTCCGCAGCCGCCGAAAATGCGAAAGATCTTTGGCGGCCCCGGAAGGGGCAAAATCGACTCTGAGCGAGAAAAACGACAGATT
>JALOQJ010000056.1 GCA_025453445.1 Candidatus Omnitrophota bacterium
TTCCTTCTGAAGAAGTAGGCTTGCGTTTATCGCAAAAAGGGGTAGACGATAAAAAAATCAGGCCTTTCGGTATACCGCATGACCCGAAATTTGCCCAACTAGTGGTTAGGGAAGAGGTTTTTAAGAAGCTAAATTTAAATCCGGTTATTCCTACAATTCTGGTTATGGGCGGGGGACAAGGGTTGGGGCCTATTAAGACGATTGTTGGTTCGTTGGAGAAGGTAAACGGAGAAATTCAGGAAATAGTAATTACCGGGAATAATGCAAAACTTTATAATTCTCTCAGCCGCACAATTAAAAAATTCAGGAAAAAAATCGTTCTTTTCGGTTATGCAAACAATATACATGAGTTGATGGAGATCTCCCGTCTTGTAATAACCAAACCCGGGGGGATAACTACAGCAGAAGCACTTGCCAAGAACTTACCGATGTTGATTATTGAGCCCATTCCCGGGCAGGAAGCCAATAATACGCTTTATCTTACGCAGAATGGTGCAGCGATTCACGTGGATAACATGAAAAAAATCAATATTATTGTAGAGGATCTTTTGGCGCATCCCCAGAAAATTGATGCTTTGCGGCAATCAGTTGGTTTGATTCGTAAGCCAAATGCGAGCATGGATATAGCAAAACTTCTATTGAGTTCCAGTAATGGTTAATTATTATATTTATAGGGTTGGGCAGTTTATTGCTTTGAGCCTTCCTTTAAACTTTGCATATGCTTTGGCATCCGGTATCGCTGATGTGCATTATTTATTTGCTCGCAAAGACCGCTCCGCGGTGGGGGATAATTTAAAAGCGATTTTTCCGCACAAATCTTCCAGAGAAATTAACCGTATAAAACGGTCAATGTATAGGAATTTTGCCAAATACCTGGTAGATTTTTTCCGTTTTTCAAAATTAGATAAAAAATATATAGAAAAAAATATTAGAGTCGAGAATAGGGAATACCTTGATCATGCGCTGTAATTGGGAATTAGGGGGAGTGGTAATTTCTCTTCTGGGGTATCCATTTTCTGCAGTCGCGCTTCCGCACAAACATAAAAAAGTAGATGCTTTTTTTAATCATCAGAGGCGAAGCAAGGGAATTAAGGTAGTGCCTCTGGGTAAAGCAGTCAGGCAATGCCTTGATATACTGAAAAAAAATGAAGCATTGGCTTTAGTCGGTGATAGGGATTTTACGGAAAAAGGCATTGTGCTTGATTTTTTCGGTAAGCCATGCTTCTTTCCCGAAGGAGCTGCTGCGTTTTCTTTAAAAACTGGTGCGGCGATTGTCCCTGGTTTTATGATTAGAAATAAAAATGACGGTTTTACTTTGAGATTTGAGAAACCGCTGGAATTTAGCCCTTCAGGAAACCGTAATCCGGACATTGCCGGGATCATTAAATTATATAAAGGCATCTTCGAGGATTATATCCGCAGGTATCCTGATCAATGGTATGCTTTCAGGAGGTTTTGGATCTCATGAAGGTTTATGTAATAGTCCCCGCCTATAATGAAGCTAAAGGCATTGCCAATGTTGTAAAGAGCATCAAAGAGTTAGGGCTGAATGTTTTGGTAATTGATGATGGTTCGATTGATCATACAGCGGAAATTGCCAAAAATTCCGGCGCAGACGTCTTAAGAAACGAAATTAACAGAGGCAAGGGCGCATCCCTTATTGCCGGATTTCATTATGTATTAAGCGGTGATTTCGACGCTGTTATTACTATGGATGCCGATGGCCAGCATTCACCTCTGGATTTGCCGTATTTCCTGCAATTCGCGCAAGAGAAAAACGCCGATATTATTATCGGTAACCGGATGACCAAAGTTAAAAGTATGCCTTTTCTGCGCCTTGCAACAAATAAATTTATGTCCTGGCTTATTTCTAAAATTGCAAAACAAAAAATCCCCGATACTCAATGCGGTTTTCGTTTTATTAAGTGCTCCGCGTTAAAAGAAATGGATTTAAAAACCACTAAGTACGAAATTGAATCCGAAGTTTTAATCAAAGCAAGCCGTTTGGGCTTGCGAATTGATTCTATCCCCATTATGACAATTTATCATGGTGAGAAAAGCCGGATAAATCCAATTGTTGATACATTTAGATTCTTTAAATTTATCGTTAGGGAGCTATTAACCACGCCGCAGCAAAATAAATAATTCAGCAACGGAGTTAATTTTGATACAGGTATATACAGGTAATGGCAAGGGGAAAACTACAGCAGCCTTAGGCTTGGCTATTCGTTCAGCCGGTGCAGGAATGAAGGTATATATTGCCCAATTTGCCAAAAGCGGCAATTGCAGCGAATTAAAGGCATTGGCTAAATTTAGAAATATTAAAGTTGAGCAATTTGGAACGGCAAGTTTTATAAAAGGCAAACCAAGTGAAAAAGATATTGCTTTGGCCAGATGTGGATTAGAGAAAGTAAAAAAAGTTTTAAAAGCAACACAATGCGACCTATTGATTTTAGATGAAATCAACATTGCTTTAAAATTTAAATTGCTGAAATTATGCGATACCTTGGCTTTAATAAAAATGGTGCCGTTTAAGACAGAGTTAATTCTCACCGGCCGCTATGCGCATCCACAGATTATCAAAATTGCTGATTTAGTTAGTGAAGTTAAAGAGGTAAAACACTATTTTTCACGTGGGATTAAAGCGCGCAGGGGAATTGAGTTTTAGCTGTAGCATTATAAAATTGCTTGACATAGCCTGGGGCAGAGATTATAATTCATCTACTTATTTGAAATTTTAAAAGGAGGCATAAATGTTGGTATTTAGTTTGATTATAATCGGTATATTATTAAGATTTGCTCCACATGCGCCTAACTTCACGCCTATTGCGGCGATTGCTTTGTTTGGCGGGGCATATTTAAGTAAAAAGCATGCCTTGATTGTTCCTTTGGCATTGATGATTATTAGTGATTTATTCATCGGCATGCACAATGTCGTCATATTCACTTGGGGAGGATTTTTACTTACAAGTATCTTAGGTTTCAGCCTTAAAAAACATAAATCTGTTTATAAAATTGCCGGCCTATCTGTAGTTTCTGCATTTTTATTTTATCTGATTAGTAATTTTGGTGTTTGGATGATGGGTTGGTATCCGCGTAATTTAAAAGGCTTAATCGATTGTTATATTATGGCCTTGCCGTTTCTGCGTAATTTTACGGCGAGTACCTTAATATATAGTGCTGTATTTTTCGGAAGTTACGAATTAGTTGCCCGTTTAGTAAAAAATACTAAATTTTCACGGGTTCTTTTGTCAGATTAGTTAACCTATAGTCTTTATCGGTTACAGGGAAGGCCGTTAGATTCGGCCACAGTCCCGCTGCTGTAAGGAGGGACGAAATTCTGCGATTAACACGCCACTATCTTATAAAAGATGGGAAGGCTGCGGAAGAGTAGGATGAACTCCTGAGTCAGAAGACCTGCCGGTATAAAAAGACTGTCGCAGAAATATTTTGCGATAAACCTCGCGGATAAGGGTTCAAAGAACAGGGGTTGAATCCCGATATTCTTTAAAGTAGGGGAGGTTTAAACCTCCCCTACCTAAAATGAGTATCGGGTTTTTTATTTTCCGCAGAAAGGAAGATTATTTTTTACGAGGCGCCTGATCAGAACCTGTCAGGCTGTCGGATACCGAGGAGTATTAACTTGTTAATAAAGGAGATTTACAATGAA
>JALOQJ010000037.1 GCA_025453445.1 Candidatus Omnitrophota bacterium
CGTAATTCTTTCTTTAACGGTTGAACTTTCTCAATCGGCAGGTCTTCCTTAATAATTTCCATACCCCGTCTTTTATAGACACAAGCCTTAGCTTCTTTATAATCTAGAGAAATATAAGTATCTTTCTGGAAGATGCGGATTTTACGCATTGCTTCATCTGATACTCTGCTGGCAGTAAGGTTTGCCACACAGCCATTTTTAAAAGTGAGGCGGGCATTGGCAATATCTTCAAATTGGGTGAGTACATTAACTCCTACAGACTCGATCTTCTTTATTTTAGAAGGAACAAGCCCTAAGACTATGTCAATATCATGAATCATAATATCTAAAACTGCTCCCACATCCAGCGAGCGGTTAGGAAAAGGACTTAAGCGGTGGCACTCTATAAACTTCGGCTCCTGAATTAATTTTTTTGTGGCGTTAAATGCTGAATTAAACCGTTCGATATGCCCCACCTGCAGGATGAGGTTGTTTTTTTGGGCGATTCTGATTAAAGAAGCAGCGTCTTTTAAATTGGTAGTAAAAGGTTTTTCTACCAGAAGATGAATTTTATGCTTTAAGCAATCGCGGCTAATCTGATAATGCAGTTTTGTCGGCACAGCAATGCTAAGAGCATCGACTTTGC
The DNA here is from genome assembly GCA_025453445.1 of Candidatus Omnitrophota bacterium. Taxonomy (GTDB): domain Bacteria; phylum Omnitrophota; class Gorgyraeia; order Gygaellales; family Profunditerraquicolaceae; genus JALOQJ01. Next base: position 626 of record JALOQJ010000037.1, read on the forward strand.
CGAAAAGTTCTTGGTAATTACTTAGGCCCGGCACGCCCAAACTTTGGGATACTTGGCTTAATTTTAGCTGATCTGTATCGCAAATTGCTACCAGAGAGCAGGTTTCAATCTCTTTGTATAGTTTGGCATGGATGCTGCCTAAGTGGCCTGTACCGATAACACCTATATTAAGCTTTTCCATAATAAAAATAATAGCAAATTGCTCGACAAAAGTCAATGCATATGATAGAATGCCTCCTTTAAGAGAGGGATAAAAGATGAACCCCGCCCTTCCTAAGCAGAAGGGATTGGGGTAAAATATCGAGGAGGAAGGGCGGGGTGAAGGATTACTTCAGGTTACTGAAATTCTTGCGGCCATATTTAGGCAAGCTTTCTGTTGCTATGATCTGCATGGTTTTTTCGGCAATTTTTGACGGTGTGCAGCTGGCAATGATTGTGCCGGTGGCAGATAAGGTTTTAAGCAATAAAAAAATCATTATCCCCGCTAAATTACCGGATTTTTTGGCTAATTTCATTGATAAAATCAATAATACCCCGCCGCAGCTGCTTTTAAATTACATTGCTCTTGCTGTGGTGGTGATGTTTTTGTTTAAGGGGATTTTTAATTTTCTGCAGAGTTACCTGATGTCGGATATTGGCCAGCTGATTGTGCGGGATATCAGGGCAAAGCTTAATGCCAAGCTTCAGACTTTGTCCCTAAGTTATTTTACTCACAAGCGCGGAGGAGAGTTAATTTCGCGGATTACCAACGATGTGAAGATCGTCGAGAATGCTGTAATTTACGGCTCGACAGATTTAGTTTATCAAACCTTGCAGATAATCATATTTTTTACCATATCTTTATTTATCTACGCTAAGTTTGTCTTTTATGTTATCGTGCCGCTGGGCTTGATTAGTTTTATGATTATTTCAGTAGGAAAAAAATTAAGAAAACTCTCCCGAAGTTCGCAGGAAAAGATGGCTGATATAAATTCCCTGCTTTATGAAAGCATTATTGGCACACGTATTGTTAAAGCCTTTAACATGGAAGGCTATGAAATAGATAAATTTAACCGCGCAAACAATGATTATTATAAAATTTCTATGAAGTCAATTAAACGATTGCTGGTTTTGGGGCCGGGCACGGAATTTATCGGTTGCCTGGCAGGAATTGCGGTATTTTTCTTAGGCGGCAAAGAGGTAATTGCCGGTACACTATCTTTTGGCGTTTTCGGGTTATTTTTGGGCTCCTTATTGTCTTTAATCCGGCCTTTTAAGAAATTAAGCCAGGTGCATTCGATGAATCAGCAGGCAGTTGCTGCAGGTACGCGTATTTACGAAGTTTTGGATACACAACCTAGCGTAGAAGAGAAGTTCAGCCCCGGGGAACTGGTGGGTTTTAACAATAATATCGCTTTTCAGGGGGTAAGTTTTAAGTATGCCAATAACGAGGTGTTGAAAGACATAAATCTAAAAGTAGATAAGGGCCAGATTTTGGCAATTGTTGGGCCTTCAGGTACAGGAAAAACTACTTTGGTAGATTTAATCCCGCGTTTTTATGATCCAATAAAAGGAATAATTCAGATTGATGGCAGGGATATCCGCGAATTCAGCCTGAAATCGCTGCGCCAGCAGATTGGCATAGTTACTCAGGAAACTATTCTTTTTAATGATACTATCCGTGCCAATATTGCCTATGGCAGGCCGGAAACACCGTTAAAAGACATAGAAGATGCGGCTAAGCAGGCGTATGCGCACGATTTTATCAGTAAATTACCCGCAGGTTATGATACTATGATTGGCGACCGCGGGATGCGGCTCTCCGGCGGGGAACGCCAGAGAATTGCCATTGCAAGGGCATTATTGAAAAATCCGCCTATCCTTATTCTTGATGAAGCAACCTCTCAGTTAGATACTGAATCGGAGCGTATTGTCCAGTCCGCGCTGGAGGCCCTTATGCAGGGTAGGACGGTATTGGTAATCGCGCACCGGCTTTCCACTGTGAAGAACGCCCATAGGATTATTGTCTTGGAAAAAGGCACGATTATTGAAGAAGGCCGGCATAGCGATTTATTGAATAAAAACGGCTTGTACAAAAAGCTGTATGAGCTGCAGGAATTACAATAATTTTGTTGAAATTTAAAAGAATTGTGTTATATTACTTGTTTACTTTGGGTGGTATTTAAAAATCACGGTTTTCGCCTATCGCTAAGCTCCAATAGGCGGAATTCCAATGAACAAATAGCTTTGTTTTGCTTGTAAGCTGCAGAGGCGTATGCAGTTTAGGGCTTCGTCAAACAAGCTATGCATCCTAAGCAGCTTATAGATACTGCCGGATGAAAAAAGAAGGGGGAAAATGAATTGCCTACAGAATTAATTAAGCAGTTGCTGGAAGCGGGAGTCCATTTCGGCCATAAGACTTCACGCTGGAATCCAAAAATGAAAAAGTACATCTTTGGCCAAAGAAGCGGTATTTACATTACTGACTTGGAAAAAACCGAAGAATGCCTTAATAAAGCGCGGGATTTTCTTCTGGATATTACCGCAAAAGGCGAAGTCGTGCTTTTTGTGGGGACAAAAAAACAGGCACAGGAAGTTGTGCTGCAAGAAGCTATCCGTACCGGTATGTATTATGTTACTGAGCGCTGGCCAGGCGGGTTGCTGACTAACTTTTCTACGGTAAAAAAGAGCATTAATCGTTTAAAAGAGATAGAAAAAATGAAAGAAGACGGCACCTTTGAAAAATTCACCAAAAAAGAGGTGGCGCGCATGGAGAAAGAATTGGCCAAGCTTAATAAGAATTTCTCCGGCATTGCCCAGATGGAGCGTATGCCCAAGGCCATTTTTATCGTCGATACCAAAAAAGAAGATACCGCAGTCAAAGAGGCGCTGCGTTTAAATATTCCTATTGTCGGCCTGCTGGATACAAATTGCAATCCTGATCCGGTTGCTTATCCGATTCCGGGTAATGATGATGCCACTAAAGCCATACATCTTATTACCAGGTTAATCGCTGATAGCGTAATCGAAGGCAGGAAGCGTTTCTTATCGTATCTTTCCGAAACAGGTGCTGCTAAGGCAGAAACAAAGGAGCCTGAGGCAGAGCAGGTGATTTTACCTGAAGAGGAAATCAAAATCAAAGAGATCGAGGAAATAGTAGAAACTGAAGTTATTCCTGAGGAAGGCGCAGACTCGGCAAAGAAAGGCCATATTAAATCAAAGCCGGATGAAAAAGCAAGGCCGAGAAGAAAGGTGTAAAAAGAATGACTACCAAGGTACCCTTAGAAGCAATCAAAGAATTAAGAAATCTTACCTGTGCCAGCATCGCGGAATGCAAAAAAGCGCTCCATGAAAGCGACGGGGATATAAAGAAAGCAACTGTATTGCTGCGCAAGCGCGGTTTGGAAATTGCCGCTAAAAAACAGGAACGCGCAGCTAAAGAAGGCAGGATCGAGGCTTATGTGCACCTGGGTAATAAAGTAGGAGTTTTGCTGGAAGTTGACAGCGAGACGGATTTTGTAGCGCGTAATCCGGAATTTGCCCAATTCACCAAGGACGTGGCAATGCAAATTACTGCTTTAAGCCCTACCTATATAAAGAGGGAAGATGTACCGGCAGATGTTATTGAGCAGGAAAAAGATAAAGAGCTTTTTTATAAAACGCATTGTCTGTTAGAGCAGGCGTTTGTCAAAGATCCTTCGATGACAATTAAAGATTATTTAGGCAGCTTGGTAGCTAAATTTAGCGAGAATATTTTTATCCGGAGATTCATCCGTTATAAAATCGGTGAAAACTAAACCTGTTTATAAAAGAATCGTCCTGAAATTAAGCGGCGAAGCCCTGCAGGGGAAAAAACCTCATGGCATCGAGAGCGCGGTTTTAGTTTCTATTGCAGCTCAGATTAAAGAAATTCGTGATTTAAATGTTGACGTAGCAATTGTTTTAGGCGGCGGCAATATTTTAAGAGGGCAGGCGAATTCTAATTCCCAGGGCCTTGATATGGACAGGTCAGTTGCCGATTATATGGGAATGCTGGCTACGGTAATAAACGGCCTTGCCTTGCAAAATGTTTTGGAAAAAATGCAGGTAGCTACGCGGGTGATGACTGCAATAGAAATGCAGCGTATAGCCGAGCCTTATATCAGAAGAAGGGCAATCCGTCATTTGGAAAAAGGGCGTGTTGTAATTTTTGTTGCGGGGACTGGTAATCCATATTTTACTACTGATACTGCGGCAGCGCTCCGGGCAATGGAAATTCACGCAGATGCAATCCTGAAGGCAACCCGGGTTGACGGCGTATATTCGGCAGATCCCTTTAAGGTAAGGGACGCTAAAAAATTTGCTAAATTAAAATATATAGACGTATTGAAAAAAGGCTTAAAAGTAATGGATGCAACGGCAGTAAGCCTGTGCATGGATAATAAACTGCCGATTGTAATATTTAATCTTAAAGAAGCAGGTAATATTAAAAAGGTTATCTTAGGGGAAAGAATAGGTACGGTAGTGAATTAGTTGTGAGAATGAGTTGTGAGTTATGGGTCGAGTTTTGAGTTGTGGGTTGTGAGTAAAAAATAAACCCACAACACACCCACACAACCCGACCCACAACCCATAACACATCCCCATAACTAGCGGTATAGGAGGTAATTATGGCTGCCAAGGAAATTTTACATAATACCGAAGAAAAAATGAAAAAGGCGGTTGAATCCGTGGCGCGCCAATTTTCAGAAGTGAGGACCGGCAGGGCTCATCCGGGATTGGTTGAGGGTTTGCATATTGATTATTATGGTACGCTGACATTATTGAAACAACTTGCTTCTATTTCTGTGCCGGATGCGCACTTGATTACTATCCAGCCTTGGGATCAGACGGCAATCGTGGAAATTGAAAAAGCAATTTCAAAATCCAGCCTGGGAGTTAATCCTTCTAATGACGGAAAAGTGATCCGGCTGTCAATTCCTCCCCTTTCACAGGATAGGCGGCAGGAATTGGTAAAGGTAGTGCATAAAATGGCTGAAGAAGGAAGAGTTTCTCTTAGGACAATCCGGCGCGACGCTAAAGAAGCGTTGGAAAAATTAGAAAAAGATAAGCTGGTTTCCGAAGATGATAAATTTCGCGGCATAGATGAATTGCAGAAGATGGTTGATAAATATACGGTAAAAGTTGAAGAGTTATTAAAAAGCAAAGAGAAAGAAGTTTTGGAATTTTAATATAAATTTGGGCCTCTAGCTCATCCGGTAGAGCACCACACTTTTAATGTGGGTGTGCCGCGTTCGAGTCGCGGGAGGCTCATTAAACTTAGTAGTGAGTAGTTAGTAGTGAGGGGTTAGGGAGAGGGATTAAGGGGCGGATGGCGGAATTGGCATACGCGATAGCCTTAGGAGCTATTGGGGAAACCCTTGGAGGTTCAAATCCTCTTCCGCCCATAAAATTAAGCCAGCCACTGGCGTTTTGGCTTAATTTTACGCCGAGTAATACGAGGCGGAACAGATAATATGCGGGAGTAGCTCAGTTGGTAGAGCGCAACCTTGCCAAGGTTGATGTCACGGGTTCGAATCCCGCCTCCCGCTCTGATTTTTTCGCGCAGCGAAAAAATCATCCCGAACCACAATGTTTTTATTTAGGGTGAGGGAGAAAAAGCGCGGAGCGAAAATTCGCCGCGAGGGGCTTAGTAAAATTAAAGGAGAATTACTCATGAAAATTATGGATTTTCTTTCCAAAGACGCGATTATCATGGAGATAAATTCGACAAAGAAACAAGATGTAATTAATGAGCTGGTAAATGCTTTGGTTGATGCCGGTGAGCTTGGTAAACAGCACTGCCCTAAAATTATCGAGGCCCTGATGAGCAGGGAGGCTTTGGGTTCAACTGCGATCGGGCAGGGCGTAGCTATTCCTCATGCAAAGTCAGAGTCCGTTACTAAGCTCGTTGCATCATTTGGCCTGTCCAAAAAAGGCATTGATTTCGATTCCTTAGACGGAGAACCCGCCTATATTTTCTTTTTATTATTGGCTCCACAAGATTACGCCGGGCCGCATTTGAAGGCATTGGCCCGTATTTCTCGCCTCCTGAAAGACAAATATTTCCGCGATAGCCTGCGTGCTTGCGAAGATAGCAAGTCAGTTGTAAAAATCATCAGCCAGGAAGATGAAAAAAAGATTTAGCTCAATCCATACGCATTCGAAACAAGCCAGGATTAAAGGCATGTTCAAATGGCTGTCTCCCGGTATCGGTATCAAGCGCTGGGTGGGCCTTGCCTTTATTGGAATTTGTTTTATTATCATCGGCTCAATCCTCTTACGCAGCGAAGAATACCTGGTTACCAATATCCTGGATATAATTTTAGTATTTTTAGGCATTGTTATTGTAGTGCTCAGTATTATACGGCTGCTGAAATCACTGGTGGCGGCATTCATGCCGGCATCAAAGAATATAGAATTAGTGGATTTATTATACCAGAAGACCCAGCTTGGCCGCGGCCCGAAGATTGTTACTGTCGGCGGAGGCACCGGGTTGTCGGTATTATTAAGCGGCCTGAAAGAGTATACTTCTAATAATACAGCTATTGTTACGGTTACCGACGATGGCGGTTCTTCCGGCAGGCTGAGGCAGGAATTTGATATTTTACCGCCCGGCGATATTCGTAACTGCCTTGTAGCTTTGGCGGATGCGCCGGCGTTGATGCGAAATTTGTTCCAGTTTCGTTTTGATACAAACTCAGCATTGGCAGGCCATAGTTTCGGCAACCTTTTTATCACGGTTATGACCAGGCTGACCGGAGATTTTGAAAAAGCAATTAAAGAAACCAGTAAGGTTCTGGCGCTCAAGGGCCAGGTTATACCTTCTACGTTAAATAATATTACTTTGGTAGCAGAGCATAAAGACGGCACGATCACTGAGGGTGAAGAAAAGATTCCTAAGTCGCACCGGCCGATTAACCGAATCATCCTTAAGCCGCGCGAGCCTAGAGCAACACCGGATGCGATTAAAGCGATTGAAGAAGCGCAGATTATTGTTCTGGGCCCGGGTTCCTTGTATACAAGCGTCATCCCCAATCTTTTAATTAAGGAGATTGCCGATGCTATCGTCGCTTCAGAGGCGATTAAGGTATATGTATGTAATGTAATGACCCAGCCGGGAGAAACCGACGGGTTTCGCGTTTCAGACCATATCAAGACTCTGATTACGCATAGTGACCCGCGAATTTTTGATTATTGTATTGTTAATACAGGGGAAATTTCCAGCCATTTGTTAAAGCGTTATGCCGGAGAAAATTCTTATCTGGTGGTAAATGACGCCCATAACATAGAAAATATGGGTTATCGCGTGATTGAGGAAGACGTAGTGATTACCGATGATCTGATTAGGCATGATTCGGTAAAATTAGCTAAAATAATTTTAGGTTTGGTTGAGGAAATTTAATAAAATGATTTCACAGATTTTAAAATTTGATTACACAGATTGCGGGAAACAAGATTATCTGTGCAATCTGCTTTTAATCTGTGGAATCAAAATGCTTTTAATATAATGCCTTTAATCAGTAAAAAAATAACCGTTAAAAATAAGCAGGGTTTGCACGCGCGGCCCGCAGCCTTATTTGTGCAGGTGGCCAATAAATACGATTCCCGGGTTACGGTCAGGCGCGGCGAGGAAGAGGTAAACGGTAAATCTATAATGGGGATTTTGATGTTAGGGGCGGAAAAGGGCAGTGAAATTATTATTGAGATAGAAGGCGATGATGCTCAGGAAGCGCTCAGGGAATTGGAAAAAATTATTGTAATCGAGGAAGGATAATGTTAAAGCTCAAAGGTATTGCGGCAGCTGCAGGGATCGCTATCGGGCCAGCCTTTAAGGTAGGTAAAGAGGATTTTACCGTCCCAAAAGATCCGATCAATGAAAGCGACATTCCTTTACAGATTCAGCTTTTTGAAGAGGCGCTGATTAAGACGCGCCGGGAAATTATCGATTTACAGAAGCGGATATCTGTAGAGATGGGGCAGGAAGAGGCGCAAATTTTTGATGCCCATCTTCTGGTTCTGGAAGACCGCATGCTTATTGAAGAAGTGATTTCGCGCCTCAAAAAAGAGCGGGTTAATGTTGCTTTTATATTTTTTGAAGTTTTAAAAAAATATGTGGAAGTCTTCTCAAAAATTGAAGATGAATACCTTAAAGAGCGCACTGCTGATGTAAATGACGTGGGGAAAAGGATTTTACGTAATCTCCTCGGCAGAGTGGAGAGTAAGGGTTTTGAGAATTTAAAAGAGAGAGTAGTAGTGGTTGCACATGATTTGTCTCCATCTGATACGGCAGCAATGCATAAGCAGAACGTCTGCGCGCTGGTTACTGATGTGGGGGGAAAGACTTCGCATACCGCGATTATGGCAAAATCCCTGGAAATCCCGGCTGTCGTCGGTGTTGAGGGAGTAACCGCGCGTATCAGGTCGCAGGATATGTTGATTGTTGACGGCACATCCGGCACAGTGATTATTGATCCTGATGAAGAGACTCTGCAATATTACCGTGAAGAAGAACTTAAGCTAAAAGGGGTTACGGAGAAGTTCCTGGCGGTAAAAGATGAACCGGCAATTACCCGCGACGGAAAAGCAATAGAAGTCAGCGCAAATATTGAATTCCCCGAGGAAGTTCCGTCGGTAAAACTGCACGGCGCGCAGGGGATCGGGCTGTACCGCACGGAGTTCTTTTATATGAACAGGAAAGATGCGCCTTCTGAAGAAGAGCATTATCAGGCTTATAAATATGTAGCTGAAGATATGAATCCTCATTCAGTGATTATCCGTACTCTGGACTTAGGCGGGGACAAGTTCTTATCACAGTTTGACATACCCCATGAGATACAGCCGTTCTTAGGCTGGCGGGCAATCAGGTTTTG
>JALOQJ010000010.1 GCA_025453445.1 Candidatus Omnitrophota bacterium
TTTTAATCTCCTCTTGTAGGCGGCTTTTAATAAAAGCCCCATTATACAACCCTGTGAGCGCATCTTTTATTTCTAATTTTTCTACCCAGTGCGACAAGAGGTCATTCTCGATGGCAATGGATATCTGTTTACTGAAAATATCCAGAAGTTCCAAATCGTCTTTTTTATAAACAAATTCTTCTTTGTTATTGCCGATACCCATTATGCCGGTTACTCTGCCTCTTAAGAAAATCGGAAGGGCTAAAACATTCCTCAGCCGGAATTTATCATAAAAAACTGCTCCGGAATTTCCGGATAAAATGTTTTCGCTATCCAGCATCAACGGCTTGCTGTAATGAATGAGCTTATTAAATACCGGATCATCAGTATCAATTTTCAGTTTGGCGAGATAAACCGAATTTTGTCCTTCTGCTGTCTTTAGATAAAAATTATCCTCATCAGAAACCCGGGAAAATAAAAAAGCAATCTCCGAATTGGCTAAAAGATGCGCTTTTTCAATCGTAAGCCTTAAAACCTCGTCTAATTTCAGCCCCTGAGAAATAAGCGAACTAATCTGCAATAGGCTTGAGAGGGCAAGTACGCGCTTCTGAATTTCAAAATTTATCTCTGTGGTCCTTTCGCTGTACCCTTTTAATTCCTCCATATTGCTGCGAATCTGCATGGTCAGCTGATTTAATGAATCGCCCAGGAATCCTACTTCATCTTCTTTGCCTGTTTCAACCATACGGCTGGTATCACCCTGGACAATCATCTTGGCATCCGAGCTGATTGAGACAACACGGTCAAATACTTCCTTGACCACAAAGAAACCTACAATAGAAACAAAAATACTGACAATAATCGATATGGCAATGGTGATATCTAATTTAAAACCTGCTTTCGGCAAAATATAATTGGAGACAAAAAATGCGGATACCAGCAATGGCAGAATGGACATCAGGCAAAAGGCTATCCTGAGCTTATACTGCAGACTCCCCGCAGAAAGAAGGGCTTTTTTATGGTTTGCCATACTTACCTCCGTAATTAATTTACTTTATTTAATAGAATTATACAGCTTAACTTATGTTATTTCAATAGCTTTAATAAATTCCGCAAGTAAATGATCCTTGCTTACCCCAGTATCGAGAAAATCCCAAGGCAGTACTTCATCTCTCCCCTTTTCCCGAAGGTAAAAGTGAGGTTCTATGCCGCATTCAGTAAAAGCTTCCTGCCAGCGCTTGTGGATAAAATGATCCTCCCAGGCATCGAATCGCGCACCCTTCAAAAACGCTTTCTCAATTACAGGCGAAAGGCGGCGGTCTCCGCGGGAAAGTACTGCTTCCAAAAAACTCATTTCAGAATTATGAAAATTGATCCTTAATTTCTTGTTCTTTAGCTTCGCTCTCAGGTAATGAATTTTAGAATTGATACTCTCAATACTTTCCATCCCCAACCACTGAAAAGGCGTATGCGGCTTAGGAATCAGCGTATTTATGCTGATATTAATTTCCGCCGCGCCGTTGCTGCAAACTTTTTTTAATTCGGAAACCTGCCCTGCGAATTCTAATATACCATCCAAATCTTCTTCATCCTCCTGCGGCAGGCCAATCATAAAATATAGCTTAACCCTGCGGTAACCCGCAGCATAAGCCTCTTTTAGCGATTTAAAAAAATTCTCCAGCTCAAAATCTTTGTTTAAAACTTTGCGCATTCTCTCACTGGCTGCTTCCGGAGCAAAAGTCAGGCCGGTCTTTTTAATTGTGGCAATCAGAGCGGCAAAATTCCCCACCAGCGACTTGGGTTTTATTGAAGGCAAAGATACACTCACTGCCTTACCCTTAAAAAGTTCCAACAGTCCGGTAATTAAATCATTGCCAAAAGCATAGTCGCTTACCGACAAACCTGCCAAGGAAATCTCTTCGTAACCGCTATTTTTATAAGTTTCGGAAGATAACTCTAGTAATTTTTTGACACTCCTTTGCCTGAGAGGAAAATACGTCTGCCTTGCTTGACAAAAACGGCACTGATTAGGACAGCCGCGCATCACCTCCAAGGTAATCCGGTCATGGACTATTTCAATATAAGGGACAATCCAGCAGGAAGGAAAGTATGCACTGTCTAAATTTTTTACAATGCGCTTCTTGATTCTTTCCGGAAGGTTCCCTATCTTGGGGGAAAATTTATTTATTCTACCGCCTTCTCCATAGCTTACCTCGTATAATGCCGGGGCATAAACCCCTTCAATACCGGATAACAAAACCAGTAGTTCCTCTTTACTTATTATACCTGATTTAAATTTATCTTTTAAACCGTGGTATAACTCGATAATCTCTACAATCGCCTCCTCTGCTTCACCGATAAGGAATAAATCAATGAATTCGTGCATCGGCTCAGGATTTATTACCGTCGGCCCTCCGGCAATTACCAAAGGAAATCCAGGACCGCGCTGCGCTGCTTTTAAGGGGATTTTCCCGAGGTCAAGAATATTTAAAACATTGGTATAACTTAATTCATACCCCAGAGAAAACCCGATAATATCAAAATCTTTAATGGACTTTTTTGATTCCAAAGAAAAAATTTCTTTATTCTCAGTGCGCAGGATATTTTCCATATCAAGAGCAGGAGAAAAGAATCTTTCACAGGCAACATCAGGTAGGTTATTCAGTACACCATAGAGGATCCTTAAACCTAAATTGCTCATCCCCACTTCGTAAAGATCAGGAAAACAAAGGGCAAATTTTACCCCGCTTCCGGCAAAATCTTTTTTTGAAACATTCCATTCGTCGCCGATATAACGGGCGGGTTTTCTAACGTCTAATAAGAAGTCTTCTGACATGTTGGCTATCAGCTATCAGCTATCAGCTATCAGCTGAATGCTGAAAGCTGAAGACTGAAAGCTAGAATTAAAATGTTGTCCTGTTTCTGGCGATATTTGCCAGTATCCCCAGCGAAATAAATGTTATCATGATCGAAGATCCGCCGTAACTCATCAGCGGCAATGGGACTCCTACTACCGGTGCTAAGCCTAAATTCATGGCAATGTTTACAAAAATCTGTATACCCAGCATTAAGCTTATACCGAAAGCAAGCAGCCGTCCAAAATAATCACCTGTAGCCAAAGCAATCTTGATCCCCTGCCTGATTAAAATAAAATATAAAAAAAGCAAAAATAAAGCACCCAGAAAACCCCACTCTTCGGCAAAAGTGGCGAAAATAAAATCGGTATGCGACTCAGGCAAAAAATGCAGCTGGCTCTGCGTGCCGGCAAGCCAGCCTTTACCGAATAACCCTCCTGAACCAATGGCAATCTTGGATTGAATTACCGTGTAGCCGGCTCCCAGCGGATCTATATGTGGATTTAAAAATGCCATCAGCCTGTCTTTCTGATAATCCCTTAAAACATGCCAAAATACCGGCAAAAGAAGAACACCGATGAGAGAAATTGTAATCAGGTATTTTGACCTTACTCCGCCGATATACATAAAAGCCACAAAAATAAAAAGAATAATCAGGCCTGTGCCTAAATCAGGCTGTTCGATAATCAGGCCTACAGGCAGAGCAATAAAAAACGACGGTAAAATAAACGCGCGGAATATCCCGTATTTGGCTGCGGTATGATGTATGCTGCTTGCTGATTTGGCGCTAAAATACCTTGCCAGAAAAATTACCCCGGCTATCTTAGCCAATTCAGACGGCTGAAAATTCAACCATGCTATTCTGATCCAGCGTTGGGCGCCGAGGCGCACTAACCCCAGGATAACAACCAAAAACAGTAAAAACAAAGCAAGCCCGTAAAGAAAGTATGTCATATCCCATAGCCTGCGGTAATTAAAACGCGACATCGCCAGAAAAAATAATACGCCCAAAATAATCCAGAATATCTGGCGTTTATAAATAATTTGCCAGAGCTCGCCTTCTTTCTGCGAAGTGCTTGAATAAATCGACAAGATCCCCATGCAAGTAATTAAAAGCGCGACTGCCAATATCAACCATGTAGAATTTTTCAATTTAAATCAGCCCCTCCTGCGCCATTGTAAACAGTATTTGTTTAGTCAGAACACAAGCAGCGTAACCTGAACCGCCATATTCCAAGAAAACACAAATTACATATTTGGGGTTCTTGTAAGGAAAATAGCCGCAAAACCATGCATGAGGTTGGCCGCGGGGAACCTGCACAGTGCCTGTTTTACCGGCAACTGCCACATTTAAATCTGCCAGCACACTAGCTGTCCCTTGAGGATCAGAGACTGTTTTCCTCATCCCCTGCCGGACATAATTTAATGTAGAATCTTTCAAAGGCATCTTCGTAGCTTTTTTGTGGAATGAAGAAACATCATAATTCTCTATTGTTTGCACTACATAAGGATTTATCAACATACCGTTGTTGGCGAATACCGCGGTCATCCTGGCAACCTGCAACGGCGTAACCATCAGGTCACCTTGTCCGATAGAAAAATTTGCCGTATCGCCATCATACCAAGTTTGGAACCTAGACATCCTTTTCCAGAGAGGCGATGGCACAAACCCTCCTGCCTCATACGGCAGGTCAATAGAAGTAGGCTTATCAAAACCAAACTTCAGCGCATAATCATGAATTGATTGTGCTCCCAATAAAAGCCCGCTGTGATAGAAAAAAACGTCGCAAGAATGCGCAATCCCACTAACCAAATCCTGCTCTAGATGAGTATTCCAACAGGAAAATTTACGCCTGCCAACCATTAGGCTTCCAGGGCAGTAAAATGAGGTTAAGGAGTTAATTTTTTTCGTCTCAAGTGCAGCAGATGCCACAACCAGTTTAAATACCGATCCCGGAGGATAAAGCCCGCTTATAGCACGGTTAATCAGCGGCGCGTCTGAATCAGTGAATATTCGGCCAAGGGATTTTGATTTATTCACAAAAGCCGCAGGGCTAAAATCAGGGCTATTTGCCATTGCTATTATTTCGCCAGTGTCGGGCTTAAGAATAACTACACTTCCCTTGCGGCCGGAGAGCGCACTTTCAGAAATCTTTTGTATTTTTAAATCCAGGGTCAACTGCATATTATTACCGTTCTGCGGCGGCCTGAATCCTAAAACACGTACAAATTTACCCTGATGATCCACTTCTACGGAAAGCGCACCTTCTTTCTCGCGCAGAAAATAATCAAATTTTTCTTCTACTCCGCCAAAACCTACAATATCCCTCGCCTTATACCCATAGTCAGATAACTTAGAAAGGCGCCAATGGTCAATCTCATTAAGATAACCGAGCACATGAGAAGCAAGGCTGCCATAAGGGTACTTCCTGAGAGGATGCGGCTGCACAACTATCCCCGGAGTATTCAATTTAAGCTCCTCTAATGCAATTGCTTTTTTTATTTCGATATTGTTGGCGACGCGCACCGGCAAAAAAGACGCCAAGAAGCCTGCCTTAAATTTTTTCTTCAGTTCCCCAGTATCACAATCTAATATCCGCGCGACATTAAGCAGAGTCTGCTCCAACTGCCCCTTTTCCTGCGGCATAATCAAAACATCGTAAGTCAGGTAGTTATCCACGATAATCATGCCATTGCGGTCAAAGATTTTACCGCGTGCTCCCGGCTGCAACAAAAGCCGGATGGAATTTTTGTTGCTTAGCTGGCGGAACCTGCGGCCCTGAATCACCGAAAGATTAAATACAGCCAAGGCCATTAAAATAAACAAAAAACCTACAATTAAATTTACAATTCTTATTCTCATCTTTTAAAACGGTTGGTTATCTTCAAAAGCCGGACAAATAAACCTTAAAATCAGAAGTGATACAATCGCGGTATAAAACGGCTCCAGGATAAGTACTTTAAAAAAAATCCCCGCTGAAACAGGAATATCTGATATCATTTTAACTGCTGCGCCGTTTAACCCTGCCAGAAAAAAGATGAATCCGGCACGGATAAAATCATTATCCAGCGAAATTTTTCTGCCCAACTGAATAGTTAAAAAACCCCAGATAGGGAATAAAAGCGAGTTTAGCCCGAAATTATGAAAACCTAAAATATCCTTATACACACCGATAAAAATACTAAACCCTATTGCCGCTACAGGGCTGAAAAATAAACCAGCTATCACTACACAAATAAGCAATAAATCAGGCTTAACCCAGAATAAACGAAAATAATTCAGGATGGTTGCTTGCAATAGACCCAGGATAAGTATTAAGACAAGTAAAAATATTTTTTTCACTGGACGATAATTAATACTTCTTCTGTATTGGATAAGTTAACTGCGGGTTTTATTACTGCGTATTTGCTCAAACCGGAAAATTCTTCCTCTATGCCAACCACTGTGCCGATAACCAGGCCTTTAGGATAAGCTAAAGTCAAGCCGGAAGTAATAATTTTATCGCCTGTATTGATATCCGCATCCTTAGGTAAATATTTCATAATCAACGAGTTGCCTAAGGTGCCACAAATAAGCCCTTCCTGACGGCTGCGCTGGCTTAAACCTGATACGCTTAAATTGGGATCATTAAGCAGCATAATCTTACTGGTAGTTGAGCCACTTTCAATGACGCGGCCCAATAAACCTTCATAACCAATAACAACACAGCCCGCCCTAATACCATGATAGCTGCCTTTACTTATAATAATGATAGACGACCAGTTGTCCGGGTCGCGGGCAATTACCTTGGCAGCAATAACTTTATGGGGAGATTCTTTTTTTAATGCGAGCAGCTCTTTCAGGCGGGCATTTTCCAGTTTGGCTTCCTCAAAGGTATTTAATCTTTGTTGTAAAATGCCTAAATCATTTTTTAGGCGGTCATACTGGATAAAATTACGATGATAAAAAACTATTGCCCTGACTTCTCTCCCAATCAGGCTCAAAAACGTCAGGGGAAATTTTAAGGTATTTATTACTGTTGGCCGCAGGGAAGGGATAAGGCCGGAAAGAAAAAAAACAAAAAGGACCGTGGCAAGAACAACAATTAAATTTCTTTTATTAAGATTAAGCACATTCTGAATCTCTTTTAAAAACTAAGCATGCATTTCAGACTTAATCGGGACAGTGACTTTTTTCAGGTAATGAATCTCGTTTAAAACTATACCTGTGCCGTTAGCCACGGCGGTCATTGGATCTTCGGCGATATGCACCGGCAGGCCTGTTTCTTCAGCGATTAATTTATCCAAACCTCTCAGCAGCGAACCGCCGCCTGCCATTACAATGCCGTGCTCAATGAGATCCGCGGATAATTCCGGCGGAGTCCGCTCTAATGATATCTTGGTAGATTCCAATATCGCGCGCATAGGTTCCTGCAATGCTTCGCGCACTTCTTCAGAAGTAATAGTTACGGTTTTAGGCAAGCCTGCAACTAAATCCCGCCCCTTTACTTCCAAAGTCATTTCCTCTTCTAATGGATAAGCTGAGCCGATTTTAATTTTTATATCTTCGGCAGTACGTTCGCCAATCATCAAGTTATAGGTTTTCTTTAAATATTCAATTATAGCGTCATCCATCTCATCGCCGCCAATACGGATAGAACGCGAAAAAACAATTCCTGCCAGAGAGATAACAGCAATCTCTGTGGTGCCGCCGCCGATATCAATAATCATATTGCCGATGGGATCCTGTATAGGCAAGCCTACGCCGATTGCCGCAGCTACCGGTTCCTCAATTAAAAAAACCTCCCGTGCGCCGGCGCGCTCTGCAGAATCTTTTACCGCGCGTTTTTCCACTTCGGTGATTCCGGAAGGAATGGCAATAACAATCCGCGGCCGGACTAAGACCCTGCGGTGATGGACTTTCTTAATAAAATATCTTAACATTGCTTCGGTAATTTCAAAATCAGCAATAACCCCGTCTTTCATCGGCCTGATGGCAACAATATTGCCGGGTGTGCGACCAAGCATACGTTTTGCTTCTTCTCCTACTGCTAAGACATGGGATGTGCCGCGTTCGATTGCCACAACTGATGGTTCGCAAAGCACCACCCCCTCACCCTTAACATAAACAAGGGTAGTTGCCGTGCCTAAATCAATACCCATATCATTAGAAAATAAACCAAGGACATAATTAATTAATTTTTTGGCTATTTCACCTAATTTTGCCATGGAAATCTCCTTAAAATAACCGGTTTTGTGGGGGGTAACGATGTAAAGGAAATTCTATCAGAGATTAAACCCTATGTCAAATCAATTTTTACGTCATTTTATCTAACTTAAATTGATACTGAGCGGCCCTATTCGAATATCACTTTTTTGGCCGCGAATGTATAAAAAGTTCGCTAAAACTTCCGGGTAAGGGTCTTAAAGAAATGGATAAACTCGGGGAAGGATTTATCAATACAAGAGATATCGTCCAATGAAGTCTTACCTTCTGCAGCAAGGCCGGCAATAATCATACTCATAGCAGTGCGGTGATCACCAAAGCTCCTTACCTTTGTTCCTTTTAGCTGTTCTACGCCGTTAATCACAATCTTTTCTCTGTCCTGGCTTTTGATAACCTTAATAGAAGCACCCATTTTCTTTAGGTTAACACACATTGACTTAATCCTGTCTGTTTCCTTAACGCGCAGCTCTTCTACACCCTGAAATACTGTTTTTCCTTTGGCAAAACAAGCAGCCACCATTAAAACCGGCAACTCATCGATCAAGAAAGGTATTTCTGCTTTTTTTACTATTGTGCCTTTCAATAAACTGCTTTTGATTATTAAATTACCCATTGGTTCATAGGCTGATAGCTGAGAGCTGAAAGCTGAGAGCTGAATATCCGCGCCCATTCTTTTTAATACACTGATAATACCGGTACGCGTTGGGTTTAAACTGACATTCTTTATCTGCAATTTAGAACCAGATACAATAGTCGCTGCCACAATAAAAAAACTTGCCGAAGAAATATCCCCGGGCACATAAATTTTCCTTGGCGAGGCCAGCTCTTCTCTACCCGTAATGCTTATTTTATTTTTCCGGCTTTTTATATCTGCCCTGAATAATCTCAGCATCTGCTCAGTATGATCCCGCGTCTTAAGCGATTCAATCACCACAGTCCTGCCTTCTGCATAAAGCCCTGACAAAAGAATCGCTGATTTTACCTGCGCTGAAGCCACTGGCGTTTTATAAGTAATCGCATGAAGATCCCCGCCTTTAATTAAAATAGGCGGATACTCCTCTAACTTAGAGCCCTGAGCTCTAAGCCTTGAGCCAATTTGCGCTCCCATCAATCGTAGCGGTTCTGTAACACGGCGCATCGGCCGTTGGCAAAGAACCTTACCTGCAGTTACAGTGACGCTGAATAACTGCCCAGCCAAAACACCCAGAAGCAAACGCATGGTAGTACCTGATTCAGAAATAAAAACAGGCCTTTTGGGCTTAGCTAAACCAAAAAGGCCTTTTCCAAAAATTGTTACAACATTAGCCTTTTTATCTGCTGATATTCTTATGCCTAATTGTTTGAAAACGCTGACAGTGCTAAGACAATCTCTGTTACTAGGAAAATTTTTGATTACGGTTTTGCCTTTACTGAGCGCACCAAGGATTATTGCACGATGGGCAATGGATTTGTCGCCCGGAAGGAAAATCTCACCCTTAAGAAGTGAAACCGGCTGAACTGAATAATGCCGCATTATAATTTCTGTACTACTTTATCGCCCTCGTTGACGCCGTCTTTCATATTGGCAGAAGCAAGGCCGGCTGCGGACATCGATTCGTGGACTTTCTCTACTTTTACTTCACCGATATATTTTTCATTGTGATAAACACCAAAGACATCCCCGGCTTTCACGCCTTCTTTACCGCCAAGGTTTATCACTACAAAATTATAGTCTTTATTCACTACCAGAACATTCCCTTCTAATTTTACTGCTGCTTCAACTACCGCAGGCCTCTTTACTTCTTCTTTCACCGGAGCTGGAGATGCTTTTTTAACTTCTTTTTTTACTTCTTTGGCCTTCTTGGCTTTTTTCGCCGGCTGCTTTGCTTCCGGGCTGACTACGATAGTACCCAACTCAATCCCCTGAACCTTGGCTTCAAGATCACGAGACTTGGCTTCTAAAGTTTTTACCTTCTCTTCCAACTCTGTCTTTTGCGTCTCCAGCTGAGAAAGCTGATTCTGAGTTTTTCTGAATTGGCCTTGCGCTTCATTAAACTGTTTTTCTAAATTAACCCTTAAAATTTTCTGTTGATCCAACTCAGCCCTTAAGCGTTGCGCTTCATTCTGAGACTCTACTTTAGCGATTTTCTCCGCTTCTAAATCAGTAGTCAAAGAGTCAATCTGGGTTTGGGTTTCTTTGAGTTTTACCTCAAGGGTAGAAATCATGTTTTTAGATTCGTCAAGCTTGGCCTCAGTTATGCGCTGCTTTTCCTTGATGTCTGTCAACTGCTGCTGCAAATTAATATTGATCGCACGTTCTTTCTGCAAGAAATATGCCAATCCTCCAAGCGAACCTAAAACAATCAAAATTATAATCAATACTACCGGAGAAACTTTTCCCTTTTGGCTAATCATCTTTATCTCTCCTCCATTTTAAATTGACCCTTGTTTTTTAATTATAATCGCGCTTTTACAAAAATCAAGTCTTTTTTATAAATTCTTTAAATTCAATGGGTAACTGACAGGAAAACTCCATAAATTTTTTACTCTCAGGATGCAGAAAACCTAAAGAAATAGCATGCAAAGCAAGCCGGATAAAATTATTATTCCTGCCGTATTTAACATCCCCAAGAATCGGATGCCCCAGATGCGCCAGATGCACACGCAGCTGATGTGTCCTTCCGGTAAACGGCTCTAATTCCAGCAGGCTGCAATCCTTCCTGCGCTCAAGCGTGCGATAAACGGTTTTGGCGTATTTAGAATCCTTAGCAAAACTCACAGCCATATTCATTCTTTTCAAAGGATGCCTTGCGATAGGCAACTCAATCACGCCTTCATCAAATTCCACCTTACCCTGCACTAGTGCTATGTATCTGCGCTTAATCGAATGTTCGGCAAACTGCTCTGCCAAAAAAAGATGTGCATGATTATTTTTAGCAATTACCAACAACCCCGAAGTATCTTTATCTAAACGATGCACTATTCCCGGCCGCTGCGGATTAATGTCCGAGAGATGCTTAAAACAGGCCAACAGCGCATTTACCAGTGTGTGCTTTGCATTCCCCGGAGCCGGATGCACCACTAACCCCGCAGGTTTATTAATGATTGCCAGGTCTTTATCCTGATAAATGATTTCTAGCGGGATATCTTCTGCCGCAGGGCAGCCTGCTTTTTTCTCTTCGACACGGATAATAATCTCTGCGCCGGCTTTGATCTTCTCATGCGGCTTTAAAGATACTTCCTTATTTTTAAGGGTAATTTGTCCAGTAAGGATTAATTTTTTAATAAATTCGCGGGAAAGGCCAAAGCGGTTATTCTTGGAAAAATCGGCGAGAAATAAATCCAGGCGCTTTCCGGCGTCTGCCGGAGCAACTGTTATAAAATATTCCTGCATTTTTATTTCTTCTTTCTTGCCAGATATATCAGTCCTGCCAAAGACACGAAGAAGATAGCAACGCTTAAAATCTGAAATAAGGTAAACCCTGAAAAGACGATGGGATTATCCGCACGCAGGGATTCGATGAAAAACCTCTTTGGCGCATAAAGCAATAAATAAACAAAAAATATCTGCCCCTCTTTATGCGGCTTATCCTGCAGGAGGCGCAAAATAATAAAAATAACCAGCAGTAATAAAGAAGAGTACATCTGCGTAGGAATAAGTACAGCGTCATGAACCGCAAAATAAATGCCGTGTTCCGGGCTGGGCTTACCAAAACAACAACCATTAAGCAAACAGCCAATCCTGCCGATACTCTGAGCCAGAGCCAGAAAAGGGATAACCAAATCTATGATTTTCAGGATGTGTAATTTTTTTATTTTAAGGTAAATAACGCTTGCAATTACTCCGGCAAAGAGGCCACCGAACCAGGCAAGCCCGCCATGCTGCAGCATAATGATTTCTTTGGGGTCTTTAAGGTAATCTTTAAGGTTTTGTATTACATAGAAAATCCGTGCGCCGATGATCCCGCAGATAAAAACAAAAAATAACAGGTTAAAGATAATTTCCGGATTAATATTTTCTTTTCTTGCCTGCCGGGCCGCCAGGAAAGAACTTACCACAAAAGCCAAAACCAACATCAGGCCGTAGGAATAAACGGTAAACGGCCCTATTTTACAGATTTCCGGATGCATATATTCCACCCCAATAGTATTGCTCCGATAGTTATTGCTGAATCAGCAATATTAAATACCGGCCAGATGCGAAAATCAAAAAAATCAATCACGTGGCCAAAAAATATCCGGTCAATTAAATTTCCCAGCCCCCCTGCTAATATCAGGCTCAAAGACAAGTTATAAACCGCAGGCTGCTTATGCTGCTTATTTTTTAAATTTATGGATATTAAAATTATCGCCGCCAGGGCAGTAATGATAAAAATCGGCAGTTGATTTTTTAAAATACCGAATGCCGCCCCGCGGTTATGGACAAGCGTAAAATAAAAAAAGCCCTTGATAACTGCAACGGGCTGGTTTAATGCTAAATATTTATTCGCCAGGAATTTAGTGAGCTGATCTACTAAGAGGATACCTGCAATGATACCTATTTCTTTTCCTTTTTTTCCTGACATTTCACGCAAAGACGCGCATAAGGGACTGCCTTGAGCCGGGTTTTTGCGATAAGCGCTTTACAGTTCTCGCAAATGCCGAATACGCCGTCGTCTATTTTTTTCAAAGCATCTTCCAGCTCATAAAGAAATTGCCTGTCATTGGAAGCAAGCCCGAGAGAAAACTCCCTGTCATAAGTATCCGTTGCCACATCTGCCATATGGTAGGTATAACCTGAAATATCGCCTGAAGCATCTTTCTGGGATTTCTTCAGGGTATCATCAGAGATGTGTTTTATGTCGTCCACGATGCTATCTTTAACCTTAAGGATTAATTTCTTAAAATCAATCAATTCTTTTTTACTGAATTTTTTTACTTTGACTTTTTTTGCTTTTACTATTTTTGTTTTGGCCTTTTTTTTCACTTTTTTACTTCGCCTCCCCTATTGCCTCCAGACAGCTAACACAGATTGAAGGATGGGCCTGATTTTTCCCCACAGAATGTGAATAATTCCAGCAGCGCGCGCATTTATCGCCTTCGGCAATAAATGCTTCTATCTTTACTTCTGAAAGTTCCTTGGCCGGATCAAATTTAATCTCAACCTGTGAAACTTTAAAAATCTCGCAAAGATCAGCCTGCAAGCTTGTTAAGAATGTATACCGATCTTGGTTGTTTGTCAATAGATTTATTCTTGCATCAAAAGAACTGCCAATTTCGCCTTTAGCGCGCATTTCTTCCAGTATTTTTGCCGCAGCAGGAATTAACTGGATAACACTGTCCAGTTTACTTACGGATAAATCAGAATACCCAACATCGTCAGGCCAGCCTAAAAGATGCGCACTGCTTAAACAGGCATTTTTCTGCGGCTTAGGCATATTCTGCCAGATTTCTTCTGCGCTAAATACTAAAATCGGGCTGATTAACTTAATCAGGGTATTTAAGACTTCGTAAATAGCACTTTGCGCTGCCCGCCTCTTTAAAGACGTTGCAGCAGAAGTATAGAGCCTTCCTTTAACCATATCCAAATAATACATGGAAAGCGTTTCATTGCAAAAATCGTATACAGCCTTATAAGCGCGGTGAAAAGCAAAGGCATCGTATACTGCCTGCACTTCTCCTACCAGGTCTTTTACCTTAACCAATATCCATTTATCTAACTTCGGCAAATCTTCGATTGCTACCTTGTCAGTATCCGGATTAAAATCATAGAGGTTACTTAAAATAAACCGGGCGGTGTTTCTGATTTTGCGGTATGCTTCAGAAAGCCGGGTTAAAATTTCTTTGGAGATACGGATATCTTCATTATAATCGCTTGAGGCAACCCACATTCTCAGGATATCCGCGCCGTAATCTTTAATAATATCCTGCGGCGAGATAACATTGCCTAAAGACTTGGACATTTTCCTTCCTGCCCCATCGACGACAAAGCCATGCGTTAAAACACTTTTAAAAGGCGGCTTGGCGTCAATACATACTCCCGGGATTAATGATGATTGGAACCACCCGCGGTGCTGATCAGAACCTTCTAAATATAATTCTGCCGGAACACCCCCCAGCTCTTTTCTCTTCTTTAATACTGCCTGGCTGCTTACTCCGGAATCAAACCAGACATCAAGAATATCTGAACCCTTAGAAAAATCTTTTGCCTTGCAATACGGGCAGCTAATATCCGCAGTAATAAAATCTTTGATATCATGTTCAAACCAGCTGTCAGAGCCTTGCTGCGCGCTGAAATGCGCGAATTTATCAATTACTCCGGAATCAAAAAACTGCTCATGGCAAGTATCGCATACCAATGCCGGTATGGGCACACCCCAATATCTCTGCCGCGACAAGCACCAGTCCGGCCTTAATCCAACCATCGCCGAGATTCTTTCCTTGCCCACTGCTGGGATCCACTCCACATCCTTATCAATAGCCGTAAGCAGAGTCTGCCTTAGATTATTTTTGTCAATTGACAAAAACCACTGCTTGGTGGCACGGAAAATAATCGGAGACTTACAACGCCAGCAATGCGGATAAGAATGTTGGATCTGAGAATTAAAAAGCAACACATCAAGGCTGGTTAATTTCTCTAAAATTAATTTATTAGCAGCAAAAATATTTAAGCCCTGAAATTCTCCTGCCGTAGCATCAAAATTTCCCCTAGTATCCACAGGCATAATAATATCCAATTTATATTTGACGCCGGTAAAATAATCCTCGTTGCCGTGGCCAGGAGCAGTATGCACTAAGCCTGTGCCATCTTCTTTGGATACATAATCTGCCAGGACAACACGGCCTTTTCTTAAGCCAAAAGGATGGGAATAAATTAACCCTTCAAGCTCTTTACCGCTGAATTCCCTGATTACCGAGTAATCTTTTATCCCCATTTGCCCGAGGGCAATATCCAACAGGCTTTTAGCAATAATTAAATTGCCTTTACCGGTCTTTGCATATATATAGGTAAAGTCCGCATGCACAGCCACTGCCACGTTAGCAATTAAAGTCCAGGGCGTTGTTGTCCAAATTACCAAATAACTATTTTTATCAAAACCTTTCGTATCGTCTAATCTGAATTTTACATAAATTGAAGGCGAAGCATGATCCTCATATTCCACCTCTGCTTCTGCCAAGGCAGTCTCGCATTTATAACACCAGTTTACCGGCTTAAGCCCACGAAAAATATAACCTTTCTTTACTAGCTGATTAAATGATGTAATAATCGCCTCTTCATATTCATGGCTCAGGGTGAGATATGGATTATCCCAGTCTCCAAAAATACCCAGACGCTTGAATTGCTCGCGCTGCCTGCCTACAAAATTCATTGCGTATTCATGTGCTTTTTTGCGGAAATCCAACTGAGGAATCTGCGACTTATGAATTTTTAATTCTTTAAGCAACGCGTGCTCGATAGGAAGCCCGTGGCAATCCCATCCCGGCACATAAGGTGAAGAAAAACCGCGCATAGTTTTATATTTTATAATAATATCTTTCAGGGTCTTATTCAGGGCATGGCCGATATGAATATCGCCATTGGCATAGGGAGGCCCGTCGTGCAAGATATACTTACCCTTATCCGCAGTTTTGCTGAGGATAAGTTTATAAATATCCTGCTCCTGCCATTTTTTCAATACTTCCGGCTCCCGCTTCGGCAAATCTGCCTTCATCGGGAAATCAGTTTTGGGTAAGTTAAGAGTAGATTTGTAATCCATTTTCCAGTCGTCAGCTATCAGCTATCAGCTATCAGCAAAAAGCTGAAGGCTGAATGCTGAGAGCTGAAAGCTTAAATATATTTCCCAATAATTATCTTTAAGTCTTTTTTTACTTTTGTTGGAATCATTTTTTTGTCGGTGACAATCGCATATTTTAAGCTATCCTGGCAACTGCAATGGCGCTGGCAGGATATATTTTTTACGATCAAAGAAATTATCTTTTTTGAATTTTCTACATTTTTAGCCAAATTAGAAATAATCATTTCTAAGGTTACGCTTTCATGCTGCGGGTGCCAGCAATCATAATCAGTAATTGCCGCTAGAGTCGAATAGCAAATTTCTGCTTCGCGTGCCAATTTAGCTTCGCTCATATTGGTCATTCCGATAATATCCACCCCCCAGCTGCGGTAAAGATTTGACTCAGCCAGAGTGGAAAATTGCGGGCCTTCCATATTAACGTAAGTGCCTGTGTTATGAATTCTTAAATTCAGGCTTTTGCCCGCGTCGTAAACTACTTTACTTAATTCGCTGCAAACAGGATGCGCAAAAACAATATGCGCGACAATCCCCTTATCAAAAAAAGTCATTGCCCGAGCCTGGTTAGTCCGGTCGATAAATTGATCCACCACTACAAAATCCAGCGGCCTTAATTCTTCTCTCAGGCTTCCGCAGGCACTCACTGAAACAATTTGCCCGACGCCGAGCTTTTTCATCGCGTAAATATTTGCCCGGTAATTAATTTTGCTAGGCGAAATTCGGTGCCCTACGCCATGCCGCGGCAGGAATACCACTTCTTTACCTTCCAGATTACCAATAATAAATTTATCCGAAGGAGCGCCAAACGGCGTCCTCACAGATACTTTTTTTAAATTTTTTATCCCCTCAATATTATATAACCCGCTGCCGCCGATAATCCCGATGCGCCCCATATACCTTACTCCTTTGCTAACTCCGCTGCCCTTTTAGTCGCGGCGTGCACTGCCTCAAGTATTGATCCGGTTTTATGTAATGCTTCCAGGCCTGCTTCAGTAGTCCCGCCCTTGGAAGTAATTTTTTTCTTTAGTTCTGCAGGAGATAATTTTGTTTTCGACAATAAACCCTCGGCAGCAATACCGCTGCCTGTGCTTAAAAAAATTGCTTCCTCATGGCTGAAACCGTTTTTTTCCGCCGCCTCCATTAGATACATAATGAAATCTTTCAGGATCTTTTCCGGATTACTCCGATAATTCTCCGGATTAGATTCGATAATATCAAAATAAAACCCGGGGCCGCTTCCGGATATGGCTGTAACAACATTCATCTTTTCTTCTTCTACCTTCAGAGTCATACCCATATAACTGAATATTGCTTCTGCAAAATCAAAATCTTCCGTCGTAGTGTATTTGCCGTGGCAAACGCAGGAAAACCCCTGCCCTACCTGAATTGCCATATTCGGCATTACCCTGATAACCCTTACCACCCCTAAAGCATTTTCAATATAACGGGTAGTAATCCCCGCAGCAATAGAAATAAATAATTTATCGAGTAAATGCGGACAGGCCTTAATTTCTTTCAGAATGCTTTCGAAATCCTGTGGCTTAACCGCTAAAACCACAGCCTCAACTTTTTCTATTAAATCCGCGATATTCCCTACAACCCCTACTCCAGAAGAAGATGTTTTGGTTGTGTCGCTGTCAAAACAATAAACCTGATGATCACTCTTAAGTTGATAGGCAATTGCCTGGCCCATATTCCCGAAACCGATAATCCCTATCTTATGCATTTTTAGCCCCCGAAGATTGCCCTGCCCAATCTTATCATGTTTGCGCCTTCTTCCAGCGCTATTTCAAAATCATCAGTCATGCCCATGGACAAAAATCCTAAATTCGAAATCCTAAATCCGAAATCATTACAAATTTTGTCTCTTAACTCCCTTAATTGCCTAAAATACGGACGTGATTTTTGCGGATTATCCACGATTGGCGCAATCGTCATTAAGCCTAATAAATTTATATTTTTTAATTTGGCTATTTCTTTTATAACTTCAATTACTTCATCGGGTTTTAAGCCAAATTTAGTTGCCTCAGGCGAAGTTTTCACTTCCAGCAGAATATCCTGAATTTTATTAATCCGGCTGGCTTGTTTATCGATTTCCTGCGCTAAGCGCAAGCTGTCTACCGAATGGATTAAATCAAATATGTGTACCGCGTCTTTTACCTTATTGGTCTGTAAATGCCCAACTAAATGCCACCTGACAGCTGAAAGCTGACAGCTGAAAGCTGACAGCTGATTATATTTAGAAAGAGCTTCCTGCACCCTATTTTCGCCTATATCGGTAATGCCTGCGGCAATAGCCTCTTCTATATCCTCAGGCCGCCTGTTCTTAGTAACACAAATAAGGATTATCTCCTCTGACTTAAGCTTATTTTTAGCGCAAACAGAGGCAATACGGTCTTTTACCTTTAATATATTATCCCCAAGCATTATTTTAATAATCTATATATTATACACGAGAAAAATGGAGGGTCAATTAAAAGTACTCTTGATACACTTCCTTGAATTTATTAATAATCTTAAAAACCGGATGATGCATACAAGCGCTACTGGAGATCATTTTAGGCTGTTCATCGTTTAAAATCCGGTAAATCATCCCCAGGCAGGTCAGGTAAGAAAGGTATTTCTGCCCCCGGGAATCGCTGTTATTATGCACCAGAGAAAGCATCCCTGGATTGGTTACTTTACCAAGTTTTACGGAAATCCCTAAGTTATTTTCCAGCATTTCCAAAAAGCCTTCCAGATAAACTGCTCTTCCGCAGACAACGAAATTATTTATTTCGGCAAGGCCTACATGGGCTTCAATTTTCTTTTTTATTGCCTCGCAGATTAATTTTGCCTTGGCAGTAACTGTTTCTATCACGAAACTCTGTTTTATAGGCTTGTAGATATTATCTTTTTTTACCAATATTTCTTTATCACCGCGGCTGCGGCTGGAATCCTGAATACTGGCATACGACCTTTTGACATCTTCTGCCAATTCCCAAGGAATCTTTAATGCAGCAGACAATTCCTGAGTCAAATCATCCCCTCCGAGGGGCAGGACTTCTGCCTTTTTTAACATTCCGTCGCGAAAAATCAGTATTTCAGTTATATCACTGCCGATATCGCAGAGCACATGCACGCCGCTTTTGATATTTTCGTTAAATACAGCATAGCTTGTGGAGGTAGCGGAAAAAAATAAATCTTTTATCTCATAACCTGCCTGATTTGTCACTCGGGTCAGCGTCTGAATAGAAGATAACTTGGCGCAAACAAGGTATAAATCCACTTCCAGCCTGTGGCTATACAACCCCAGAGGATTAGAAATACTATGCTGCGAATCAATGGCATAATTAAAAGGTACCTGGTCGATAATTTCCTCTTCCAGGCTCGAACCTAATATGCGTGCCTGCTCGCTCACTTTTTCTATATCAGACAGAGTAATCACTTTATTGCCGCGCTCGGCAAGCGGAATAATCGCATGGCTATGCTTAGTAGAAATATCCTGGCCGGAAAAATCAGTATAAATATATTTAATATTGATTCCGGATTTCAATTTAAGATTTTTCATTACTGCCTCGATACAGGCGATCAAATCTATGGAATCGGTAATCGAACCGCGCTTTACACCCTTAGCAGGCATCATCTCAAAAAATATCTCGGCAATATTCTGCTTGTTAATCCTTGCCGCTACTGCAGCAACCTTACTGGAACTGATATCCATTGCGCAGATATAATTATTATTCAGTATCCTCAAAGTAGTTACCTCCTCTGGCTGCTCTCGCTATTATCAAGCTTGATTACCGGCTCTTTAAAACGCAAATCGATATATTTTATATTAAACTGCTCATTATTTACCTGTGACAAAAGGCTGGCTAAAATATTAATCTTATCCCGGATATTATCCGGCCCGATTTTCACTTCCAGCAGGCCGATGCCTGCAGGATTGTTACCAGCGGTATTATTGGCTGTTGTTGACAGACCAAAAGATAAAAAAGCCGTTGTATTGCCGAGGCTCGCAACATCAATTTTTTTAAGCTGATAAACTCTGAATGCCCTGTTATTTTTTATCCCACGTGCTATTTCCAACGCAGTTGTTAACTCTTTAATATTATAGCGTGATCCAGGCTTCGGGCCAAAGATTTTTGTGTCCAGGCCGGTGATCACCGGCAGGCCAACGTCAGGCGCAAGCTGCGGGGCTTCAAATAACACAGCGTCGCTATCCACGTAAAATGAACGGTAAAGCCTAACATAAGCCAGTGGTATGCGTTTTACAAAATCTATGTACAGCCGATCCGGAAAAACCCTGATTATCCTGATTTTTTTGTAATCCGGGAATTTTTGCAATAAAAACTGTGCTTCCTTATCCAGGTCAATTGCGAAGATGGATTCATTTTTCAGGTAAGACAAACTATCCGCATTTTTCTCGCTAAAAATTATCTCTTTTACCTTAAAATAATCCGCCTGAGCAGTAATCTTAAATATATACCGTGCAGCAGCAAGCAGCAATAGTATTATGACAACAGGAATTACTAACTTAAAGGGAAATTTTGGCTTCTGCTTTTTCATATGCAAGTTGAATCAATTTAAAACACAATTGAGAAAACTCTATGCCTGCAACTTTAGCTGCTTTCGGCAGAAGGCTGGTGGGTGTAAAACCGGGAATCGAATTAAGTTCCAGTATATACGGGGTATTATCACGGCTTAAGATAATATCTACCCGCGAACATCCGAAACAACCTAAAAGCTTATGTGTCTTAAGCGCCGCAGACTGCACTAGCTTAGCTATATTTTCTTCAAGAACAGCAGGCACAATGTATTCTGTAAAGCCCGCCTGGTATTTTGCCTCATAATCAAAAAATCTTTTTTTCGGGACAATCTCTATTACCGGTAATGCTTCATCTTCCAATATGCCAACGGTAAGCTCCCTGCCCCTGATATATTCCTCAGCAACCACCTTGTCGTCGAATTTAAACGCCAGCTCCAGAGCCGGCTTTATCTCCTCTTCTTTCTCAGGAATAGACAAGCCAATGCTGGAGCCATGTGTCGCAGGCTTAATCACAAGCGGCAGGCCCAAACAGGCGCTGAGGCTTAAATTATCATTCTGCGAAACCTTATCGATTATTATATATTTGGGAACCGCTAAATTATAAACTTCCAATACTTTACGAGAAGCAATTTTATCCATTGACAGTTTACTGGATAAAACTCCGGATCCGGTATAAGGAATATTTACATTTTCCAGAATTTCCTGGATGGCGCCATCTTCTCCAAAACGGCCGTGTAAAGCAAGAAAAGCGCAATCTATCTTCTCTGATTTTATCAGGTTTATATTATCATCGGCCTTATCTGATGTAATATCTATACCGATTACATCAAGGCCTGCCTGCTTTAATGACTCATATACGGCTTTACCGGATTTTAGAGAAACTTCTCTTTCTGAGGAGGACCCTCCCATCAAAACACCGATTTTTCCGTAATCAGCCTGTTTACTTACCGCCATATTTGTATCTCTGGTTTTAAATCTATATTAAATTTATTTTTTACTTTTCTTTTTGCTAAAGCTATTAATTTCATAACATCGCCTGAGCTTGCCTTTCCCCTATTGATGATAAAATTTGCATGCTTTAAGGAAATAGAGGCCCTGCCGATCGAACTACCTTTTAACCCACAGGAATCTATTAATTTACCGGCAGAAAACCCTACGGGATTCTTAAAAATACAGCCTGCCGATGGATGGGCTGAATCCTGCGAATTTTTACGGTACGATAAATATTCCCTGATTTTTCCGGCAGCCTCTTTTTTATTGCCTTTATTAAATTTTATCCTTGCGCTTAAAATTATACACCCGGATAAATTAGATTTTCGATAACTAAACTTCAGCTGCTTACCGGTAAGCACTTTAATATTACTATTATAATCCATAATTGTCACTTTTTCCACTAAATCTCCGAAATTGCGCTGATTTTTTCCTGAGCCGGCATTCATAACCAATGCCCCTCCGACGGTACCGGGTATTCCGGACAACAACTCATATCCAGAAAGAGCTCTCTTTGCTGCCTCGCTTATTAATTTCTGCAGAGGACAACCTGCACCTGTTTCGGCAATATTTCCTTTAAAGGTTAACTTTGTAAAACTTGGCGCAGTAAGATGCAGCACTGCGCCGATTAATCCTCTGTCCGAAACCAATACATTACTGCCCGCGCCGATGACCAAAAACGGTACATGATATTTTTTTAATAAACTAAGCGCTAATTTTAAATCATCGATATCTTCCGGCTCGATAAAATAACCACACGGCCCTCCGATCTTAAAAGTCGTATGCTTATTTAACCGTTCGTTAAAGCTTATTTTACCCTTTAATTTTTTCCACCAGCTCATCGCAAATTCTAGTAATGTCTCCGGCGCCTAAAGTTGCTACCAGGTCGCCCGTCTTTATTATTTCCAAAATATAACTGGCTAAGTTTTCTTTAACAACGAAAGTTGTATCCTTGTGCTGCGCTTTTATTTTTTCGGCAAGCTGACTACCGGAAATTCCTTTTATCGGAGGCTCGCTGGCAGCATAAATATCGGTAATAATAAGCACATCCGCCAAATCAAAACAACTGCTGAATTCATCCATTAATAATTTTGTGCGCGTATAGCGGTGCGGCTGAAAAACAACGATTATCCTCTTGGCCCCGATGCGCTTAATCGCCGATAGAGTAGCCTTAATCTCCGTCGGATGATGCGCATAGTCATCGATAATTAAATAATCATTATTTTTTAATTTTATTTCAATGCGCCGGCCAGCCCCTTTATAGCCAGCCAAGGCATTCCTGATAAATTTTAAATCAATGCCTAACTCCATACCCAGAGCAATTACAGCCAGGGCATTAGAAATATTATGCATCCCTCCTAAAGCAAGATAAAACTTTCCTAAAGATTTCCCTTGATGCATACAATCAAATTCAGATGACAAACCGTTAATTGCGATATTTTCCGGAAAAACATCTGCGCCCGCACGTAAACCAAACGATACCCTCCTGCCTTTATAACCATCCATTATTTTTATCAGGCTGGAATCATCAGCACAGTAAAAAATACATCCGTCAGGAACCGTCTTATTGATAAACTTCTCAAAAGCATTGATTTCACTCTGAAAATCACCGTAATAATCAAGGTGTTCGTGGTCGATATTAGTGATAATCGAATATTTCGGCCGGTAAAATAAAAACGACCCATCAGACTCATCTGCTTCAGCAACGAATAATTCGCCCTTTCCCCAGCAAGCGTTATTTCCGGTGTTCTTTAAAATACCTCCGATAGCAACACTAGGATTTAGGCCCGCCTCAATTAAAAGATATGAGACCAACGAAGTAGTAGTAGTTTTACCATGGCTGCCGGCTACGGTAATTACATCCTTATCCCGCATTAATTCAGCCAGGGCCTCTGCCCGTTTAATTAAAGGGATTTTTTGCTTTTTTGCCTCTATTATTTCCGGATTGCTCTCCTTTATCGCCGATGAATAAACCACTAAATCTGCTCCGCGGATATTTTCTGCATTATGGCCGATAAATATATTTGCGCCAGCTGCCCTGAGTTCTTCGGTGGCAAAGCTCTCTTTTAAATCAGACCCGCTTACTTTCCTGCCACAGGATAACAAAATCCGTGCGATCCCGCTCATCCCAATGCCGCCGATACCGATAAAATGCATATGTTCAACTGATTTCATTGTTGTAATAAATATTTCTCCCAAGCCTCTCCTAATGACTGCGTATCTGCAAAAGGATAGGTTGTACTAAGCGCTTTCCGGAAATCTTTTAATTCCTTTAAGCGCTGGCAAAAAATAAGAAAACTTTCCCTGCCGAATTCCTTGATTAGATAATCCACTAAACTTAATGATTCTAAATAAAACAGGCTCACCTCTGCATCATCTTTCATTAAGCTCGGGGCAGCCGTAGATAATGCTTTAAAACTTATGAATTTATTCTCACGCAATGCCTGCTTCAGCTGCCAGCCAGCCTGCCGGAGCGCTGAATTCTCCTGATAAATAGCCACGCCTTCTTCCAGCCATAAAGGCACAGCAGGATTAGTTAACCCTACTGTTTCACGAAAAATAATATGCCCCATCTCATGCGGCAGCACTGTTTCAAAAAAACCCTTTGCATAGGGATAACTATAAATTGTTTTCTCTCCTACCTGCGCATACCCTGCTGACCATACAGGCTGATGCGTAGATTCGATATAATCCTTGCTGTCATTATAAATGTAGATTTTAGCGCGGTTATCCCAAAGCCAGAAATCATAACGCCTTAACCCGAGATTTTCAGCAATTTTATCGTAATAACTCTCGGCATAATTGAGCAGCTGACGGATAAAATCTTCTTTTGCTTCCTTGTAAAAAACAATAAAATGCGTGCTTTTTTCGGTATTCCATTTATCTGTAGCAGAGGCAGAACAAACTTGCCAACAGCTTAAAAGTACAAAAAATAGAGTGGCACTTTTCTTAAACACAAGCTGCCAGCCTTTCTGCTGCATCCGGTATAGAAAGGCCATAATAAGCCCCACGCATCTTACTCAGGCTAACCTGATTGTCAATTAACGGAAGTACCATTCGCTTCAGCTGTCCCAAGCTTAATTCTTCATCTTTGATAATCAACGCAGCGCCTGCTCTTTCTAACACCAGGGCATTGTTCAATTGATGCTGGTAAGCATACGGATAGGGGATAATAACCGCGGGAAGTGCAAAAAACATGATCTCAGCAATTGTAGTTGCGCCTGCCCTTGAGATAATCAGATCCGCGGCGCTGTAAGCATATTCCATCGGTTGCAAAAAATCGAATAATTTATATTCTATACCCAAACCTGCGTAACTTTCTTTAAGGCGGCTGTAATCTTTACTGCCGCAAAGATGAATCACCTGTAATTTATTTTTTTGCGGAATAAACCCTATGAACTTCACAAACTCTTCATTAATCCGGCTGCAGCCTTGGCTGCCGCCAGCAACTAAAATTGTAAACTTATCCTCTTTTAGGGCAAGGTAAGCACAAGCAATTTTTTTATCAATCCTAACCAATGACTTTCGGATGGGATCTCCGGTCAATACGATCTTTTTCTCCTTGCCTTTAAAATATCCGACTGTCTCTTTAAACGAAACGGCAATTTTATCGCTGAAATAGGCAAGAAATTTGTTAGCCTTGCCCGGTAAAACATTTTGTTCATGTATTACAGTCGTAGTGCGAAAAAACCAGGCCAATAAAATAACCGGCAAAGAAGCCAGGCTGCCGAACCCTATTGCAACATCCGGACGGAAATTAATAAAAATAAGAATAACCTGAAAAAAAGACTTTATCATCTGCCAGATACTTTTTAAGCCGGCGAAACTAAAATTTAATTTTATCGGAGTAACCGTGATATATTTTACCGGACAAGGCAGAACACCCTCTGCTTTTAAAATATTTTTTTTCGGCAAAACTAAAAGTACCTGCGCATCATTATTGCCTGCTTTTAATGCCTCAATAAAACTGATTGCAGGGAATATATGCCCGCCGCTTGAACCGGATGCAACCAAAACTCTCACGGATATTCTCCTGTACGCGCAATATTTAAAAGTATGCCCACACTCACCATATCAAAAATAAAAGACGAACCGCCATAACTGATAAAAGGTAATGGCAGGCCTTTTGTCGGCAGGAGACCGCAGGAAACTCCAATATTTACCATTGCCCTGAA
This sequence comes from Candidatus Omnitrophota bacterium, assembly GCA_025453445.1. Taxonomy (GTDB): domain Bacteria; phylum Omnitrophota; class Gorgyraeia; order Gygaellales; family Profunditerraquicolaceae; genus JALOQJ01. Next base: position 25,485 of record JALOQJ010000010.1, read on the forward strand.
ACAAATCATTGTAATCAACCCCAAGCCAAGAAAATAGCCGAATTTATCCTGTGTATTTTTTATAATTTTAATTGCCTGCCGGATAAAAACAACAAATAAAATAATCACGCTAAGAGTACCAATCAGGCCAAGCTCTTCTCCGATAATTGAAAAAATAAAGTCCGTGTGCGCCGCCGGCAAATAAAATAATTTCTGCCGGGAATGCCCTAAGCCTACGCCAAACCATCCGCCTGAACCCAAAGCAACCTGTGACTGGATAATCTGAAAACCGCTCCCCTTTGGATCAAGCCAAGGGTTTAAAAAAGCTAAAATACGCGCCCTGCGGTAGGGAACGCTGAAAATTAAAAGATACAAAAACGGCAGGCTGGATAAAAATACTCCCAATAAATAGGAACCACGCACCCCAGCAACAAAAAGCATGGTAAAAACTACTACGCCTAAAGATAAAGTCGTCCCCAAATCAGGCTGTAAGAGGACCAGCAGCGCTGTAGCGCCCAGGATACATAAAGGCGGAGCAAACCCTTTCCAAAAAGATTTAATTAGGCTACCTTTACGGCTGATAAAATCCGCAACATAAATGATTACTGCCAGGACCGCCAGTTCCGAAGGCTGAAAACTCATGAATTTGAACCTAAACCATCTGCGCGCTCCGGAGACTTCCCTGCCGATACCGGGAATTAAAACTAAAACTAATAATAACAATGCAATAATCAACAGCGGCTTGGCGTAGGAGCTAAGTTTGCGGTAATCTATTACCATCATCAGGTAGGCACACAAAGCTCCGATAAGCAGGAAAGAAATATGGCGTTTTAAAAAAAATAAACTATCCTTATAGCGTTCCCAGGCGTAAATGCTGGAAGCGCTGTAAATCATCACTATGCCTATACAAATTAAAATAAAGGTAACGGCAAAAAGGTTAATACGGATATTCCTGAGCATCTTAATTATTATTTTTAGCTAATAACAAAACAGCTTTTTTAAAAACTTTGCCTCTTTCTTCATAGCTGGAAAACATATCAAAACTTGAGCACATCGGAGAAAGCAATACGCAGTCGCCCGGATTTGCCTTTTCATAAGCCTGATTCACTGCTTCCTCCAGCGATGTTGCCTCATTTAAAGGAAATTCTCCTTTTAGCGCTCCGCTGATATTTTCCTTAGCTTCGCCGATAAGAATTGCTTCTTTTATTTTGTTGCGCGCGCTGGGAAGCAAAGTCCTATAATCAACTCCTTTATGCCTTCCTCCGGCAATCAGGATTACCGGGCCTGCCAGATTATCCAACGCCATCCTGCAGGATTCAACCGTAGTCGCTTTTGAATCATTGATAAATTTAACCCCTTTAACTTCTGCCACAAACTCAAAGCGGTGCTCAATCCCCTTAAACTCCCTGAATACCTTGTAAGAAATTTCTTTATCTATCCCGAATATACCGGCGACAACAGCTGCTGCCGCCTGATTCGGAGAAAGCCTTGCGCTGCGCGAAAAAAACAAAACCCCTGCTTTCACCTCATGCTCCAGCCCTTGAGAAATGGCATCTTCGGCATTAAGTACAAAAAAATCATCTTTATTTTGATTCATAAAAATCCGTTTCTTAGCGCTAATATACTCCTGCATATCCTTATACCTGTCCAAATGATTACGGCTGAAATTTAAAATCAGCGCAACTTTGGGATGAAAAGTTTTAATATGTTCAAGCTGAAAAGAACTTATTTCCAAAACAACAAAATCTTCCTCTTGCATCTTAGTAATCTCTCCGCAAAAGGCGTTCCCGATATTACCACAGGTAAAAACCTTTTTACCGGCTGCTTCCAGAATTTTACCGATCAGGGTTGTCACAGTAGTCTTGCCGTTTGATCCGGTCACAGCAATAATTGTGGCTGGACACAGAATTCCGCCGATTTCGATTTCGCTTACAAGCGGGATATTTAATTCTTTTGCCCAGATAACCGGCTGCGCGCTATCCTCTACCCCGGGAGAAATAACCACCATGTCCCTGCCAATAATAAATTCACGGGTATGCCTGCCTAATTCTAATTGAATATCCTGTGAATTAAGCTTTGAAGCATTCAGGCGGATATTGCTATTATCCTGGATATCGGTGATACTGACATCCGCGCCAATGCTTTGCAATAAATTCGCACAGGCAAGCCCGCTTCTGGCAAAACCAACAATGGTAATTTTTTTGCCTTTAAAATAATCTGTATTCTTCATAAAATTTATCTTACTTTCAGAGTTACCAGCGTAAATAACGCCAAAAGGCCGGCAATAATCCAAAAACGCACGATTACTTTGCTTTCCGGCCAGCCTGAAAACTGAAAATGATGATGGATTGGCGCAATTTTAAAAATACGGCGCTTAAATATCCGGAAGGAAAATACCTGCAGAATTACGGATAGCGCTTCTACTACAAAGATGCCTCCGACGATTATCAAGAGTAATTCTTTTTTAATCAATAAAGCAACAGTACCGAGAGCGCCGCCCAAAGCCAAAGACCCTACATCGCCCATAAAGACAGAAGCAGGATAACAATTAAACCAGAGAAATCCCAACCCTGCTCCGAATATAGCAGAACAAAATACAGTCAGTTCGCCGCTTCCCTTAATATACGGTACTAATAAGTAATCGCTAAACCTCATATTACCGCTGACATAACATAATAAACTAAATGCCAAAGCCGCCATAATCACACAACCGATTGCCAGCCCGTCAAGACCGTCAGTAAGATTAACTGCATTAGAGGAACCAGTGATTACTACAATTACAAAAAGTATATACAGTACTCCCATTTCTAAAGAAATATTTTTTAAAAAAGGAATATCCAGTTTTGTATTAATCTGCGGATCCATAAGAAGAATCAAACCTACTATCAGCCCTAAGACAATTTGGCTGGTAAATTTCGCTGTTACGGTCAAGCCTTTGGATTTTTTCTTCACCTGCTTTAAGTAATCATCATAGAAACCGGTTATCCCCAGCCATATGGTTACCCCCAAGGATAAAATAATGTATTTATTAAAAATATCTGCCCACAATAAAGTTGAAACAATAATCGCTGCCAAAATCAGAATTCCGCCCATTGTCGGTGTATCCTGTTTTGTTTTATGCAATTCATCAAGACGGACGCTATCCCCCTTATTAATATTCTCTCCGATTTTTAACTTGGCCAGCATTCTGATAAGCGAAGGCCCAAGAATTAAACTAACGAGAAAAGCGGTTATCGCAGCCATAGCAGCGCGGAAAGTAATATAATGAAAAATATTTAAAGCGGAAAACTTATCATGCAAAGGATATAAAAGATAGTCCAACATCGCTTACCTGAATACTCCTTCCATTTTCATTGCCCGCGAACCCTTTACCAGGATTACATCATCTTTAACCGGGCATATTTTATTAAAAAGCACTTTACCTGCCTCGCATGAGTTTCTGCAGCTAAAAATATTTTCTAAACCAAATTTAGCTGCGGAGGCGGCGGCAAATTTAGAAAGTTTGCCAACCGTAATAAAAATATCGCATACCTCTGCCGCTTCTCTGCCTGCCTGCGCGTGCAATAATTCTTTACCGGCGCCTAATTCCAGCATATCGCCCATAACGAGTATTTTTCTCCCTCGGGTTTCAATTTTTTTAAAAGCATTTAAAGCGGCGGAAAGGGAAAACGGATTAGCATTATAAGTATCATCAATCAAAGTTGCCTGTCTCATAATGATTGCCTTCAGCCTTCCTTGCGGAAATTCAAAACAGGCAAGCCTTTCAGCAATCTCAAGGTAAGTTAAACCGAATATTCTCCCCAGAGAAATAGCTGCCAAAGCATTATAAATATTATACTCTCCCCAGGTATTTATTACAAACTTTTGTTCTGCCACGCTAAACTCCGTCCTGCCGCAGCAGGAATGGATATTACGAGCAGTAAAGTCGCTCCTATTTTGTATAGCAAAACTAAAAATCAGATGCCTACCGGTATTGCCGGAAATTTTCTTTTCCAGCCTCTGGTCATCACGATTCAGAATCCCGATACGCGGATTCTGTAAATTTTTGATTAAAGAATATTTTTCACGCATTACCCCGGATAAATTTCCAAAATGCTCAAGGTGCGCTGAAGCAACATTGGTAATGATACCGATATTAGGAAGGCAAATTTTTGCCAGATTCTCTATTTCATGGAAATGATTTGTCCCCAGTTCCAACACAACTACATCAAACGAAAAATCCAGCTTCAATAACGTAAGCGGCAGGCCAATATGATTATTTTTAGTGCCTTCATTTTTCAATACCCTGAATTTTTTTGACAGAACCCAGGATACCATTTCTTTGGTGGTAGTTTTGCCGTTTGAGCCTGAAACAGCAATAACCGGAATATTAAACTTCTGCCTGTTGAAACGCGCAATATCTGCCAGCGCCTTTGTTGTATCTTTAACAATAATAAATGGGATTTTAGCTGAAGGCTGAAGGCTGAAGGCTGAAGGCTGAACAATAGCTGAAGGCTGAAGGCTGAAGGCTGAACAATAATACAACTCGCCCCCTTTTTAATTGCCGCATCGATAAAAGAATGCCCGTCGAAATTATTTCCTTTTATGGCGATAAATGCTTCGCCTCTCTTGATTGTACGGGAATCTATCGAGAAAGCCTTAATTCCGGCCTCTTTATCTCCACAGATGAATTTACCTGCACAAACCTGTAATATTTCGCTTACTTTAAGCATTCAAAAGCAACCTTCCGGTCGTTAAATGGTATTCGATTATTCTTTAATATCTGATAATCTTCATGGCCCTTACCGGCAATTAAAACTATATCCTGGGACTTAGCTAGCGCCAATGCCTTCTTAATTGCTTCTCTACGGTCAGGAATAACGCAATAATTATTTTTTTTGATCCCTGATTTAATATCACTGATAATCTGCTGGGGATCTTCTGAACGCGGATTATCATTAGTAATCAAAGCATAATCTGCTAATTCCGTAACCGCCTCCCCCATCTTCGGCCGCTTGGCTTTATCGCGTTCTCCGCCGCAGCCAAAAACTACAATTATTTTATTCCTTGATACTTCCCTTAAAGTACTGATTACGTTACGCAAGGCATCTTCAGTATGGGCATAATCGATTAAAACAGAAATATTTTTTTTATTTTCCACTTTTTCCAGCCTGCCGGGGACAAAAGTAAATTTTTCCAGCGCGGATTTTATCGTCGTAAAATCTATCCCTTCATGAATGGCAAAAGCAATCGCAGCCAGGATATTATAAACATTGTGCCTGCCGATAAGATGCACGCTAAAACCCAGCTCCTTTAAACCTGCCTCCAGAATAAATTCAGTATGCATCGCATCGAAGGTTATACCTTTTGCCAGGACATCCACATTATATTTAATACCATAAGTTACTACCTTAGCCTGAGTCAAATTTATTAATTTTTTCGCATACCCATCATCGTTATTAATTATTGCCAAAGACCCGGGTTTCAAACTAATAAAAAGCCGTGCCTTCGCCTGAAAATAATTATCGAGATTGTGATGGTAATCAAGATGATCCTGCGTCAGATTAGTGAATATCCCTGCATAAAAATTTACGCCTGCTACCCGCTCCTGATCCAAGGCATGAGAAGAAACTTCCATAATTACGTGGCTGGCGCCATTATCCAGCATTCCTTTAAGCATGGCCTGCAAATCCCCGGCACCAGGCGTAGTATTTTTTGCCGGAATTAATTTATCTTGAAAACGGTAATTGATCGTGCCGATAACTGCCGGCTTTAAGCCAGCTTCTTTCAGGATAGCCTCAATCAAATACGTAATGGTAGTTTTTCCGTTGGTGCCGGTAATACCGATAACTTTTATTTTTTCGGAAGGGCAGCCGAAAAATTTGGCTGCTAATTTTGCCAATGCCTCATGCGTATCATCCACGCTGATATAGCATGCCTTCTCGTGACTCGGAACTTTGAGTTCTGAGCCCTGAACTATTACCGCTTTTGCCCCTCCTCTGATTGCATCATCAATATATTTATGCCCGTCGCAGGATGTGCCTTTTATTGCCACAAAAATATACCCTTCAGCAACATTCTGAGAATTACAGGTAATACCTTTTACTTCAAAATCAGCTAAATCCGAAAGAAGCTGATAACTACCCAGGCTCTGCAATAACTCAACTAATTTCATTTTATATTATTCATCCTGCGTAAGCACCAATGGCTCTTTACTCTTCAAATACCTCAAAGCCTCTAAAGCAACATTTTTAAATACCGGCGCAGACACCACTCCGCCAAAATAATAAGGATGCGGCTCATCCACTACCACTGCAATGGCAAGCTTAGGATCCTCTGCCGGCGCAAACCCGATAAAAGAAGCAACAAATTTATTATGTGAATATGCACCGTTGTCTTCTAACTTCTGGGCAGTACCGGTTTTCCCTGCAAAACTCAGGCCCTCAACCTTAGCCATTCTACCCGTTCCCTCTTCTATAACGCCAATCAGTATTTTTCTAATCCGTGCTGCTGTATCCAAAGAGATTACTTTATTCTTCATCTGAGGAGAAAATGTTTTAATCGACTCAGCATACCTATCCCTGATTTCTTTTACCACATAAGGCTTCATCAGCTGCCCGCCATTGGCAATCGCAGAAATTGCGCTGACTAATTGCAGTGCTGTCACTCCTACTTCCTGGCCCATTGGCACTGCCGCAATTGACGTCTTTGACCAAAAACGAGGCTCTTTGATCGAACCGCTGATTTCGCCGGGCAAATCCACTCCTGACTTTCCTCCAAAACCAAATAACCTGATATAACGATAAACTTCATTCGCCCCCAACAACTGAGCTATCTTACAGGTGCCGATATTGCTTGACTGTTCTATAACCCCGGTAAAAGTAAGCCAACCGTGCGGTTGATGATCATGCAATATATGGTTTGCCACTCTATAAGAGCCGTTTTCACAGAAAAATCTATCTTCTTCGGATACTTTTTTTTCATCCAGCGCTGCTGATGCAGTAACGATTTTAAACACAGATCCCGGCTCGAATAAGTCGGTAATTGCCCGGTCGCGCATAATTTCTTTTGTGGCATCCCGGTATTCATTTAAGTCAAAACTGGGACGGTTGGCCAAAGCAAGTATCGCGCCGGTATGCGGGTCCATCACAACAATACTAGCGCCCTTAGCGTGATTGGATTTAAACGCCTTATCCAGTTCTCTTTCTGCGATATACTGGATAACTTCATCAATAGTCAAAATTAGATCGTAGCCGTCCTTAGGCAAAACCATCCTATCCCAAAGGTCCAATTTTTTCTGGCGGGCATCACGTAAAAATAAAGCCCAGCCCGGCTCGCCTTTTAAGTATTTATCATAATACATTTCAAGGCCGTCTAAGCCCGCATTATCCAGCCCGGCAAAACCAAGAATATGGCTGGCTAAATAACCATTAGGATAACAACGCTTACTCTCTTTAACCATACCAATACCTTTAATATTCAATGCTTTTACAGCGTCGGCCTGCTGAGGAGTGATTTTTCTTGCCAGCCAGATAAAAGATTTTTTCCGCGACAACCTGTCTTTCAGATAAGCATGATCAAGCTGCAGCGCAAAACTAAGTTTTCTGATAATTATTTCTTTATCTTTATCGGATATTTCGTTGGGAGAGGCATAAACTGAATCTACAGCGATATTAAATGCCTGGGGCCGGAAATTAGAATCATAGATAGTACCTCTGCGCGGCTCTAATTCTACATACAAATTGTGTTGTTTATTGGCAATATTAGCGAGATAGTTAGAGCGGAAAAACTGGATAAAAATCAGGCGGGCAGCGCAGAATAAAAAGAAAAGGACGAATAATAGAGATACCGCGCCAAATCTACGGTAATAATTACGGATATACACGAAGTTTATAGGATTGAATCTATTTTAAAGAAGCAGTTCCTACGGGTTGATTGTCCTTGCTTCAGCCTGCCTCTTGATCCCGAAAAGGCGTGAGAATAAATTTTCTTTTTTATATTTATTCCGCGCTAATTTTAAATTTTCCAGCGGCTGCGCCAGCCTTACTAACCTGTAGGTATCGGGCATCTGATAGTCACGGGCCTGAAAAACTTTATTTCCGATACGGATCAGCGAGGCATTCTTTTCTATATTATATCTCAAGAAAGTATTCTTATCAAGCAAATCCAAGAAAGATACTTCTTTCTTTTGGCCGACATAAGCCAGCCTAAAGACTTCTGTCTGCTGATAGACATAAAGCAGGCAGCATAAAGTAGCAACAGTTGTGACGGACAAAAATTTAGAGAGCCTCATTTTCATATTTTCTCCGCTACGCGGAATTTTGCGCTGCGGCTCAAAGGATTGACTCTCACCTCGGAGTATTCAGGCACAAGAGGCTTGGGCGTAATAATATTAACCAAACCTTCCGCAGCAGCTTTTTTGAAATTTAATTTTACTATCCGGTCCTCAAGGGAATGAAAAGAAATAACACAGATTCTTCCTCCTTTATTAAGGAGCCCAATGGCCTTATCCAGTGCCGGGTCAAGCACTTCCAATTCCCTGTTTACGGCAATACGCACTGCCTGAAAAGTCCGTGTTGCCGGATGAATACGCTGATGCCGGTATCTATAGGGAATGGCTTTAACAATAATATTGGATAATTCCTGTGTCGTGGAAATCGGGTGAATCTCTCTTTCCTGCACCAGGAAACGGGCAATACGGTTGTGCCACCTCTCCTGCCCAAAATTCCACAATAACCCGGAAAGCTCATCCTGATTCAGATTATTTATGAGGTCATAAGCAGAAACATAACTACTCTGATCCATGCGCATATCCAACGGCCCCTCATTCTGAAAACTAAAACCCCGCTCAGGCGACCTCAACTGATATGAAGAAATACCTAAATCAAATAATATACCGTCTGCTTTTTTAACTTTTAGTTTTTTAAAAATAGTATCCAAATCTGTAAAATTACCATGCACGAATTCACAATTTGCCCCTGATGCCTGCAATCTTTCTTTTGCCAAGGCAAGTGATTCCTGGTCACGGTCAAGAGCAATTAATTTCCCTTGCGCACCGATGCGGCCGGCAATTTCTATACTATGGCCTCCGGTTCCCACCGTAGCATCAACGATTATTTTGCCTTCCGCCAGATTAAGATAATCTATTGCTTCTTGCAGCATTACAGGTTTATGGTATTCTAGTGCCACTGTTTCTTTCTATCAGCTATCGATAAGTTTTTCTGCAATCTCTTCAAATGATTTCTGGGAATTTCCGTAGAAAGCCTGCCACTTATCTTTTGACCAGACCTCTATCCTGTTGGAAACTCCGACGATAATTACATCTTTTTTAATCTCCGCGAAATCCTTCAGATACTGCGGTAGAAGAATTCTTCCCTGCTTGTCCGGAATAATCTCTACTGCGCCGGAAAAATACAAACGATTGAAAGTACGGGATTCCTGCTTGGTAAACGATACGGATTTAAATTTAGTTTCCTGCTGCCGCCATTCCTCCTCGGAAAACATAAACAAACATTTATCTAATCCGCGGGTTAAGAAAAATTTCTCTACGAAATTATTTTTAGCTGCTTCACGAAATCTGGCAGGCATGATCAGGCGGCCTTTACGGTCTATGGAATGTAAATACTCCCCGTAGAACATGGGATTGCTGTCCTTTCCACTTTACTCCACTATTAACCACTTAATATGCAAAGTATAGCCAAATCCACCCCCTTTGTCAAGTAAAATATTTTCCTAAGTTGAATAAATACAACGATTAGTGGGTATTTAGCGCAATAACGCTATATCTTGTGGCAAGAACCCGGGGAGGAGAATAACCGTTTTGCAGAAATTATGTCTTTTTTGATTTGAGCAGCCAGAATGCCTTGCGAAGAGAATTTTCTCTGAGATCTCAAAAACTTGACGAATTGTATTTCCAAATAAGCACCGTATATATTTTTATTAAAATTAAAAATATGAGTTTCGATATGCTGAATTTTTTGCTGATTAAAAGTAGGCTTATGGCCGATAGAACAGGCGCCAAAATATTTTTTTTGCTTATAAATAATTTTTACTGCATACACGCCCGGCGGAGGCAATACCTCATGGTGCGGATCGATATTTGCCGTGGGAAAACCCAGTTTTCTTGCCAGCGAAGCGCCTTTAACAACTGTGCCCAAAATACATACCGGATGCTTCAGCAGCCTCTCCGCTTCTTTAATCTTGCCTTTTTTAATTAATCTACGGATATAAGTACTGCTAATTGGCTGATGTTTTATTTTAATCACATGAAAGGCTTTTAATTTAAAACCACAGGCCGTCGATAATTCTTTTAAAAGGCGGTAATCGCCTTTTGCTCCGTAGCCAAAGTTAAAATTCTTTCCGATAAAAATATATTCCGCCCCGATCTTGGCTGCTAAAATATTTTTTACGAAATCCTCTGCCCGTATTCGCGCAAACTTCTTATTAAAACGAATTACCACACAAACATTAATACCGGATGCAGCAATTAATTTCAGGCGGTGCGCCAATGAATACAAGCTCTCTTCTTTCTGCGGATGCGGATCAAAGGTAACCAGAATGCTTGTACCTTTTATCTCGTGTGCCTTCTGAACAGTTGAGCGCAAAATCTCCCGATGCGCCAAATGCACCCCATCAAACACCCCCAACACCACAACAGGCTTCTTAAATTTCTTAAAATGTCTTAATCCATAAAATATTTGCATAGTCATTTATTGAATTTTTAGCGGGTCCTGTCTGCCGATCCACCTCGCCGTCCTCGCTATTCGCTGCGGGCGGCAAGGTCTTCGTCTCGTCAGCCA
>JALOQJ010000038.1 GCA_025453445.1 Candidatus Omnitrophota bacterium
TATGATAATTATGGCGCGCGTGGGAGAGACTGTCTTGCGGCAGCTGGAAAAAGATGATCATTTTACAAAATGCCTGCATTCTAAGGCTGATTTAGATATTGATAAAAGATTAATTCTGCATTTCCCGGAAGATAATACTATTAGGAGCGTGGGGTCAGGATATGGCGGCAATGTGCTTTTGGGTAAAAAATGTTTATCTTTGCGTATTGCAAGTTTTCTGGCAAAAAAAGAACGTTGGTTGGCAGAGCATATGCTGATCATGGGCATCGAAGAACCAAATGGCCATATTGAATATATTGCTGCGGCTTTTCCCAGCGCCTGCGGTAAGACGAACTTAGCAATGCTGGTTCCTCCTGATGGATTAAAGAAAAATGGCTACCGGATTTGGACTGTAGGCGATGATATTGCCTGGATGCGCGTTGATTCAGATGGTTCGCTTTGGGCGATAAACCCGGAAGTGGGGTTTTTTGGCGTTGCACCTAATACTAATTCGCACAGTAATCCCAATATGGTTGAGACAATAAAGAAAAATACAATTTTTACCAATGTCCTGCTGAAGCCGGATGGTACGGTCTGGTGGGAAGGTGCTGATGGAGAGGTGCCTGCTGAAGGTATTGATTGGCAAGGACAGCCTTGGAAACCGGGAATAAAAGATGCGCAAGGCAAAGCTGTTTTAGGCGCGCATCCTAATAGCCGTTTTACCACGCCGATTACGAATTGCCCGTCGGTTTCTTTTAGATTAGAGCAGCATCATGGTGTGCCGATTTCGGCAATTATTTTCGGCGGCCGCAGGCAGCATTTAGCGCCGCTTGTTTTCGAATCATTCAACTGGCAGCATGGTGTATTTTTAGGCGCGACCATGGCCTCGGAGCGGACCGCAGCGCAATTTGGAAAACTTGGCGAGGTGCGGCGTGATCCAATGGCAATGCTGCCATTTTGTGGTTATAACATGGCAGAGTATTTCGAGCATTGGCTGGGAATGGGCAGGCGCATGGTTAAACCTCCGAAAATTTTTCATGTCAATTGGTTCAGGACGGATGAAAAAGGCAATTTTCTTTGGCCGGGTTACCGCGAAAACTTGAGAGTTTTGGAATGGGTTCTTGATCGTTGTAACAATAAAGTTGAAGGGGTAAGGACTCCTATCGGATATGTGCCAAGGCCGCAGGATATCGATCTTAGCGGCCTGCATTTAGCCGGTGGTACATTAGAGAAGCTTTTAGCTATACATAAGCAGGATTGGTTGGAGGAGTTAAAAGGGGTCAAGATATTCTTCAATCAATTTAAGGGCGATTTACCGAAAGAATTGTGGCAGGAATATAAAGATTTAGAGGTCCGCCTAAAATCAACATGAATTGCGACATTATATTAAAAACAGATTTTCCGGATTTAAAACTTTTCCGCCGCGGAAAAGTCAGGGATGTTTATAATTTGGGTGATCAGCTTTTGATTGTTTCAACTGACCGGATTTCCTGTTTTGACGTTGTTTTGCCTTCAGGTATTCCTGATAAGGGCAGGGTATTGACTGCGCTTTCCTGCTTTTGGTTTAACTTTATCAAGGATACCTGCGGACATCATTTGATTACTACTGAGGAGGGTAAATATCCTAAAGAGCTGCAGAAATATAAAGTTCAGCTGACAGGCCGCTCGATGTTGGTTAAAAAAACAAAACCCTTCCCCGTAGAATGCATTGTTAGGGGGTATCTTTCCGGTTCAGGCTGGAAAGAATATAAAGAGAAGCAATCTGTCTGTGGGATTAAACTGCCTGCGGGTTTAAAAGAATCGGATAAGCTGCCGGAAATTATTTTTACGCCTTCTACCAAGGCTGACGCTGGCCATGATATTAATGTGCCTGAGGATTATGTGAAAAAATTATTGGGTAGTACAGTAAGCAGGAAATTAAAAGAATTAAGCATTACTGTTTACAAGAAAGCAAGTGATTATGCTTTAGGGCAGGGGATCATTATTGCCGACACTAAATTTGAATTCGGGTTATCCGGAGATGAAATTATTATTATAGATGAAGTGCTTACTCCTGATTCTTCGCGTTTCTGGCCGTTGGCTCAATATGAACCGGGAAAATCTCAGCCTAGCTTTGACAAGCAATTTGTACGCGACTATTTAGAAAGTTTAGATTGGGATAAAACTCCTCCTGCACCGATGCTGCCAGATGGAATTATCAGTAAAACAAGACAGAAATACCTCGAGGCTTATAAACTACTCACCGGTAAAAGCCTTTGTTAGGAAAATTTTTATGAAAACTTTTTTTAAGAAAGTATTTTCCATATTTTTACGCTTCGGCACCAGCATTATCCTGTTGATTTTTTTATTCAAGCAGGTAGATGAAAAAGTTATGCTCGGCTTGATTAAAAATGTGGATAAATCAATGCTGTTTACGGCGCTGGGAGTATTTTCCTTAGCCTATGTATTTTGTTTCTTACGTTGGTGGTTACTTTTAAGAGCAGTTAAAATGAACCTGCCCGTAAAACGAATTTTTATTTCTTACTGCGGGAGTATTTTCTTTAATTTATTTCTGCCTTCGACTATCGGGGGCGATATGGTACGCAGCATAGATTTAGGCGTGCATACCAATAGGCCGCGGGAAGTAGTGGCAACTGTGCTTTTGGACAGGTTAAGCGGTTATGTGGGGTTGGTGATTATTGCGATCATCGCCTTAATTTTTGGCTGGCAATTTGTAGAGGATAGCACTGTTTTGCTTTCAGTTGGCGTATTAATTGCGGTATTAGCCGGTATTCTATTGGTACTTTTTAACAATATCGTTTATACAAAAATTAATAAACTTCTTGATTCTCCGTCAGCCGGGAAAATCAGGGAAGCAATAAAGAATCTCCATCAGGAAATATATTTATTTAAGAAGCATAAACAGGTGTTGATTAATATCCTTTTAATATCTTTTGCGGTGCAGATTGTTTCCTCGTACAGTTATTACCTGATTGCTTTATCGCTCGGGTTAAAAGTTGATCCGATATACTTTTTTGTCTTTATCCCGGTGATTAGCGCAATTACTATGCTGCCAATTTCTATCGGAGGGCTGGGCTTAAGGGATGCGACAATGATTTTCTTTTTTGCCAAAGTCGGGGTCTGTAAAGACCTGGCATTTTCCATGTCACTGGTATCGTTTTGTTTTATTTTGGCCTTAGGGGCTCTAGGAGGCTTGATTTATGTCTTTACAGTTCGTCATCGACGGATACAACGTCATCAATCACCCGCAGTTTCATCTCAAGGGTAGCCAATCCGATCATCCTCAGCCAGCGCTCCTGGCGTTTATCAAAAGCAAAAATTTAACCGGAAGCCGGCGGAATCAAATTATACTTGTTTTTGATGGGTTTCCGCCTGCTGGCGTATTGTTGGATGGGAGAGAGGTAATTTTTTCCCGTAAAATCAGCGCTGATGAAAAAATTAAAAGAATAGTTGAAGAATCAGCTAACCGCAAAAATATTATAGTTGTATCCGATGATAAGGAGATAAAATTTACTACACGCGGCCTTGGCGCAAAGTGGCTGGCTGTGGATGAATTTATCGGGCCAAAGGAAAAATCTAAGGCTATGGTGAAGAAAGAGGCTCCGAAGCAGGCGCTTAATTATAGCCAGATTGACGCGATTAATAAAGAATTAGCTAAATTATGGCTGAAAAAACAAAATTAGTTTAATCCGAAAGCAAATTTTTCTTGACATAAGCCAATGGTTATGATAGAGTTATATAAAATAACACAGTAAACTAAACAAGGAGGTGTGGCAGATGAGTAATTGGCAGGGGATATTATTAGAACCAGCCAGAGTAGTATTGATGCAAATCGGGCAGTTCGTCGTCAATATACTTCTGGTAATAGTTATTCTTATCATCGGCTGGGTAATCTCTAAGCTCATCAAAACACTGGTTACAAAGGCATTACAGTTAGTGCAGCTTGATAAGATTGCTGATCGCATTGAGCTTGATGATCTCTTGGTAAAGGGTGGCATCAAGTATTCGCTTTCCGAGCTTATCGGGGTAATCTGCTACTGGTTGGCGCTTTTGGTTACCTTTGTAGTGGCGGTAAATGCCATGGGACTGACAGTCGCGGCAGATTTATTAAACAAGATCGTCCTTTATATACCTAATATCATTGCTACAATATTCATCCTGATTTTAGGTATTTTTGTTTCCAAATTATTGAGCAGCATAGTGCAGACCGCAGCTAATAATGCCGGCTTGGCACAGGGCACTGTTTTAAGCAAGGTAGTTGAAATAGTGACAATTATTTTCGTCATTGCTATTGCTTTAGAGCAGTTAAATATCGGCTCACGCATAATTGAGTTGACAATAAGTATCCTTCTGGCGTCTTTAGGCTTAGGCTTGGCATTATCCTTTGGCTTAGGCTGCAAAGAAATTGCCGGCAAGGCAGTTGCTGAATTTGTTGAGAAGTTGAAAAAGAAATAATGCGGTTTTTGTGTGAAGTTTTGGATAAAACCCGCGCTTTCTAACGAAGGCGCGGGTTTTTTATATAGGTAAGCATGTAGCGGACGTTTAAACGTCCGCTACATTGTGGATAATTTTTATGAGGAAAGTATTTGTAAAAACTTTCGGCTGGGCAATGGCTGCGCTATAAGAGGACTAAGGAAAAGGTTATACAAGCTTATTTAAAATGGTTTGAGTAAAAAATAATATAAGGCAAAGGCGGTCAAGATATGGACAACTTATATCCAGTAATTTTTTTGGGGATATCTCCGCAAGTTAAGAGCGTCGGCATGGCGCCGCCCGTAACGCCAATTGATATATTCGGTTTAAGTAAACAATCAGCGCATGTCATTTACCCCATTCCTCTAAGTTCCTTTCAATGGGTGTTTTTGATTAATTCTGCTTTGATTGGGAAAGATGCGGTAATCCATATTGAAATGAGAGATAAAGAAAACAAGATGGTTGTTTCATTTGAAATGGAAATCATCGATTTAGAGCCAAGCACCAATGCGGATAAAAATGTTCCTATCGTAGCCAAAATCGATTCCCCAATAGGTAGAAAAAAAGAAGATGCGATTCAGCCGACTGCCGTCAGGAAGATAATTGTATCAAAAGATATTCCTTGGTTGATTCAGACATTTTCTATTAATGCTGCCTTGAAGGCTCCGGGGGTCTATGACATATATTATAGGTTTGATAAAGCAGACATCTTCATAGATAGAATTAATTTTATTTATCAAAAAGTGGCGTCTTTCACAGGTGATCAAATCAAAGCATTTGAGTCCGATCCTCTCGCTTCAAAAATGGCCGTAATTGAGATAGGATGTAAACACTGTCCTAGCAAGTTGCGGGCCTACACAGCCTTCAACAGGGTGCCAGATAAAGAGAAACAGGGATTTATTTGGCAGCATGATTTGCAAGATCAATTTGTGTGCTCTTGTGGAAAAACTAATGAAACGCTTATTTACATTAAAGAAAGTATGCATGGTCTCTTGGGCAGAGATAAATTGTTGTTCTCGGGAGAATTAAGTTATGAAAGCCGTTATAGCTATTCTGAGACAGTTCAAATCATGTCCGGATTTAATTACCTTCTGGAAAAGAGCACAAGAGAGGAAGACTTCCAGACTTTTATCCATAATAACCCGATTCTTATCGCAAAGTATCACGCCAAGAAAATTTATTTTAAGCCCGATATTTCTGGAAAGTTCCAAGCCGATATCATTGTTCTTGATACCAAAAACCAACTTATTTTAATTGAACTCGAGTCGCCAGCGACTCTGTTATTTAAAAAAGATGGGCACCCAACATCTCAATTAAACCATGCATACGGTCAGATCGTAGATTGGATGGAGGAATACGATCGTTCTCCCGAACCATTACTAAGTAGATTGCAGCTAAAGAAAGAAGACATTAGCTGTGTGAAAGGAGCTGTAATTGCTGGAATGCGTAATAAAGAGAAGCCGGAGTATTATTCACGGCATATGTCCAAACCAGCATATCCAGACATCGAATTTCTGACTTACGACGGTCTTGTCGAAAGCCTGGCACAAATCGTGCGGGCGATAAACCAAAAGAAAGGTGGTACGATGTAATGTCGTATTCATTCATCTCCAAGACCGATGAATGCGTAAAGGATACTTGCGTAACATTATGGAAAATAACGAACTAAAAAATAAAAAAGTCCACCTGAAAACCTACGGCTGTCAGATGAATACCCGGGATTCTGAGGTGATTGCCGGCTTGCTGCAGAAAGCAGGATATAAAATTACCGAAGATGAGGCAGGCGCTGATATAATAATTTTTAATACCTGCTCAGTGCGCCAGCACGCAGAGGAGAAGGTCTGGAGTGAAATTGGTAGAATTGCAAAAGTAAGAAGGTGCAAGTCTACACTTGCCGGAGGTGTTCCTAATTCAAAACCTATAATCGGCCTAGTGGGTTGTATGGCGCAGAATTATAAAGAAGCGGCATTTGAAAGGTCTGCGGATGTGGATTTTGTAGTTGGGCCGGCGGATATAGCAAAAATCCCAGAAATAATCAGTCAGCTTTCAGCTGTCAGCTTTCAGCTGTCAGCTAAAGGCGAGAAACTAAAAGCGAAAAGCATCTTTGAAAGAAAGATATGGGAGACAGACGGCGAAAACAGGCCGGAGGAGATTTATCATACTGGATTCTTTGAAGATAAAAATCACGCTTTCATTGTTATTTCCGAAGGCTGTTCTAACTTTTGCTCATACTGTGTCGTGCCTTATACTCGCGGGGCATTACGCCACAGGAGGAAAGAAGATGTCTTGAAAGAAATAAACGAGGCGGTTGCCCTAGGAATCACAAGTGTTACTTTATTGGGGCAGAACGTTAATTCTTATCAGCCATCAGCCATCAGCCATCAGCCATCAGCCAATTTTATCGATTTAATACATGAAGTAAACACTATAAAAGGATTAAAAGAGTTTGGGTTTATTACTTCGCACCCTAAAGATACAAGCGTTGAATTATTTAAAGCGATGGCGGAGTGTGAAAAGCTGAAGAAATGCCTGCATCTTCCGATTCAGTCCGGATCAGACAGGATTCTGAAACTGATGAACCGCAATTATACTGCTAAATCATATATTGCATTAGCAGAAGATTACCGTAAAATAGTAAAAGGCGGGACAATAACCACGGATATTATTGTTGGGTTTCCTACTGAAGCAGAAAAAGATTTTCAGGCAACTTTTGATTTGGTGGAAATGCTCAAGTTTGACGCTGCTTATATTTTTAAATATTCGCCCCGGCCGCATACCGAAGCGGCTAAATGGCCGGATGATGTAGTAAAGGAAGAGAAGGAAAGAAGGCACAGGTTGATATTGGATTTACAGAAAAAAATATCCAAGGCGTTAAATTCAAATGACAAAATTCAAAATTCAAAATAAATTAAAAATTAAAATTCCAAAACAAAAGTTTTGTCATTTGTGCTTTGGTATTTGTCATTATTTTGTCATTTGTGCTTTGGTATTTGCCATTACTAATTATGCTTATGCCCTGAATTTAGATAAAATTAAGGTAGCTTTTTTATCAGGTGATTATAAACAGGCGATTATTGAAGGTGAGAAGATCTTGGCCGGCAGTGGTGAGCGATCTGTTGGCTTGGATGAGTTGTATTATCTTCTGGCTGTAAGTTATCTTAAAGATGGTAATCTATTACGCGCATCGGATATTTTTGAAATTATCCTTAGTGAATCTAAAGCTAATCGGTTCAAGGAAGAAGCGATCTTTGGCTTGGCAGATACTTATTTGTTGAGGGAAGATTTTTCTAAAGCAGAAAAATACTACCTTGATTTGCTGAGCAAGTATCCTGATACCAAGCTTAAAGCGCAGGTATATTACCGGCTCAGTCAGGTTAGTTTTAAGCAAGGCAATACCCGTCAGGCAGAAGAGTATATAAAATTGATCAAAGAGGATTTCCCCGCAAGTTTAGAATTAAGAATGGATAAAAGCCTGCCGGTTTTTAATGATTCCGGCATAGGAATTTATTATACGGTTCAAACCGGGGCATTTTCTAAAATTACTAATGCCCGTAACCTGTGTGATAAATTAATTAAGCAAGGTTTTGATGCTTATATAGAAGAAACAAATATGGCAGATAATGGCAGCTATCGTGTAAGAGTAGGCAAGTTAAAATTACGTGCGCAGGCAGTAGAATTAGAGAAGAAATTATCTTCCCAGGGCTATTCTACAAAAATCTACCCTTAACTGGCTTAATGAAGAAACAAATTATTTTTATAACCGGCCCGACCGCCGTAGGCAAGACTGAGACTGCAGTAAAACTCGCCGCAAAAATTAATGCTGAAATTATTTCTTGTGATTCAATGCAGGTTTATCAGGGAATGGATATCCTTACTTCTAAGCCTGCGAAGTCTTTAAGAAAAAAAATTTGCCACTATCTTCTTGGCATGGTTTCTCCGTGCAAAGAATATAATGTTTCAAGGTACCGGAGAGATGCGATTCTTAAGGTTAAACAGATAATCAAGAAAGGGAAAACCCCGCTTTTTATCGGCGGCACCGGGCTTTATATATCTATATTGGCTGACGGAATATTTAAGATAAAGCCTCTGCCAAAAAGTATCCGCGATGAGCTTTATAAAGAAGCAGAAAAGTATGGTAGTGTTTATTTGTATAAGCAACTGAAGAAAATAGATCCTCAAGCAGCAGCTAAAATTCATCCTAATGATGCTAAACGGATTATCCGGGCGCTGGAAGTATTCAAGGCAACAGGAAAACCAATTTCAGTCTTGCAGAAACAAAGAAGCGGGCTTGCTGATGAGTATGACCTGAAAATTTTTTGCCTGAACCTTGAGAGGCAGAAGTTAAATAAAAGAATTGAGCAGCGTGTTGAGAAGATGTTTCGGCGGGGACTAGTGAGGGAAGTAAATAAGCTTACAAAACTAAAATTAAGCAAGACCGCCGGATATGCCATTGGAATAAAAGAAGTTAAAGGCTATCTGGAAGGGTTATATGATTTAGATGCTGCTAAGTCAATGATGGCGCGCAATACTCAACTTTATGCCAAGCGCCAGCTTACTTGGTTCAGAAAAGATAAGCGGATTGAATGGATAGAGATAAAAGAAAAAGATTCGCCTTTGACAATCGCAGAGAGAATATTTAAGAAGCTACAAAGTATTTAGACACTTTCGCGTCTGCCTTGTCTAGGTTTCTCGCGCGGACGCTTGCACCGCCCCACCGTGGCGGTGCTTATCGCTCTGCAAAAACCCCTCGCTCTTCCGCGGCCGGGCCGTGGATAAAAGCGTTTTTCAAT
>JALOQJ010000011.1 GCA_025453445.1 Candidatus Omnitrophota bacterium
TATTTGATTGGTGGAGGCAAGTCAAAAGGAAGCTAAATAATAAGCACGTCGTGTTCTTTTTTGACTATGATGGGACTTTAACTCCGATTGCCCAGAATCCACAGCAGGCGGTAATTCCTCAAAAGGTAAAAAAATTATTGAGGAAATTATTGCAGAAGCCTGATTGTACATTAGCCATCATTAGCGGGAGGGCGCTGGAGGATATAAAACATATCGTTGGCCTAAAGGGTATTATTTATGCCGGTAATCATGGATTGGAAATTGAAGGCCCGGAAATTAAATTTAAAAGCCAGGTTTCACCGAGATTAAAATCAGTTATACGCAGTATTTATGAAGATATGGTTAACAAGCTTTTAAAAATCAAAGGAGTTTTCATAGAAGATAAAGGCTTGGCTATCAGCGTGCATTATCGCCTAGTGGACGCAAAAGATATTCGTGGATTTTTGAGCAAATTTTGCGAGATTACCGGGCTTTTTACGGTACGCGATAAGATCAAAATTAGCGAAGGCAAAAAGGTTTATGAAATCAGGCCTCCGGTTGCCTGGGATAAAGGTAAGGCAGTATTGTGGCTTTTAGCAAAGCAACAATTTCTGCTAGGGAAAGAAAAGATTTTTCCGGTTTATATGGGAGATGATGTAACTGACGAAGACGGCTTCAGGGCATTAAAGAATAAAGGATTAACGATATTTGTAGGCGAGCCAAAGGCCTCAGGAGCTGCTTATTATGTAAAGAATACAGAAGAGGTCATTCAATTTATGCAGCAAGTTTTAGAGTTAGGATAACTATGGCGCCAATATTAAAAGCAAAAGAGCCGTTTAGATTTTGTACCAGATTGCACTTATCGGAGCTGACCGGATTACGAGCCGCCACTTTAGGCCAGCTTTTGGCTCTTATTAAGGAAGTACCCGGTTCAAGCATTTACCATCATACCCACAGATTCCTGCAACAGCATCAATATCTTTCTCCGGAACCGCCAAACGATTTTGCGTATTGGGTAACAGATATCCTCGGAGAGGATGAACTCGGAGAAAGGCTAGCCAGCATCGATACAATGCAATACCCGACTATACGCAGTTTACGTGACAAGATTGCTCAGACCATAGAGGAATATTTAAACGGCAGCGCATTTGCCAAGTTGAAATTTGCCCGGGCCGGAGAAGAATTCCATTTTATTAAGTCAGTCAGTTTCGTCCTACCGACAAATTATGTTGCTTATGATTTAAAGGAATTTGCAGAGGTTCTAGAGAAAATTACCATGGATTCGATTTATTTCCATATTTTTGAGGCGCGCTTAAGGCTGGAAAAACCAACTAATGACTTTTCACTTTGGATGGAAAATTCCCTGGGTGATAAGAAAATAGCAGAAAGCCTTTCAAGTTTTGACCCTTACACGAGCACTCTAGAAGATTTAAGAGAAAAGATTATCCGAATAATCGAAAGAAGGATATCGTAATAAATGACAGAGATAGAGAAATATATTCCTTTGGTAGGCCAGTCTATTATTGATGACTTACAACTGCTCAGCGAGCGATTAAAAGGCAAAGTTATCCAGCATATAAATTCTAGTCCTGTGGGAGGCGGTGTTGCAGAGATTTTAAACCGCATGATCCCGTTATTAAAGGAGTTAGGCGTAGATACGAAATGGGATGTTATAAAAGGCGGAGAGCAATTTTTTGAAGTAACAAAAAAATTTCATAATGCCTTGCACGGCAGAGCCGAAGAGATAACGCAAAGGGATTTTGAGATATTCATGGAGACGAGCCAGCAGAATATTGAAAGCGTTGATACTTACGGTGATATAGTTTTCGTTCATGACCCGCAGCCAATAGCTTTGATAAAAAAGAAAGCCGCTAATAAATGGCTGTGGCGTTGCCATATCGACGTATCTAATCCCAACGAAAGAGTCTGGGGATTTCTTATGGATTTCATCGTTCAATATGACTCGGCAGTGTTTTCTGCCCCGGCTTTTTCCCGGAAGTTGCCCATCAGACAGTTTTTGATTTCTCCCTCCATAGACCCCTTAAGCGATAAAAACAAGGAATTGCCCCAAGAAATAATCGATTCAGTCTTGAAGAAATATGAAATTAAAAAAGATAAGCCGATAATTACACAGATATCCCGTTTTGACCGTTTGAAAGACCCCATAGGTGTAATTGAAGCGTATTTACAGGTAAAAAAATATATTAATTGCCAGTTAGTATTAGCTGGTGGTACTGCAGAGGATGATCCGGAAGGATTTAAAGTTCTGGGGGAAGTCAAAGAAAAAGCTAAAAACGACCCGGATATTCATATTCTACTATTATCCCAAAATGATATAGAGGTTAATGCGTTACAGAGGGCGTCAGATGTAATTATTCAGAAGTCTATCAGGGAAGGATTTGGTTTAACGGTTGCCGAGGCCTTATGGAAGGGAAAGCCCGTTGTGGCTTCAAATGTAGGCGGGATTCCTTTACAGATAAAACATAAGTACTCAGGATTATTGTGTCATTCTATTGAAGGAGCGAGTTTTGCCATAAAACAACTCTTAAGCAGCCCCGCATACGCCAAAAAACTGGGCGAAAATGGGCGGGAGCACATAAAGAATAATTTCCTGATTACGCGGCATTTACGGGATTATATGTTATTATTTCTTTCATTGTATCATCCTGAAGATATAGTTCATCTAGGTTAATTTGTTAACATAAGGGCCCGGAAGTTTCTTGTCTCCGGAGGTTTTAGATGGCCGGGCCGCCATCTTGCAGTTTCGCTGCAGGATGGCGTTTTTTTTGTTGAAAAGGAGGCGCGAGTTGAGACTGAGTGGTTGGATATTTATGATTATCTCATGGGGTTTTATTATCGGTATGCTTATATTTTGCTATAGCCGCATATCGGGGCAAGTATTCTGCTTTTGGTTTGTTTGGAATAAATAATGTAGATGTCCGCATCCTTACGGTGGACAATGCGTTACTGTTTATATCTCAAAGAGTTACGTGGTTTTAAGACAAAAAATAACGGACATAACGGACATGGTTCGACTTCGCTCACCATTGCCCTGAGCAAACGAAGTGCGTCGAAGGGCAAATTTGGCGAGGAATTATCTCTCTAAAACTAGAATATTCTTGATATATCGGGGTATTGCGCATATAATTAGGCTAATAAATACAGAGAGGTTTTCCCTCGGCTCATACGAGAGGGGGCCCCATATCTTTACGCAAAAAAAGGATTATTCTGATTATATAGTTGAAATTTAGAACCTTCTTCTTTATCTTTGGTAAATATAAAATGATAAAAATGATTTTTAAGCGGTTTATTTTTAGCGTAGTTTGCCTATCCATTGTTAGCTGTGGGTCGGCGACTATTGGGCCTGAGCTTGTTGCTACGGAAAATAAGGTAGTATTAGTCCAAGATGTCCCCGCCGCCGAAACAACACCTAGGAACTTCCGCACTACCGACATTATTTATGACTTTTTAGAGAAAGAAAGAAGTGCAATTAGCACCAAGGGACTGGTGGATTTGCGCGCTTCCGGAAGCGCGGAATTTTCGGAGAAGGCTTTACTTTGGCTTAACCAGCGCTTAGGCGAGGATTTGATTATCGTGGATCTGCGGCAAGAATCGCACGGTTTTATTAACGGTGCAGCAGTTACCTGGTATGCCAAAAATAATTGGCTCAATCTCGGTAAGTTGCATGATCAGGCGCTTCAGGATGAGGCTAGCCGTTTGAATGCGCTGGCTCAAGACAAGGTAGTGCGTATTTACGACGGCAATGGCGTAAAACATGAGATAAAGGATTTCGGAAAGTCCATAGAGATCAGACAGGTATGTAGCGAACAACAACTAACTGCGCAGTATAATATACGTTATTTTCGTCTTACAGTGCCAGACCATATGCGTCCCTCTGATGAAGAAGCCGATCGCTTTGTTGCATTTGTCCGTAATCTTAGTGGTAGAGATTGGCTTCATTTTCATTGCCGGGCAGGGATGGGGCGGACAACTACTTTCTTAGTAATGTACGATATGATGCGTAATGCCGATAAGGTTTCCCTCGATGATATTATAGCCCGACACGCCGCTGTTGAGCCAAATTATAACCTGTTTAAAACTAGAGAAGGCTCCCGGGAAGAAATCTACAAGGACCGTATCGATTTTGTGCGGCTTTTTTATGAATATTCGAAGGCGTTTTGCGCCGGAGATAAAGCCAGCTGGAGTGAATGGCTAAAGAAGGTTGAAAGAGATGTTCATAGTTGGGCCGGTGAATGATCGCTTTTTTTCGGGATAGAAATAAGCGTTTAGAGATAAAATTTTTTGTAACGCTGACTACAGTCAGCGTTTTTTTATGCCTTAACAGCCGTCCGGCTTATACGCAGCCTGACCCGGATGAATTGCTCAAAGAGGCTGAGCTGGAATATTCTGAGTTTAGGCCGTCAGAGTTATTGCCTATGCCAATCCTGGATAAGGTCGAAGAATATAAGGATGATTTTTATAACAGATTCGGTACTTCTGTAGCGACGGCATTGGTATATGTAAATCAAGTATTATTGGCGAGTAAACACAATAACGGGAAAGATAGGAGTGTTGGCTGGTTTAAAATCAAAATCAATCAGGATATTTGGAAAGGCGGGAAAATAGAGCTTAAGGTAAGGGGTGGCCGCGGGAAGGGTATTGATAAGTTGGCGCCTTCATTTTCGGAGTTCGATAAAGGAGCTGGAAGGCCTGCTACGATATATGTGTCTAAACTATATCTCAAACAGACTTTATTTGATGGAAAGCTATATTTTGGCGTTGGCCGCATATCTGCTTCGCATTTGTTCGATAAGAATGCTGTGGCTAATAACGCTGATGCCCAATTTCTTTCCCATGCACTTGTGCATAATTTGACGATACCATTTCCGCCGAGCGGGCTGGGTATTGAGAGGCAGATAAAACCGCTAGATTGGGTTTATATGAGTTTCGGATGGGCGAATGCGGATGGTAGTTCTACAATGATAAGGATGCGGAATCCTTTTTACAATTCTTTCTACATAACGGAATTAGGGATTACTCCGAAAATACGCGATTTACAGGGAAACTACAGGTTCATATACAGGTGGAACAGGGAGAATCTTGACAGGATAGATGGTGACGGCGTACAGAAAGGCGATTAGGGTTTTGCTTTAAGTTTTGATCAGCAACTGACGAAGAAAATAAGTGTATTTTTTAGATATGGCATTACGGATGAGAAGGTGAGGTCCATCCAGAATTTCTGGTTTATAGGGGGCGAAGTGACTGGCCCTATACCTTCCAGGAAACTTGATGTTGCCGCGATAGGCCTTGCCCAGTCAATAGCCGGGCATGATTATTCCAAGGTGTACGAGCACGTATCCCCCGAAACTATGATGGAGATGTATTACAAGATTATGATAAACAAATATTTTTTTGTAACACCGGATTTGCAAATACTATTTAATCCTGATATGGATGGAAAACAGAAAACAGCGGTCGCCATAGGCGTAGGGGCACTTTTACTATTTTAATATTATCAATATCAATAGTTATAGGTTTTATTTAAATTTCGTAGAGAAATTACCCCTCCAAAACCAAAATATTCTTGATATATTGAGGTATTACGCATATAATTAGGCATAAATTCAGAGAGGTTTTCCCTCGGCTCATACGAGAGAGGGCCCTTAATTGTGAATGATAAATTAAATGATAAAGTATATTTGGAATAGTGGTTATGAATGGAGGAGCAAGGCAGAAATTTTCGGTTTGCCTTTTATACACATTGCTATAGGCAGAGACCGTGAAACAGGAAAGTTTCTTGTAGCAAAAGGTATTATCGCAATAGGGCAGTTTGCGATAGGTATAGTTGGGATAGGCCAGTTTGCAGTTGGTTTATTATTCGGTTTGGCGCAGTTTGCTGTAGGAATGTTTGCGGTTGCACAGTTTGCGATAGGTTTTGTATTTGCTCTTGGGCAATTCGCGATAGGGATAACTGCTATCGGTCAATTCGCCATAGGCAATTATGTGCTTTGTCAAATAGGTTACGGTCAGTACGTCTGGTCTTTTATTGAGAAAAACGCAAAGGCTCTCGAACATTTTAGGAGCCTGCTATGGTAATACGCAGAAAACCCTTAATTTTTATCGCCTTGTTCCTTCTTGTTTTGTTTTTATTGCCTATATTCACTTTTGCAAATGACAGCCTGATTGGTAGCGTTGCCCCTGCTTTCAAAGTTATATCAGGTAAAAAAGAAGTTTTAGCCTCAGATGATATAAAAGGCAAAGTGGCTGTATTGTTTTATGAAGCTAAAAGCGCCATTGAGCAGAATCGAAAACTAAAGACTAGCCTTAATGTATTCTACGAAGGGCAACCTGATTCCGTAAAAAAAGATATTGTAAGAATTGGGGTAATTAATTGTCAAGGCGTGTTCTTTAGAGGCGCATGGGAAAAAGGTCTTCGAGATAATTCACTGAAAGAGGGAATAGCGATATACGGTGATTGGGACGGAAAGATGTCAGCTGGTTATCATATCAAAGAAGACACAAGCAATGTGATAGTTATAGATAGGAAGGGGATTATAAGGTATTATGCTTCAGGCAAAGTTGAAGATAGAGATATCAGTATGATCGAGGAATTATTAGAGAGTTTAGGCAAGGAAAATTGAGATGTTTCTCTTCGGCTCATACGAGAGGATCTTCGCAAATCTTCTTTATTGTTTAAGCCGTACCGTAGGCCTGCCGCAAATCCCGGCTGAGCCTGAAGCTTGGTTTGAGCCATTGGGGGTTATTTCGCTTCTTGCCGAGGGATTATTTGTGCTGGTTTTATTCAAAGACAGGCAAGGGCCTCTCTTTAAAAAAGATAGGTGAATTCATGAGGATTGTCTCTTATCAGATTATAGCCATAGTAGGGTCGTTGCTGCTTGCGTTATCCGGATTATTGAGATTTTCCCATTCAGGTAATCCAAAAGAATTATTAATAGGTATTTTATATTTTTTTGCTAACTTGATAATATTTTGTTTATAAAAGAGGAGAAACAGATGCAGAAAAAAATTAAGATTTTTATTCTAGCATTAGTTATCCTCTTTGGATTCTGTTTCGTTAGGGACTTTCTTGTTAAATCACTTATCGGTACCGTGGTGACTAATGTTACTGGTGCACCTACCCGTGTAGGCGGGCTTTCCTTAAGTATATTAAGGCAATCGATCAAAATATCCAACCTAAAGATATATAATCCTGAGGGTTTCCCTAATGGTGTTCTTATTGATATTCCTAAGATACGCGCTTCCGGTAATATGTTTGCATTGCTGGGAGGAAAAGTTCATCTTAAACAGTTAGATCTGGAGATTAAAGAAATAAGTATGGTTAAAAATAAAAAAGGAAAACTTAATGTAGATTCATTAAAGATCGCCAATGATCAGGCTGACAGAGAAGAAGCGAAAAAGCCTGTTAAACAGCCAGCTTTACAAATAGATATTTTTAATTTAGGAATGGGTAGGGTAGTAAGTAAAGATTATTCTTCCGGAGTAGAGCCGGTAATAAAAGTGTATGCTGTTAACCTGAAGAAGTCATACAAAAATATTGTCAGCGTCCAGCAATTAGTTGCGTTGATTATCTCAGAGCCGTTAAAGGCAGCCGGGATACAGGGGCTTAAAATGTACGGCGTGTCTATGTTGGCAGGAGTGGCAGCCCTGCCGGTTGTTGCTGCTTTTACTCTTACCGGTAAAGACCATGCGCAGGAAACTTTTAATGTTTCTTGGCAGAGGGCATATGATGCCGGCTTAAGCGCTCTAAAGAAAGCCGGTGTAGTAAAGAGTGAGGATAAAGCCAGTGGTATTATTAATGCTGTAGTGGACGGAGTAGACGTAACTTTAAAATTGAAGAAAAATTCGGCAAACTCAACAGAAGTGACGATTTCCGCCCGTAAATTTATCTTTCCTCAGCCTGAAATAGCTTCCGGAGTAATTTACCGCCTGAAAGAAGAGCTTAGATAAGATTGCCTTGACAAATTTCATAAAAGAGGTATAATATAAACAAGCAAATTTTTTGCGAAGATTAGAAAATCTTAAGCCGTAAAGGGGCACGACTACTAACCTTTACGGTTTTTTTATTGATAAAGTAGTGCAAAGTTAAAGGAGGTGTGCAATGCATACCGGGAAAATCAAGAAAGTTGTCACTGAAAGGGGTTTCGGTTTTATCAGTGACACCGACGGCCGTGAAGTATTTTTTCATCAGAGCAGCTTAACCGGAATACAGTTTACCGATTTAAAAGAGGAACAAAAAGTCCAGTTTGATATTGAAGATTCACCCAAGGGCCCGCGCGCAGTCAATATCTCTGTTACGCAGGAGTAATTAAATAGGTTATGAAAAAAGTTAAAACCGAGCTTAAGGGCAGGAAATGTAAATTTCCCCGCTGTAAGCATACGCTTAGTGTATATAATCATGAGGCATATTGCCATGTCCATCTTGGCCAGGGCATGGATGAACCTAAACAGAAAGTGCACAGGATATAATGCCTAATAAAAATAATACAGCTACTTTTTATGGGTTGGGTATTGTCCCGAAAATTCTGGATATCCTGGAGCATATTAAGTTTAAGGTACCTACACCGATACAGATAAAGGCAATCCCGTTAGCAATCCAAGGCAAAGATATTATCGGGATTGCTCAGACCGGTACCGGCAAGACACATTCGTTTGCTATACCCATGGTTCAGCTTCTCGGGCAAAAAGCAGGCGTGGGCTTGGTGCTTGCACCGACCCGTGAATTAGCGATTCAGATTGATGAGGCCTGCCGTCCGCTGGCGCATGCCTTTGGAATGAAAACCGCCTGTCTTATTGGCGGTGCGCCGATGTATGATCAGATTGTAGCATTGCGTAAGAATCCACGGATAGTGATTGCTACTCCTGGCCGGTTAATTGATCATATCGGGCAATGGAATTTTATTCCTGAACAGGTAGTAATGCTGGTGCTTGATGAGGCAGACCGCATGCTTGATATGGGATTTGCTCCGCAAATTGATAAGATCCTGCGTTTTCTGCCCAGAGAAAGGCAGACTATGTTATTCTCAGCAACTATCCCCAAAGAAATCATGGGCATAGCTGCTAAACATATGAAGCTTCCTGTTTCCGTAGAAATCGCTCCTTCGGGGACAACTGCAGAACACGTTACTCAGGAATTGTTTATTGTGAAAAAAGAAGCAAAGTTGCGGCTTTTAAGCAAGCTGCTTGCGCGCTATCAGGGTGCGGTGCTTTTATTCTCCCGTACTAAATTTAACGCAAGAAAAATTATGCGTTCGATTAAAGATATGGGGTATAGTGCCGCGGAAATGCATTCTAACCGGTCGCTCAATCAGCGCCGCGAGGCTTTGGAAGGTTTTAAAACCGGTAAATATAAAGTGCTTGTGGCTACTGATATTGCCGCCAGAGGTATTGATGTGACCGGTATAGAGCTGGTAATTAATTATGACCTTCCGGAAGATGCCCAGAATTATGTGCATCGCATCGGCCGCACGGCAAGGGCAGGGCATCAGGGCCATGCGGTTTCTTTTGCCACGCCTGATCAAAGCCGAGATGTGCGGGATATTGAGAAGTTGATTAAGTCTACGCTGCCTGTATCAAAACATCCTGATCTTCCTCATGAGGAATTTTCTGAATCAAGGGGCAATGCTGTTCAGGCTAAGCCGGGAAGATTCCAGCATAAAAAGCAAAATAAAAATAGAAATTTTGGGTTTAGGGCATTTAAGAGATGAAGCAGGGGATACAATCAGTAATTATCTGGTTTGTGGGGATTTTCCTGACCGTGGTATTATTCTTTGTCATGGCCTTTGTCTCGATCGTGCTTTTTCCTTTTGACAGGAAACGTAAACTTACGCATGCCCAATGTTTCTGGTGGTCTGATGCGGTAACCGCCTTAAATCCCTATTGGGATGTTAAAGTTGAGGGGTTGGAGAATATCGACCATAGTAAGACATATGTGGCGATATCAAATCATCAGAGCCTGGCTGACATCGTATTGATGTATAAAACAAAGATGCAGTTTAAATGGGTTGCCAAAGAGAGCCTTTTTAAAGTCCCTGTTTTGGGTTGGAATATGTCGCTTGCCAAACACATCAGGCTAAGGCGGGGGGATTTCTCAAGTATCAAAAAAGTCTATAAAGAAGCTGCTCATTGGCTGCGCCGCGGTGTTTCCGTGGTGTTTTTTCCTGAAGGCACAAGAAGCGACAATTTAGAGTTAGGAGAATTTCAAAACGGCGCGTTTAAATTGGCCATAAAAGAAAAAGTCCCTGTATTGCCGATTCTCATACAGGGCACAAGGGATGCTATTCCCAAGGGAAGCTGGCGCTTCACCACTAAAGTTTCTATCTTTATTAAAGTTTTACCCCCGATTGATACCGCTGAGTACCTGCCTGCAGATTTTAACCGGCTGCGTGATTTTGCCCGGGCACAAATATCAAATAATCAGTAAGTAAGAGTTTTATTCTATAGTTTGACTAAAAAGTGTTTTATCGTCTTCAGTTAAATCAGCGCAGAGCAGCCACACTGTAATCTGCAGCCGTTCGTCAAGGATGCGGATAATTTTTCCAGACTGCTGCATTGTCCAGCCTTTATTAATATCTTTGATTTTATCCTTATCCTTAAAAAGAAAAATTACTTCATAGGGGGTGTTAATTTTTGTTTTCTGCAGTTCTGTGCTGGCCTGAAAGTAAGTCTTTCCTGAATCACTGGCGGTATTAAAGAAATTATACTCGCTCACATTACTGACAATACCAGAGGTGGAAATTTCCTGCCCTAAATTATCCTGTAATATTTGATTTCTTTGCAAA
The DNA here is from genome assembly GCA_025453445.1 of Candidatus Omnitrophota bacterium. Lineage (GTDB taxonomy): Bacteria > Omnitrophota > Gorgyraeia > Gygaellales > Profunditerraquicolaceae > JALOQJ01. The sequence goes on from JALOQJ010000011.1 coordinate 10,779, forward strand.
TCGGTGGCTTTCTGAAAGGTATCTACTAATTCCGCAATATCGCTTATTCCGGTATAAGCAGCCGTGTTAATGCCGAGAACGAAGATAAAACCGAGTAATAAAAGCCCCAAACTTTTTTTCATGCAGCCCTCCTATTTATATCCATAATATACCCTTGTGCAGGAAAATTTGCAAGGTTTTTTAATTGGTTGAAAAAAAGCTTGACAAGATATGCATTTGGTATATAAATATATTAGTAATTCATATGTTTATATCCGAAAGGTATATACGATGATGCAGCAATTTTCAAAAAATACCCTTAAACTCCTAAAAGTTTTTTACGCCTATCCGGAGCAGCAGTTTTATATTCAGGAATTAGGCAGAATTTTGAAGAAAAAGCCGGGAGCTTTTCAGAGGGCGCTTTATAATTTAGAAAAAGATGGGGCCTTGAAAAGTGAATTTAAGGCCAATGCCCGTTTTTTTAGCATTAATAAAGATTATCTTTTTTATAAAGAATTTAAAAGTATTGTGGCGAAACTGAGCGTTTTTGTCGGCCTGTTCTTTATCCTGAATTTTAATATAGGCTTGGCAAGCGAGAAAGAAGCAGAAACCTTAGAACTTTCTTCGCTTAAAGATACAATCAAGATTGCTTTTGCCAATAATAAGGATATTCAGATACAGGAATACGCATTAAATATTGCTACTGCCGATATCTTGAAGGCACGCAGCGCTTTTTTGCCCAATGTGGACTTTAATGCCGGTTATACACATAATGGTACGGTATTAACTTCTTCAGGAGATAATCGCGCTAAACAGGACCCGAGGGTTTTTTCCGGTTACAAAGACAATAATACTATGGGTACGACTGTCAGCCAGTCAATATATACCGGCGGGGCCAACTTAGCAGTTTTAAGAGAAGCCCAGCTTGGCCTGAAAGAACAGATCGAAACCTTGCGGGCAACGAAACTTAATGTTGAGTTGGATGCAAAACGCCTGTATTACGGTTTATTGCTTGCTTATGAAACAGAGCGCATTGCAAAGGATCTGGTGGAGCAGGCAACCGGCCACTATGAAGAAGTAAGAGAAAGGTTTAAGCAGGGAACTTCTTCCAGATTTGACGTATTACAGTCTAAGGTGCAGGTATCTTTGCTTATGCCGCAGTTAATTAATGCCCAGACTGCCATCGAATTGATTATTACAGAAATGGATAAGTTAATCGGTACTCAAGTCGGCAGGAAAATAATTGTTAAAGACCATCTTTTTTATCAGCCGGTTGAAATTAAAGAAGAGGAGTTTCTTAAAGAAGCTTATCTGAATGATCCGGAAATGATTTTAAAATCATTAGGTATTGATATTAGTAAATGGGCGATTAAATACGCTCGTGCAGGCTGGCTGCCGCAGGTAGGAGCAAATGCCGGTTATTCCTACACCTCTAATAATCCAGGCAATATGTTTAATACTAAACATAATCTTTGGGATATCGGTTTTGCTGTGACTGTGCCTATCTTTGATGGTTTTTCCACAAAGGCCAAAGTTGACGCAGCCAAGGCAAAATATATGCAGGCTCTTATCAGTAAAGAAAATCTGGCTGATCAGGTAGGCGTGGATGTGAAGCAATCCTGCCTTGATATGGTTAAGGCAGGCGCAATTATAAAAGCGCAACAAGATAACCTTGAGGATGCAAAAGAAGCCTTAAAAATTTCTTATGTCCGTTATGATAACGGTGTGGGGATTAATCTGGATGTTTTAGATGCTCAAGTGTCTTTAGCAAATGTGGAAAAAACTCTCGCTGAAGGTACATACGATTATATTATGGCAAAAGCAAAGTTGGATAGGGTGATGGGCAGGGGTTCTATAGAGGAGGGAAAAATACAATGAAAAAAAAGTCAAAGTTTATAATTCTGGCAATAATTTTAGCTGTCGTAGCCGCCGGAGCAATTGCTTTTTTGATTGAGGAAAAAAATAAAAATGTGAAAAGTATCAGGGCTTGCGGCAATATTGAAGGCGATGATGTACGTATTTCTTTTCGGGTAGAGGGGCAGGTTACTGAGCTGCTTACTGACGAAGGCATGGTAATCAAGAAAGGCGATATTGTTGCCCGGCTGAATAAAGATGAACTTAGTAAAGTAAAGGCAGAAGCAGAAGCAGCGCTGAAGTATGCGCAATACCAGTATAAGCTTGACCACGACGATTACATCAGAGCGGAAAATTTGCTTAAAGCAGGGGCAATTTCCGTGCAGCAGCGCGATGCGGCAAAAACACAAAATGATACTGATATGGCAAATATTAAAAAAACACGTGCTTCTCTGGAATTGGCCAATACAAAATTAGGTTGGACTGATTTAGCCAGTCCGCTTGACGGCTATGTGCTGGTGAAAAGCGCTCTGCAGGGAGAAGTAGTCAGGTCAGGTGCTCCGGTTTTTACCGCGGTTAATTTAGATGATATATGGGTGACTGCTTATATCAATGAAACGGATTTAGGCAGGGTGAAATTAAAACAAAAAGCTTATGTACAGACAGACAGTTATCCCGGGAAGAAATATAACGGTTGGGTTTCTTTTATTTCCGACCAGACGGAATTCACTCCTAAATATATTCAGACAAACGAAGAGCGGGTCAAGTATGTTTACCGGATTAAAGTGAGAGTGGATAATTCTAGCCTTGAATTAAAACCCGGTATGCCTGCGGATGCTTATATCGTTCTCGAATAAAATTTACCTGCATGATTACTATAAAAACCGAAAATCTCGCTCGTAAATTCGGCTCACTTATAGCCCTTGATCATCTTAATCTTGAGGTGGATGAAGGGGAAATTTTCGGGTTAGTCGGGCCTGACGGAGCAGGGAAATCCACGACTATGCGGCTTTTAACCGGCATTTTAGATCCCAGTGAAGGCCAAGCTTGGGTTTATAATAAGCATACTGTAAAAGAAGCTGAAGCCCTGAAAGAAAATATCGCTTATATGTCTCAGCGCTTCGGGCTTTATGAAGAATTAAGTGTTACGGAAAATATTAATTTCTATGCTGATGTTTATGGCGTGCCGAAGAAAGACAGGGAAGTAGTGATTGATAAGCTGTTGGGTTTTTCCGGGCTCTTGCCTTTTAAACAGAGGTTTGCCGGAAAGCTTTCCGGAGGAATGAAACAAAAATTAGGGCTTTCCTGTGCCTTAATTCATACCCCTAAAGTTTTATTTCTCGATGAGCCTACGAACGGGGTTGATCCGGTTTCCCGCCGTGATTTCTGGAACATACTTTATGATTTACTCAAAGAGAAAGTAACGATTTTCTGCTCTACCTGTTATCTTGACGAAGCCGAACGTTGCCATAGGGTTGGTTTAATGCATAAAGGAAAACTGTTGCGTTGCGAGTCGCCGGATATTATCAAAAAAGAATTCAATGCTAAAACTCTTGAAGAAGCATTCATTAAGATAATTAATAAATATGAATCTGAGCAGCCCAAATAATATTGCGGTTAGCGTAGAGAATCTGGAAAAAAAATTCGGCCAGTTCGTGGCGGTCAACCGGATTAATTTTGAGGTTAAGCAGGGCGAGATTTTTGGTTTTTTAGGGCCTAATGGCGCGGGAAAGTCTACTACTATCAGGATGCTTTGCGGAATTATCCCGCCTACTTCGGGTAAAGGCCAGGTCGGCGGGTTTGATATTATAAAAGAGCAGCCAAAAATTAAAGAGAATATCGGTTATATGTCACAAAAGTTTTCTTTGTATAACGACCTGACTGTCGCCGAGAATATTGATTTTTACAGCGGTATCTATAAAATCCCCGCTAAGGTAAAGAAGGAGCGTTTCGAGGAGACAGTGCGCACTGCCGGCTTAGAAGGCATGGAGTCGGCACTTACCGTGACACTTGCCGGCGGGTGGAAGCAGCGCCTTGCCCTTGGCTGTGCTCTGTTGCATAAGCCGAAAATTATTTTTCTTGATGAGCCGACTTCCGGGGTTGACCCGATTACCCGCGCTAATTTTTGGTCGGTAATTAAAGGGCTGGCTGCGCAGGGAGTAACTGTTTTTGTTACTACGCATTACATGGATGAAGCAGAGAACTGTAACCGGATGGTTTTGATTTATCACGGGACAATTATTGCTATGGGCACACCTTATGAAATGAAAACTACGCGGATGAAAAATGAATTGCTTGAAATTATCATTCCTGATTGCCAGGCATGGCTGGAAAAAATCATAACAACTGAAGGCGTTAAAGAGGCAGCGCTTTTTGGAGCAACTATCCATGCTGTTGTTTACGATAGTTTAAAAGCCATACCGGCAATAGAAAAATCCCTGCGCGACGCAAATGCAGGGCAGTTTACGATTAATAAAATCCTGCCTTCTTTGGAAGATGTTTTCGTTTCATTAATAGAAAACTATGATCAGCCAGAGCCTAAGAAGAATTAAGGCAATTGCCTGGAAAGAATTTGTCCAGATTAAGCGCGACCCGCGCTCTTTGGCGATGGCTTTGGGTATTCCTGTATTTCTTCTGTTAATTTTTGGATATGGCCTTTCTCTTGATATTGATAATGTACGTACCGTAGTCTGGAATCAGGATGGTTCGGAGCTCAGCCGTAATTTTCTGCTGAATTTTAAAAATTCTAAGTATTTTAAGATTATCGGCTATACCGATAATTACCGGACAATTCAGAATATGATTGACAGCGGCGATGCCATGTTGGCGCTGATTATTCCCAAGGATTTCTCCCGTATTATTGATTCAGGCAAACAAGCGCCTCTGCAGCTGATAGCAGACGGAAGTGACGCCAATACTGCCAATATTGCCATGAATTATGTGCGTTCGGTTGTTTCCGCATATAATATTAATATTATGTCGCAAACTCTTGCCCAGCTTGAATTGCAGCCAAGAAGAAGAATAGACGCACGTTCAAGGATTTGGTTTAATATGGGCCTGAATAGCACATGGTTTATTGTTCCCGGGGTCATCGCAATGATTATTATGATTATTGCCAGTTTATTAACTTCTATTTGTATTGCCAGGGAGTGGGAAAGGGGTACTATGGAGCAATTAATCTCTACCCCTGTAAAGGGCCCGGAGTTGATTATCGGAAAATTTATTCCTTATTTTGCTATCGGGTTTTTTGATCTCAGCGTAGGTGTAGTTTGCGGAGAATTTTTGTTTGGCGTGCCTTTCCGGGGAAGTTATCTTTTACTTTTTGTTTTAAGCACGCTTTTTTTAACCGGAGCATTATCGCAAGGGATACTTATCTCTGTAGTCGGCAGGACACAATTAATGGCCAGCCAGCTGGCAACTCTTACTACAATGTTACCGACAGTGCTTTTATCCGGCTTTATTTATCCTATTTTTAATATGCCGCAGGCTTTGCAGCTGGTTACTTATTTAATCCCGGCGCGCTATTACATCACAGTATTAAGAGAATTATTTTTAAAAGGGGGCGGGATACATAGCCTCTGGGATGAAGCGCTTTTTCTTTCTTTATTTGCTGTTCTAATGCTGGGTATGGCGATAGGAAAATTTAAAAAGAAAGTGGCTTAATTTATGTTTGAGCGGGCAAAAGCGATTTTAATCAAAGAATTTAAGCAGATTTTCCGCGACCCGCGGATGAAAACAGTTATTTTTATTACTCCGCTTTTTCAAATAATTTTGTTCGGATATGCCGCAACTAAGGATATTAATTATGTGCCTACTGCCATATTTGACCGTGATAACACTCAAGAAAGCCGCGAATTGCTGCGTCGTTTTACTTATTCTAAATATTTTGTGCCTGAACACTATATTTTTAGTGAAGCAGAACAAAACTGGGTTTTAGATAAAGGGCTCGTTAGCGCGGTAATTCATATTGACCGTGGTTTCGGCCGCAATATTAATGCCGGTAAAGATGCTCAGGTGCAGCTGGCATTTGACGGCACGGATTCTAATACAGCAATGATTATTATGGGTTACGCTAATACAATTATAGGCACTTATCAGTATGATTTAATGAAAGAAGAAGCTGCTGCAAGCGGGCTGGTAACTAATGTGCCAAGCGTGGATTTAAAAGACCGCGCCTGGTTTAACGGAAATCTTATTACCAGGAACTATTATTTGCCGGGGGTTATTGCTACCATTGTAACAATGATGTCGCTTTTATTAACCTCGATGGCTATTGTTAAAGAAAAGGAAATCGGTACCATGGAGCAGTTAATTGTCAGTCCCCTGAAGCCGATTGAGTTGATCGTAGGTAAATTGCTTCCTTTTGCCATCATTGCCTTGACTCAGATTACCCTGATTACTGTAATGGGCGTTGTTTGGTTTCATGTGCCTCTGAGGGGCAATTTACTGTTATTGCTTTTTTCTACCCTGATATATTTATTTACTACTCTGGGGATAGGGTTGTTTATTTCTACAATTTCTTCGACTCAGCAGGAGGCAATGATGTCGGTTTTTCTTTTTTATATGCCGACTATGCTTTTGTCCGGGTTTGCCTATCCGATAGCCAATATGCCGCAAGTTATTCAGTGGTTTACTTTTTTTAACCCGCTGCGTTATTTTATGGTAGTTATCAGGAGTATTTTTTTAAAAGGGATCGGTATTGAAATTCTCTGGATGCAGCTTTTGCCTTTGTTAATTATGGGTTTAATTATTATCGGCCTGAGTACACTGCGTTTTCGCAGGTCTCTTGGGTAATGAGGGAGGGAATATGCATTTTAAATTGATGCCTCAGCGTATCGGCGCGCTTATCGACGGAATTTTTGCAATTGTTATGACTATTCTTGTGTTGGATATCAAGGTGCCGCATGAAACCAGCATGCTCACAAATTTTGAATTAGAACAGTTCCTTAGCGGGCAATTTCAGGATATCATTGTTTATATGACAGTTTTCATCCTGCTTGGGCATATCTGGGTTAATTTGCATAACCGCGCTCACTATATCAGATATACAGATACGATTCATGTTTGGTTAAATATATTTTTCCTGATGTTCGTAGCCTTGCTGCCTTTTTCTTCGGCACTGGTGAATAAATTTGCCGGCGATAGCGTAGCATCCGTATTTCTTGCGGGAAATGTATTCTTAATCGGCGTTTTTGGGGAATGGAGCTGGATCTATGCAACGCACAATCGCCGGCTGGTAGATGATGCGTTGAGTGATGCAGAGATTGCAGTAGAGAAGCGCCGTGCCGTAGTCTTGCCTGTTGTTTCCCTTTGTGCAATGGTAATTGCGTTTATCTGGCCGCTCGCTTCTTCATATGTCCTTTTGATTGCGCCAATAATTATTTCTCTAATCAGAAAAAAGAGATAATAAATGCTTTTTAAAAAAATATCATTCTATTTATTATTATTGGCTGCACCGGTAATTTTTATTTTTGCTATCATTAACAAGCCGGAACACGGCTTAACTATATTATTCACCCACGATTTACATAGTAACCTTGCGCCATACAGAATGCCGGCAGGCGACGACAGCGTTGTAGAAGCGGGTGGATATGCACGTTTGGCTACGGCTATAAGCAATGAACGTAAGGGCAGGGAAAATAAGACACTTGTGCTTGATGCAGGAGATTTTAGCATGGGGACATTGTTTCATACTATTCGCTCTACGCATTCTCCGGAACTGATTACCATGGGGTTAATGGGCTATGATGCTACTACTTTTGGCAATCATGAGTTTGAATTTGGCGCAAGCTCTCTGGCAGAAGCTTTATTAACAGCAAGGCAAGATAATCAGGGTAGGTTACCGGCAATTATTGCTTCTAATATAGTGATTAATCCGCAGGAAAAAGAGTCGGAAAAATTTAATCAGGCGTATCAGGAATATCCGGTGAAGCCTTATATGATTTTTGAACGTTCGGGGTTAAAAATCGGCATTTTCGGTTTAATGGGCAAAGATGCTGTGCTTTATACCCCGGAAGCCCAGCCAATAATTTTTTCTGATCCGCTCGATGCAGCACGCAAGTCCGTAGCAATATTACGCAACAAAGAAAAAGTAGATATGGTGATTTGCTTATCACATTCGGGTACTTGGAAAGATAAACGTATTTCTGAGGATGAAATTTTAGCTAAAGAAGTGCCGGGGATTGATGTAATTATCAGCGGCCATACGCATTCAGTTTTAAACCCTTATATACGGGTAGGTAATACCTATATAGTATCTGCCGATTGTTATGCGCGTTATCTTGGCCGGCTGGTAGTAGCAAGAAAATCCGATGGCAGTTTCCAGGTATTAAATTATAAACTTATACCTATTACTTCAGCACTGTCTGATGACTCCAGGATTGCCGGATTGGTCAAATCTTTTGAAAAATATATAGATGCTGAGTATCTTAAACAATTTAATTATTATTATGGCGAGGTTGTAGCAAAGAGCGCTTTTTCTCTGCCGGATCCTGATTGGGATAAAAGCCCTAATCGCGCAGAATGCCTGACTTCCGGCCTCGGTGATTTAGTAGGGGATGCTTTCCGTTATGCGGTAAAGAAAAAAGAAGGCAAAAATTACCGCAATATTTCTTTTGTCTTTGAAGGGTTTGGCCAGATTCGTGTGCCGCTAGCCAAAGGGCCGCTTACTGTTAATGATGTTTTCCGGCTGATGGCACTGGGCATAGGCCCTGATGGCAAGGTTGGATCTGGGTTAGTCGTATTTTGGTTAAACGGCAATGAGATTAAGAAGATTCTCGAATTGGAAACTACATTTGCGCCGGTTAAGCATGACCTGCATTTGCAGGTTACAGGAATGCGTTTTTCTTATGATCCTAAGGCAGAGCCATTTAACCGTGTAAAAAAAGTTGAGGTTGAAACTGATGACGGTAGGTTGGATTCTTTGGAAAATAATCGTCTTTACCGGGTATGTACCAATTGGAAAACTTTGGTTATGCGCCAGAAGTTGGATGATTTAACAGGCGGTAAAATTAGATTTGTGCCTAAAGATGAGTCAGGCAAGCCCCTTAATGATATGAAAGCAAGCCGCATTTTTATTGATAACACTAAATCTCTTGAATTAAAGGAATGGCTTGCCGTAGCAATGTATTTACAAAGTTTATCTGATTTACCTCTAAAATACCGCTCTGCAGAAAAAAATATTTCTTTTTAATCAGGCGTTCTTAATGAAGGTGCGCTTGAGCGAATCCCCAAGCCTGCCGCGTTTATTCTCGCGTACGATAACACTAAGTAGGATGGAAGGGGCAATAAGAAAAAGTGAAAGTATTTCCCTGAAGCTGAAGAATTTAATCACAAAAATATTTTTCCAGAGTATCTTGATAAATCTTGCCGGCGTATAGAAAGAAAATTTTATCCTCCTGCCGATTTTTTTTAATGTTGCGTGGCTGTATTTATCGGAGTAAAGTTCGCCCCTGTCAGTAACATGATACCCCGGAGTTGATAGTGCCAGTTCTTTCAAGGGAGAAAATTTCTCGATCCTTAATTTATTGCAGGTAATAGAATCTACGCCGATTTCCTTGGCAAATTGCGCGATATAAAGCATTTCTTTTTCGGTTTCACCAATATTCCCATAGATAAAATAGCCGTTATAATAAATCGGGTATTTTGTCAGGACGGAAAAAGCCTTTCTTATCCCTGCCTGGTCAAAGCCTTTGTTTAATTGTTTTAATATCCAGTCGTGAGGGGATTCGATCCCGATTAACAGCGCTTTAAAACCCGCTTTAACCATTTTTCCCAATAAAACAGGGTGTTTGGCAATATCAATGCGTGCCTGAGCAAGGAAGCGTTTCTTGATTTTATTTTTGATGATTAAATCGCAGATTTCTTCAGCTCTTTTAGGGTTGGCAAAAAAATCGTCATCGCTTAAAAGCACTACTTGTGCTTTTAGAGATTTAATTTCATTAACCACTGAAGCAGCTGAGCGCGCAGCATAATTTCTTTTTTGTCCTAGTGGGTTTAAGCTGAAGGTGCAGAATTTACAATTAAAAGGGCAGCCTCTTGCGCTGAGCACGGCATCAAAGTTCAAATTTGCCAGTTTGATTCCATTCAGAGACATTGAATATTCGCAGCATCTTAAAGAGCGGTCAGGAGGAGCAATCGTATCTACGTTAGGGAATGGTCGGTTAGCATTATGCAGAATATTATTGTTTTCTCTGTAAGAAATACCTAGGATATCTTTCAGCGCCGTGCCTTTAAAGATTTCCTGAATGGTTTCTTCGCCTTCTCCGCGCACAATAATATTGATTTTAGGGCAGGCCTGAAAAAGTTCAGTAACTTTTTCCGTTGCTTTATAGCCTCCAACAACCAAAGTGATGCCTTCCGGCATGCGGTTTAAAAGTTGGCAGATTTCTTCAAACTGGCGGTCCCAGCCAATGCTGACGCAGACAATATCTATATTATCCCTGATAAAATTGATTAGCGTATCCGGGTTGGAGAGTTCTTTTTCATGCCTTAAATCCAGAAGAGTGATTTTATCGACTAGGCCTTTTGTGCTGGTTGCCACATATTCCAGGCCGGTAGGCGGGAAAAGCATCATCGTGCTGTTGACGTTGCCTTCTATATAAGGATTTAGGAATAAAGCGTGATGGTATTTCATATGAGTGAAGTTACTCTATCACTAAACCTGAGTTTAGGCAATAAATAAATGAAAAGCCTTGAAATAATTTTCCGTTACGTTTATAATATGCAGAATATGGCGGTTGAGATTATTCTAAAGAATTTTGATCATTGGATTAAAGGCTTGGGGCCTTTAGGTGCACGGAAAGCTGTTTTTAATCATATCAGGGATATCCCGTATTACCTTGTTCCACAAATAGAAGATCCTCTTGTTTGGGCAGAGTCAATTCTACGGACTTCAAAAGCTTCCTGTACGCCGAAGCATTATCTTTTGGGTTTTTTGTTCACCAAATTGGGGATTCCCATAGATTATGTTACATATCCTTTTAAGTGGAGCGAGCAGCCGATTAATTACCCTGCAAAAATTAAAGAATTGGCGCAAGGTTCACCAACGGGATATCATCTTTCTTGTAAAGCACAGATTAAGGGAAGATGGGTTTTAGTAGATGCTACCTGGGACAGTGGATTAAAAAAATCCGGATTTCCGGTGAATGATAATTGGGATGGTTTAAGCAATACTCTGAATGCAGTAGTGCCTATTGAAGAGGTTATTCACTCTACTCTTGAAGATAGGCTTAGCTATGTCAGAGAGAAGAAAAAATTGATCCCTGAAGAGCAAAAGGCAATTTACGCCGAATTTATTACACAGTTTAATTTATGGCTGGAAAGTTTAAGGAGGCAATAAGAGAAATGAAAAATAAATTTTTTCTCACTTTGTGTTTTCTATTTTTTCTGCAGTTAACTAATGGAGGAGCTGTTGCTATGGATGATAAAACCGTAGTTCTAGAGACAAATCAGGGAATAATTGAAATTAAGTTAATGCCGGATATTGCTCCCCGGGCATGCGAGAATTTTACCAAGTTGGTGGAAAAGGGCTATTATGACGGCTTAATTTTTCATCGGGTAATCAAAGGCTTTATGCTCCAGGGTGGAGATCCTACCGGTACAGGCCGGGGCGGCCAGTCAGTTTGGGGTAAGCCATTTGAAGATGAAGTCAGCCCTGCAGTTAAATTCGACAGTGTTGGGATTTTAGCTATGGCTAATGCCGGGCCAAATACCAATGGCAGCCAGTTTTTTATCACTACTGCCAAAACTCCCTGGTTGAATATGAAGCATACTATTTTTGGCGAGGTAATTTCCGGTTATGAAGTAGTGCAGAGAATTGAAGATACAGCTGTGGATGCTTCAGATAAACCGCTCCAGCAGCAGAAGATCATCAAAGCATACTTGAAGTAGCAAACACTTCGCAGTGCTCAGTGTGATTTCGGCGTATGCGCCAGTGGCACGCCGAAATCAACAAAAAATCCCCTGAAACTGCTAGGGGTTTTTTGTAGGTGATAGGCCTTTCTAGCTTTCGCTATCGAAGCAGCCTCCTTGTTCAAGGTTGACTCTCACCTCTCGTAATTTAAGTATGGCATATTTTATATTGGTTGTCAAGGTAGGGCGATGAAGATAAAAGAATATAAAGTTTTTTTTGATTTTGATAATACGATTACTCTGGTTGATACCTTAGATGATATCATCGAGCGTTTTTCAGTCAACCAAGATTGGGTAAAATTTGAGCAGGACTGGAAAAAAGGTAAAATCGGCTCTCGGGAGTGCCTTAAAGGCCAGCTGCATTGCGTTAGGATTACTCGCGCTGATCTCCTGCGTTATTTGGCTAAAATTAAGCTGGATAAACATTTTAAAGCGTTGCTTCTATTCTTAAGAAAGCAGGGAATAAAGCCGGTGATATTAAGCGATAATTTTTCTCCTCTAATCAGGTTTATTCTGCGCAGCCACGGCATCAGAGGGTTGAAAATATATGCCAACGGGATTAAGTTTCTCGGGGATAGGCTGAAATTGTCTTTTCCGTATCAGAATGTATCGTGTTTCCGCTGCGGCCACTGTAAGAAAAATAACTTGTTAAAAACCGGATTTCGCGATAAAATAATCTATATTGGTGATGGGCTTTCTGATGTCTGCCCCGCTTGCGAGGCAGACATTGTTTTTGCCAAAGCAAGCCTTGCCAAGCAGTTAAAAAAGCGTAATAAGCGCTATATTGCCTTTAAAAATTTAGGCAAAGTTTTAACTTGCCTGAAAAAGCCTGCCTACCGGCAGGCAGGGAGAATTAGATGAGCCAGAAACAAAAAACCGTGAAGAAAGCCACAAAATCCGCCGGAAGAGAAGAGGAACTTTTGAAGCTAGAGGCAAAATATTGTTCCTGGGGTGATACTGTGCATTATGCTGATAAATTAAATATCTTTGACCGTGCCGAAGGAATCTATCTTTATGACAGGGAAGGCGCAGAATACCTTGATTTGCAGATGTGGTATTCAGCAGTAAACTTCGGTTATAAAAACCGGCGTTTAAACGAGGCGCTTAAACGCCAGATTGATAAAATGCCGCAATTGGCCTGCCAGTATTTGCACGAAGAAAAAATTTTACTCGCCACAAAGATTGGTCAGCGCGTTGAGATGACTTTTGAGGCACAAGGCAGGGTACATTTTAATGTCGGCGGTGCTCAGGCAGTAGAGGATTCTTTAAAGGTAGTGCGCAACCATACCCACAAGAATTTAGTTTTTGCTTTTATGGGCGGTTATCACGGCAGGACACTTGGCGCATCTGCAATTACCTCCAGCTATAGGTATAGAGAGAAGTTTGGCCATTTTTCTGACAGGGCTCTTTTTGTGCCTTATCCTTATTGTTTCCGTTGTATGTATGAAAAGAAACGGGAATTTTGCGATTTATACTGCTTAAGGCAGTTTGAAAAGCTTTTCGAGACAGAATATCATGCAATTTTAAATAAGAAAAACAATGAATGCGAATTTGGTGCGTTTTATGTAGAGTCAGTACAGGGGACAGGCGGTTATGTTATTCCTCCGGCTGAATATTTTAGCAGGTTAAAAGAAATCCTCGATCGTTATAAAATACTTTTAATTGATGATGAAATTCAAATGGGATTTTATCGCACTGGCAAACTTTGGGGCATAGAGCATTTTAATGTTGTGCCGGATGTGATTGTTTTTGGCAAGGCATTGACTAATGGACTAAATCCGATTTCCGGTATCTGGGCAAAAGAAAAACTGATTTCTCCGCAGGTATTTCCGCCCGGTTCAACTCATTCTACATTTTCTGCTAATCCTTTGGGTACAGCAATCGGTTTAGAGACAATGAAACTGATTGAAGATTCTGATTTTGCTGTTTCTGTGCCACGTAAAGGAGAATATTTCTTAGCGCAATTAAGAAAACTGCGTAAGAAATACCCGCAAATTGGTGATGTTGATGGTTTAGGCTTGGCATTAAGAATCGAAATTTGCCAGAAGGACGGCTTTACGCCGAATAAAGAACTGACCGATGCAATTGCCAATATTGGCTTAGGCGCTAACCTCAATGTTGGCGGTAAGAAAAGAGGGCTTATCCTGGACGTGGGTGGCTACTATAAGAATGTCTTTACGCTTGCTCCTTCTTTGTCTATTGAGGAAGAAGAAATTGACCTCGCGGTTGAGCTCTTCGAAGAAGCGTTGAAAAAAGGCATTGCCCAAACTGCTTAATAGCAGCAGGTAAACCTCATGTTAAACCAACGGCCGCGGGTTTTGGATTTTGACAATAGCCTGATCAGGCAAAATAAGTTTATTGAACGATTTCAGCCTGTGATCGTAGGCCTTAAGGAAATTGCGCCCTCTGCCCGCCTTTGGTTAAATAAAAAAACCGAATCAGAAATAAAAAAATCCCTTCAACCTGAAATGAAGAATGCAGTTACTTTCTTTGGCTCAGGCGATTTCCACCATATTTCCAGCCTTTTAATTGAACAATTCAGCGAACCAATCAGCGTGATTGTTTTTGATTATCATCCGGACTGGGACACTCTACCGCCGAAAACCGGCTGTGGTTCATGGGTCAGCCGGATCCTTAAAATGCCGAATGTGTTGAAGGTGGTTTTACTGGGTATTTCCTCAGATGATATTTCTACTTTTAATATTCAGTCCGGCAACCTCGATGCATTAAAAAATAACCGCCTGGAAATTTATCCATATGAGCATGAACCAGCAAGAGTATGGCTGCGTAGGGTGCCGGAAAATATTTCTATCAGCCGTAAGAAGAATATGCTCAGCAGTGAAATTCGTTGGCAGCAGCTAAAAGAAAAAAACCTTGTGCAATTTATGACGCAGTTGATTCAGCGGTTAGAAACCAGGCAGGTTTATCTGAGCCTGGATAAGGACTGCCTGAATTCAGAATTTGCATTGACTAATTGGGAGGAAGGGAAGTTTGCTTTCAGCGATTTATTAAGCGCGTTAAAAATTATAAAAGAACAGTCTGAAATTATCGGTATGGATGTTACAGGTGAGTATTCGCCTGCTTTGACCCGCGGCAGAATAAAAACATTCTGTTCCCGGTTGGATCATCCTGGAAATTTTAGCGCTTTTGGCAAGACAGATGTTGTTATAGATGCAATTAACGCAGAAACTAATATCAAGATATTAGAAACTATGATTGGGTAAGCTCCTGAGGTTGACAATGGTTTACTCCAGCTGTATAATAAATATTTAAATTCATTAAAATAATGGAAAAGAAACGGGTAGTGATTACTGGTGTAGGTGTAATTGCTTCTAACGGAATTGGTAAAGATGATTTCTGGGAGGCAATTTTTAAAGGAATATCAGGAATTAAGCCGATTTCTTTATTCGATGCCTCTGTGTTTATTGCAAAAACCGCTGGTGAAGCCAAAGATTTTGACCCTGCGGTTTTTTTGGGCAATAAAGGCTTGCGTATCTTAGACCGCAGTACAAAATTAGTTAATTCCGCGGCGAAACTTGCTTTGGATGACGCAAAGTTTTCGGTAGATGAAAAAAATACGCATTCAACAGGTGTTGCAATAGGCAATACTTTAGGCAGCATCCGCAGTATCGGGGAGTTTGATCGCGAGGCCTTAACCGAAGGCCCGCAATATGTTAATCCTGCGCTTTTTCCCAATACAGTGATTAATTCTCCGGCGAGCCAGATTTCCATCAGGTTTGCTATTAAAGGCTTCAATGCTACGATTTCTACGGGTTTTTGCGCTTCTTTGGATGCTATGAAATATGCGGTTGATTTTCTAAAATTAGGCAGGGCAAAAGTAGTTTTAGCCGGAGCCGTAGAGGAGCTTTGTGAGCAACTGTTTCTGGGATTTTATAAAACCGGTTTTCTCTCAGGCCTAAAAGAGGGCGAGTTTGAGATTTCTTGCCCTTTTGATAAAAGAAGAAACGGCGCCATTCTGGGAGAAGGCTCTGCGGTTTTTGTTTTGGAAGACTTGGAATCTGCCCTGAGCCGAGGCGCTAATATCTATGCTGAAATATCCGGCTTTGGCAGTGGATTTGATAGTTATAGGATTAATAAATATTGTCCAACAGGCAAGGGATTAAAAGAATCTATGCGTCAGGCAATTCAGGATGCCGGCATAACTACTGCGGAAATAGATTATATTTCTGCAGCGGCGAATTCTACTATTGCCGCGGACAAAATCGAATCTCAAGCAATAAAAGAGGTTTTTGGCGTAGATAGCCAACGGGCACGCGTCAGTTCTATTAAATCAATGACCGGCGAATGTTTCAGCGCATCAGGCGCTTTGCAGGTAGCAGCAGCAATCGGAGCGATCAATAGGCAGATGATTCCACCGACGATAAATTATGAGAAGAAAGATCCTGATTGCGATTTAAATTATGTAGTTAATCGTAGCGAAGGTGTAAAGGTAAATAATCTGATGGTTAATGCTTTTGGCCCAAGCGGGTGCAATACTAGCATGGTAATCTCGAAATTCGGGGGATAAAAATGCTTCTTAAAGATAAAGTTGCTGTAGTTACCGGCGGGACCAGGGGAATCGGCAGGGCAATTGTAATGATGCTTGTGCGGGAAGGTGCTCATGTTGCTTTTACTTATTTAAAAAGTTCGTCTGATGCAGAAGCGCTGGTCAAAGAAGCTGCTGAGTCAGGCGGTAAAATAAAGGCATTTCAGATGGATGTGCGCGATTTTGAAAAAGCAAAAGAATTAATTGAGAAAGTAAAAGAGGAATTCGGCAAGCTGGATATTTTGGTGAACAATGCCGGCATTACCAAAGACAAAGCTCTGATGATGATGGCAAAAGTTGACTGGCAGGATGTTATCGATACTAATTTAGGCGGTTTGTTTAACCTGACGCGTAACGCTATCGTTACTTTTCTGAAGCAGAAAAGCGGAAATATTGTGAATATTTCTTCGGTTAGTGGTATAATTGGCTTAAGCCGTCAGACGAATTATGCTGCTTCCAAAGCCGGGATTATCGGTTTTACTAAAGCCTTAGCGCGGGAAGTAGGGGCTTATAACATCAGAGTCAATGCTGTAGCGCCCGGGTTCATTGAAACAGATATGGTTGCTACTTTAAAAGAAGAATATAAGGCCGAAATAAAAAAGAGGATACCGCTTGAGCGTTTTGGCAGCGCAGAAGATGTTGCCGCAGCAGTAAAATTCTTATTGAGCGAAAAAGCTGCCTATATTACCGGACAGACATTGGTGGTTGACGGCGGCATGGCAATTCTTTAAACAACAAAAGGAGAATGTGTTAAATGCAAAATATTGAAGAAGAGATTAAGAATTTAATTGCCGAGATTATTGAGAAAGATCCAGGGCAAGTTACGCCTGAGGCAAAATTTTTTGAGGATCTGGGCGTAGATTCAATGATGGCGCTGGAGATCTTAGCGGCAATTGAGAAAAAATATAAAATCAGTATTCCTGAAGAAAAATTAGCACAATTAACTACACTGGCCCAAACTATCGCCGTAGCTAAAGAGTATTTGGCACAAAAAGAAGGGTCGCATGCTTAGTATAGAAGAAATACAGAATATCCTGCCGCAGCGTTTCCCTTTTTTGATGATTGACAGGGTCATTGAATTGGATCCCGGGAAAAAAGTGGTAGCGATTAAAAATGTCAGTATGAATGAACAGTTTTTTTCCGGACATTTTCCGGGTAAGCCGGTAATGCCCGGGGTTTTGATTACCGAAGCTATGGCGCAGACAGCAATTGTGCTTTTTGCCAGCGGTAAAAATACTGCGCAGGATAAAAAGATGTCTTATTATTTAGGAAGTATTAAAATGCGTTTCCTGCATCCGGTTTCCCCCGGCGATCAGCTTAAGATTACTGTTGAGCCAATTAAAATGCTCTCCAATATCGCCATTGTCAGTGCCTACGCAGAAGCCTCAGGTAAAGAAGTTGCCCGCGGCGAACTTTCCCTCAGCGCCAAAGAAGGTTAGCCTCTCACTTTATTCCATTTAAAACTAATTATTAGTAACTGTTTCGCGTCTGCCTTGTCTAGGTTTCTCGCGCGGACGCTTGCACCGCCCCACCGTGGCGGTGCTTATCGCTCTACAAAAACCCCTCGCTCTCCCGCAGCCGGGCGGTGGATAAAATCTGTACACGCTTGGAGATCTGTTGACACTTCCACATTGGTAGGAGTGTCAATTTTATCATAAGTTAACCTCTTTGGACAGGTTGATTTATCCAGTAATA
>JALOQJ010000057.1 GCA_025453445.1 Candidatus Omnitrophota bacterium
TTGAAGAAATACGGCCATAATGTAATCTGGAATGACTGCCTTGCTCAGGGCATGGATTATGATGGTTTTATCAATTTTATAAAGCAAGAGAAGCCTGATATAATTGCTTTTGAAACTAAAACACCCGTCGTAAAACAACATTGGGAAATTATCAGCAAATTAAAGACCATAGACCAAAGATTGAAGACTGCACTGTTTGGTGACCACGTAACTGCCCTTCCAGAAGAATCAATGCAAAATTCACAAGTGGATTATGTGCTTACTGGCGGCGACTACGACTTTTTGCTTTTAAACCTATGTAATCATCTTGACCAGCAGGCTGAATTAGATCCGGGAATATATTACCGTGATAACGGTCAAATTAAAAATAGCGGAAAATTCCAGCTTAACCATGATTTGAATTCCCTTCCTTTTATTGACCGAGAACTGACTAAATGGCAGGATTACGCCTTTAAAAACGGTAATTATAAACTTACTCCGGGTACTTATATTATGTCCGGTAGGGACTGTTGGTGGGGTAAATGCAGTTTTTGCAGTTGGCCAACGCTTTATCCGCAATTCAGGACAAGAAACGCAGAGAATGTGTTGGATGAAATTGAGATTTTAGTTGAAAAATATAAAGTGCGGGAAATCATGGATGACACAGGATGTTTTCCCGCGGGAGTTTGGCTGCGTTCTTTTTGTGATGGCCTGATTAAGCGCGGGCTAAATAAGAAAAACTTTTATTTTGATTGTAATATGCGTTTCGGTGCGCTTACAGCGGAAGATTTTTCGCTGATGAAAAAAGCTAATTTTCGCCTGCTCTTATTCGGTTTAGAATCGGCAAATCAGCCGACGTTGGACAGGCTTAATAAGAATCTCAAAGCAGAACGTATTATTGAGGATTGTAAAACGGCATCTAAAGCCGGGCTTTATCCGCATATTACGATTATGTTCGGTTATCCTTGGGAAAGCTATGAAGATGCCCTAAAAACCCTAGAATTAGGGTCATGGCTTTTAAAAAAAGGCTATGCCTATACTATGCAGGCAACTATGGTTATTCCTTATCCGGGTACGCCATTATTTGATGAATGTAAGGCTAAAGGTTGGTTAAAGACTTTAAATTGGAATGATTATGATATGAAGAGGCCAGTTATGCGTAGTCCGATTCCGGATAAGGCACTTTTGGAATTGGTGCAGGGTATGTACAAAGTGGCATTTTCACCGGAATTCATTTTGCGAAAAATAGCTTCGCTTCGCAGCCCGGATGATATACAATATGCAATACGTGCAACAAAAAAAGTGCTTGGTCATATTTTTGATTTTAGATCATGATTACACAGATTATAAAGCCGATTCCACAGATTTACCGGAAACTAATCTGTGAAATCAGAATTTAATCTGTGAAATCATCCTTAAAAGGAGTTAAAAATGAAGGGGATAATTTTAGCCGGTGGCAAAGCTACAAGATTGTATCCGGTAACCAAGGGCGTTTGTAAACAATTGCTTCCTGTCTACGATAAGCCGATGATTTATTACCCTTTATCGGTATTAATGCTTGCTGGTATCAAGGATATACTGATAATTTCAACTCCTAAAGATACGCCGAGGTTTAAAGATTTGCTGGGAGATGGCAGCAGCTTGGGGATAAGGTTAACTTATAAGATACAGCAATCACCAGCAGGTATTGCCCAAGCATTGCTCATAGGCGAGGATTTTATCGGTTCTAATGGCGTTTGCCTTGTTTTGGGCGATAATATTTTTTACGGCCATAATTTAAGCAGCTTATTAAGGGAATGCGCTTCTTTGAAAGATGGGGCAATGGTTTTTGGTTATTATGTAAAAGATCCGCAGCGTTACGGTGTAATTGAATTTGATAAGAAAGCTAAGGTAAAATCAATAGAAGAAAAACCCAGGGTACCGAAGTCAAATTATGCCATAACCGGGCTTTATTTTTATGACAAGAGGGCCGTAAGTATGGTAAAGAATATAAAACCTTCAAAAAGAGGAGAGTTGGAGATTACCGATCTTAATAAGGAATATTTGAGACGGGGAAAGCTAAAAGTAAAATTATTCAGCCGCGGATATGCTTGGCTTGATACCGGCACTTGTGATTCTTTAATCGATGCCTCGATATTTATCAAGACCATCGAAGAGAGGCAGGGCTTGAAGATAGGCTGTATCGAAGAGATTGCTTACAGGATGGGTTATATCAATAAAGGTGAGCTCTTATCATTGGCAAAGGAATTGAATGCGGGTTATGGAGAATACCTCAGGAGAGTGGTGAAGGAAGATGAAAAATAAGATTCTGATATTGGGCAAAGGTTTTATTGGAGAAAGGCTTCAGGAGGAGCTCGGTTGTGCTATTTCCACAGAAAAAATTTATTCGTTGCAGGATGCGCAAGATATTATAAAAAAGTATAAGCCGAAAATTATTATAAATTGCATCGGTTCAACCGGAAAAAACAATGTGGACGATTGTGAATTAGATAAAGATAAGACCCTTTTTGCCAATACTTTTGTGCCGATAATTTTGGCTGAGGCTGCTATAAGAAACAATATCAAGTTAGTGCATATAAGTTCCGGTTGCATATATAAATTTGATTATTCTAAATAAGAAACAATATCAAGTTAGTGCATATAAGTTCCGGTTGCATATATAAATTTGATTATTCTAAAGATTCGC
The DNA here is from genome assembly GCA_025453445.1 of Candidatus Omnitrophota bacterium. GTDB lineage: Bacteria > Omnitrophota > Gorgyraeia > Gygaellales > Profunditerraquicolaceae > JALOQJ01. Next base: position 2,666 of record JALOQJ010000057.1, read on the forward strand.
CGATAAAAGAAGAAAAAATCCCGGATTTTTTTGGTTTGTATTATAGCCGAAGTAAAATTTATGCGGAAAGGCCGCTGGATGTATTATCAAAAAAATATAATATTTTAATAGTAAGAATCAGGATCCCTCTCGATGGCCGCCCCCATCCGAGAAATATCCTGACTAAGCTGATTAAATATAAAAAAGTTATCGATACCTCTAATTCAGTGACTTATCTGCCTGATTTTATCAGGGCGCTGAAGCATTTAATCCGTATTGATGCGCAAGGGATATATAACCTGGTAAACAAAGGCGGTTTGCAATATCCGGATCTGCTGGAAGTATACAAAAAATATGTGCCTGATTTTAAATATACAGTTATAAAGTACAGAGCACTGAATTTAGTCAGGTCTAATTTGATTATGTCTACAAGCAAGCTAAAGAGGTCAGGTTTTAAAGTAAGAAATATAAAAGAGGTATTTGACGAATGCGTAAAAAATTACCTAAAATATTAATTACCGGTGCCTGCGGTTTTATCGGCAGCGAATTCGTCCGTCAGCTAATAATGGGGGGACGTTCCCAAAAGGGACACCCTTCTAAATGTGAAGCGATTATTGTTGATAAGCTTACCTATGCTGCAGATTTACTCAGGCTTAAGGCGATAAATGGCAGGTTCAAATTTTATAAGGCTGACATTTGCAACGCCGGCAGGTTAGAGGAAATTTTTCAGCAGGAGAAGCCGAAAATAGTGGTT
>JALOQJ010000039.1 GCA_025453445.1 Candidatus Omnitrophota bacterium
AGCTTTTTGTTGTTCCTGCCATTCGTTTATCTTTGTTTGAAAAATCATAATAGAAGTTACTTGTTGCTGTTTTCTTTGTTTTCGATTGTTATTTTCGGCGGTTTTAGTTACATCAGGAATTTTTTTGAAACCGGTAATCCATTATACCCTTTTGATTTTAGCTTATCCGGAAAAACGATTTTTAAAGGTGTTATGAGCTCTACTATTTACCGTGCGCATTTTAAGCCGGAAGATTATTCTTTAGGCAAGATTTTATTTCACGAAGGGCTTGGAGCTCAATCTTTGGTTTTTATTCTGCCGGGCATATTTTTTGCTTTGCCATTGACAGTCTTTAAGAGGAAGGGAACGAACTTTATCTTGGCCTATTTTTTTATTCTACCAATTTTAATCTGCCTTATTTATCGCTATATCATCCCATTGGCAAATGTCCGCTATTTGTATGCGTTGCTTGGTATGGCGATGGTTGCTGGTTTCTATGTTTTTGATTGTTTAAAAATTCCCCGCAAAATAGTAAATATTCTAATTGTATTATGCGCGATTGCTTCTATGTCTGAATTAGCTAAGCGTCAAGAGTTGGTGGTTTCAATTATCTTGACTATGGTGCTATTTTTGATTTTTGCCTTATTTTTGAAGAATTTTAAAATTAAAAGAGGTTTTGCTACTATTATCTTATGTATGTTTATCTTTGTGTTGACATGGCTAAGTAAGGATTACCTAAAAAATGAGTTTCCTCGCTATAAAAAGATGGTAAAATACTCTGGTTTCTGGCCGGATGCCGCAAAGGCCTGGGAGTGGCTTAATAATAATACAAGTGGCAATAATATTGCCTATGCAGGTAGGCCAGTGCCATTTCCTTTGTATGGCAGCGTTTTTAAAAATAATGTTTATTATGTTTCCGTAAATAAGATCGATCCGGCAAAATTGCACTATTTTCCGCGGAGCCATTATCAGTGGGGATATGATTTTTTAAGCCAGCATAAGAATTTCGAGGCAAAAGGTAATTATCGCGGCTGTGCTGATTATGCGCTTTGGCTCGAGAATTTAAACAGGAGAGGGACGGATTACCTCTTTATTTATTCTTTACACCAGACTAAGGATATCGAATTTCCCATGGAAGATGTTTGGGCGAAGGAACATCCGGAAAAATTTAACCCGGTTTTTACTAATAACACAATGCATATCTATAAATTGATAAAATGAAACTGTCGATTATTGTCCCAGCCCACAATGAAGAGGAAAATATCTCTGATGCTGTAAATAGGATAGAAAGCAGTATTCCCTTGCCCTTTGAGTTAGTAATTGTCAATGATCATTCCGCAGATAAGACGCAGGAGCTGATTAATAATCTCGCCAGGCAATACCAGAATATCAGTTCGGTTGAAAATAAGCGCGATAAAGGGTTTGCCAATGCTGTGAAGGCTGGTTTTGAGAGTGCCTCCGGTGATGCCCTGGTTCTGGTAATGGCGGATTTATGCGATGACCTTCCGACTATTACGAAAATGTTTAAAATACTGGATGATGGGTATGATGTTGTCTGCGGCTGTAGGTATATCAAAGGGGGCGGCCGCTTAGGGGGATCAAGGTTAAAAGGAATGCTTTCCAGTTTTGCCGGATGGTCATTGTATTATTTTTTGGGTGTCCCCACGCATGATATTGCCAATGCTTTTAAAATGTACAGGAAAGAAGTTATAAAGAATATCGATATTAAAGCTGAGGGGTTTGAGATATCAATGGAAATCCCCCTGAAGGCGTATTACTCCGGTTTTAAAATTACCGAGGTGCCTACTATTTGGCGGGAAAGGACAAAGGGAAAGTCAAGTTTTCGTATTTTAAAATTGTTGCCTAATTACCTTAAGCTATATATTTGGGCCATCTACAGACGATTGAGAGGGTAAGCTATGCCGCTATTATCAGTGGTTGTTCCGGTTTATAATGAGGCAAAAACTATCAGGGAAATTTTAGAAAAAATCAGCGCTGTTAATATCGATAAAGAAATTATTGTTGTTGATGACGGCTCAAGCGATGATACCGGAAAAATTTTGCGCGAGATTAAATATTCTAATCTGAAGGTTATCCATCATACAAGTAATAGAGGTAAGGGCGCAGCATTTTTAACCGGCCTCTCGCATGCACAGGGCGAATATGTGGTTATTCAGGATGCGGATTTGGAATATGACCCTCAGGATTACCCTAAACTAATGGAAGCAATAATTAAAGAAAATGCCGATTTTGTCCTGGGGGCGAGATTTTTAGAGGGGCATACGGGCCTTTTTATGCATAGGCAGGGGAATAAGTTTCTCACTCGCTTATTTAATTTCTTTTTTAATACAAAATTCAATGATTATTCAACCTGTTATAAATTATTCCGCCGAGACGCCCTGAGCCTCTTAAATTTAGAATCAAACAGTTTTGATATTGATGTAGAGATTCTGGCTAAGGCAATAAAGAAAAAACTTAAGCCCTCAGAAGCAATGATCGCATATTATCCGCGGACTTATGCTCAAGGGAAAAAAATCAGATGGATACACGGAGTTCAGGCAATCATGGCGATTATTAAATACAGTATTATTTAGCAAAAAGGAAAAGATGGTTAAGGTGCTGGATTTTATTATTTATTGGTGCATAATTTTGATTCCTTTTTTTGTGGCAATTGCGCCTGCCCCGGCAAACATCTTTATGGGGTTGATGATTGCAGCATTTTTAGCGAAGAAGATCATTAAAAAAGAGCCTCTTATTATAAAGACGGCAATTAATCTCCCGCTTTTATTCTTATTCATTATAACTTGTGTGTCGCTTGTACATTCCATCAATTACAGGGACTCTTTTAAGGGTGGAATTGGCAGGTTGGCTTATGATATTTTCGTTGTATTAATTATGGCTTCGGAAATAAAAGAGAGGAAGCATTTGATTAAAATAGCTGCAGCTTTGTTTGCCGGAGTTGCGCTTGTGTCAATCGATGCTATTTGGCAGGTTTATTCAGGGAAAGATTTTATTAGAGGCTACGGTACAATAGCCAACCTTGGCCTGGTACGAGCGACTGCTTCTTTTAAGGATGCCAATACTTTCGGGGTTTATCTAAGCGCTATTGCGCCGTTAATTTTTGGTTTGACGCTTTTCTATTTTAAAATGCCAAAAAAAATATTTCATCTGTTTTTAAGTGCTCTGGCACTTTTAGGGATTGCCTTGACTTATTCCCGGCCTACGCTTTTAGCAATCTATTTGATTTTTATCTTTTTTGCTATAGTAAAGAAAAAGAAAGTTATGCTTGGCGGTTTAATTGTGCTGGCTATTATTGCGCCATTTTTTCTTCCTAATTCAGTCAAGGATTGGGCGAAGGAGGTTGATTATAATCCAGTGCGTTTTATGTGCAATGACGACAGGATTGCAATTTTTAGGAATTCGGCGAATATGGTTAAAGCCCATCCGATAATCGGCGTTGGCGCCAATACATTCATGAAAAATTATAAGAAATATAAAGAGAATCCTGAATACCGCGGAATTGTCACCTCGGATTATCTTTATGCCCATAATAATTTTCTGCATATGACAGCGGAAATCGGTTTTCTGGGTTTGTTTATTTTTATTTGGCTGCTTTTTAATTTGTTCAAAGAGGCAGCAAAAATTTATAAATCTTTGCAAGATCCTTACGTTAAAGAACTCAGCTTAGTTTTAATTGCATGTTTAATTTCTTTTTTAATTAACGGCCTTACGGAAAGCAGCCTTTATTATTCGCGGGTGGCTATAATTTTCTGGTATCTTATCGGCCTCTTGTTAAGCCTTAAAAAGTTTGCTATTTGCCCTGCAAAATGAGCATAAAAAAAATTTTAGCAGTGAGGAATGACCGCTTCGGGGAATTTTTACTGAATATCCCGGCATTCAGGGATTTGAAATCGAAATTCCCTCAGGCAAAGCTTACTTTAGTAGTAAATCCTTATGTCAAGGAGCTTGCCCATTGTGTTGAAGCTGCGGATGAAGTAATCTGTTGGGAAAATAAGCCACATAAGGTTGGAGAGATTATTTCTTTTAGCAATCGGTTAAGGATGAAAAAATTCGATCTTTGTTTAATTTTTAATCCTTCTAAGGAATTTAATATTATTAGTTTTCTTGCCGGTATCCGGGAGCGTATAGGCTATGACCGTAAATGGGCTTTTTTATTAACCAAAAAAATAGCCGATAAGAAAAATCTTGGGAAGAAGCATGAGATAGATTATAATCTTGATCTTAGCCGGCTGGCAGGCGCTGAGAGTGGTGATAGAGAATTATCTTTGCGCGTCAATCAACGTTTTGATGAAGGAGTTTTAAAAGGTATTAATTCAGACAGAGCAGTGGTTATCCATCCCTGGACCAGCGATTCCCTAAAACAGTGGCCAGCACATAAATTTTTTATTTTGGCACAGAGGTTAATTAATGAATTGCAGCTTGAGTTGATTTTTATCGGAGGCAAGGAAGAATCTGAACAAAGCAAGGAGCTGCTTTCAGGGCTTGGCGCTGAAGCGGTTAATCTTACCGGTAAAACCAGCCTTTTGCAGCTTGCTGCAATTTTGAAGCGCTCGCGGCTTTTAATTTCCGGAGATAGCGGGCCAATACATTTAGCTTCCTGCGTCGGTACACCGGTATTGGCAATTTTTCGTAATGACCTTCTTGGTAAGGGCCCTTTGCGTTGGGGGCCAAGGAGTGCCAATAGTATTGTGGTTGAAAAAAGCAGTTTGATGGATATTTCTGTTGAAGAAGTATTTAATAAGGCAAAAGAGGTGTTAAAAATATGAACTACGGAGTTATTTTAGCTGGTGGGGTAGGAAGCCGTTTCTGGCCGTTTAGCAGGGAATTAGAGCCAAAACAATTTTTGCAGGTTGCGGGCAAAGGGAGTTTATTGCAGTCAACAATAATCCGCATGAAAGAAGTAATGCCGGCTCAAAATATTTATATCATTACTAACCAGGCCTATTTAACTGAGTTACTAAAACAGGTAAAGCATTTTTCTTTGCCTGAAAAAAATATCATTCTTGAGCCGGAAGGTAAAAATACAGCTCCTGCCATAGCGCTCTGTGCCAGATTGATTCAGCAGCGTGATAAAGATGCTGTGCTTATTGTTTTGCCTTCAGACCATTACATTAAGGATATAAAAAAATTCTGTTTTGCATTGCAGCAGGCGGTTATTTGTGCGAAGAAAGGTTTTCTTGTTACCCTGGGAATAACGCCGAAAAATCCGTCAACCGGATATGGATATATAAAGGTTAGCCTTCAGCCGTCAGCCTTCAGCCGTCAGCTTAATTCTTATAAGGTAGAAAAATTTCTTGAAAAGCCTTCATTAATAAAAGCTAAAAAGTATTTTAAAGATAAAAGATTCTTTTGGAACAGCGGGATGTTTATTTGGAAGGCTTCCGTGTTTATGGATGAGGTGAAATTATACCTGCCGCAGCTTTATAGGCAAATAATGTTGATAAAAGATACTGGTGATATTATTAAGGTGTGGCACAAAATCAGCCCAATGTCTGTTGATTACGGCATTATGGAACATTCCGGGAAAATTGTTTTAGTTCCGGCTGGATTTGATTGGACAGATTTAGGCAGTTGGGATGCGCTGAATGAAGTTTTAACCAAAGATGCAAAAGGGAACATCGTTCAGGCAGATTCCATAGATTTGGATAGCCGTGGGATTTGTATTTTTAGCCGCGGGAACAGGTTGATTTCTACTATCGGCCTTAAGGATTTAATTATTGCCGATACTCCGGATGCGCTTCTTATTTGCGACAGAAGCAGAGCTCAGGAAGTTAAGAAGGTAGTTGATCAGCTTAAGCTATCGAAACGAAAAGAGCATTTCGTGCACCTGACGGAAAAGCGCCAATGGGGGCATTACACAGTATTAAAGCAAGCAGGTGGTTTTAAGATTAAAATAATCGAAATTGAGCCCAAAAAATCGCTTAGCCTGCAGAGGCATAAAAAAAGGGCAGAACATTGGGTAGTGGTTTCAGGCACAGCTAGGGTTACCAGTCCCAGCGGTGTGAGGCTTGTAGAGAGCAATCAGAGCGTATATATCCCCCGCAATGCCAAACATCGCCTTGAGAATCCTAAGAATTCTCCTCTTAAGATAGTTGAGGTGCAGACCGGCAGCTATCTTGAGGAAGATGATATAGAGAGGTTTAAAGGATAAGTGATTAAGATCCTGATTATCAATCCGTTTGGTATCGGAGATGTGCTTTTTACTACTCCTGTAATACGGGCAATAAAAAATACCTGGCCAGATGCATCAATTAGTTATTGGTGTAATGAACGGGTCAGGGAGATATTTGAGAATAATCCTGATATCGATAAAGTCTTTGCTTTGTCAAGAGGCGACCTTAAAAGAGTGTTCAGCCAGTCAAAGATTAATGGAATTAAAAAATTACTGAGTTTATTTTTTAAAATTAAAAAGGGAAAATTCGATATCGCCTTGGATTATTCGCTGGATCACCGCTATGGCTTGATTGCGAAATTAGCAGGGATTAAAAGGCGTATTGGTTTTAATTACAAATTTCGCGGTAGGTTTCTTACGGAGAGAATCGATTTAGATAAATATAGCGGTAAGCATATCGTTGAATGGTATCTTAGCCTGCTGAAATTCCTGGAAATAAAGCCGAAAGAAAGCCATTTAGAGATATTTGTGCCCAAGAAAGATAAAGAAGCTGCTCTTAGGCTTTTGAGCGAGGCAGGCATCAGCTATAATAATTTAATTATCGGCATAGCACCGGGTGCAGGCGCAAGCTGGGGCAAAGATGCTGCTTTTAAGCATTGGCCGGCAGAGAATTTTGCTTGTTTGATTGACTTGTTACACGATAAATTAGGTGCTAAGGTTGTGGTTCTGGGTGATTTTTTGGAGAAACACATCGCGGAGACAATTAGAAAATCCGCAAAAAATAAATTTATTGATTTAATAGGGGTAACTGATTTAGGCAGTTTAATTGCCGTTATCGGCAATCTTAGACTTTTGATTGCAAATGATGGCGGGCCAATGCATATTGCAGCAGCGCTTGGGATCAATACAGTATCAATATTCGGCCCGGTTGACGAAGTGGTTTATGGGCCGTATCCTGCTTCAGATAAGCACATTGTTATTAAAAGCAGTGTTAGCTGCCGGCCGTGTTACCAGAATTTTAAATTACCAATCTGCCAAAAAAATAAGGAATGTATAAAATCAATTACCGTAGAAGAAGTTTTTGATGCAGCAAGGAGATTAATATGACTCTGCCTTTTTGTGACCTCAGCGCGCAATACAAAGAAATAAAAAAAGAAATTGACCGGGCAATCGGAGGAGTTATTAAGAGAGGAGACTTTATTTTAGGAGAGGATGAAAAACTTTTTGAAGAAGAATTTGCTGAATTTTGCCATACTCGTTATGCGGTGGGCGTAAGTTCAGGTACTGCGGCTTTATTTTTGGCAGTGATGAGCTTGGATATCGGCTGTGGCGATGAAGTGATTGTCCCAGATTTTACCTATATTGCTACAGCCCTTGCGGTTTCTTATACGGGAGCAAAGCCTGTTTTTGTGGATATTGACGAAAAGACTTATAATATCGATACCAATAAATTAGAGCAGGTAATTACCAAAAATACTAAGGCGATTATTCCGGTACATCTTTATGGCCAGCCGGCGAATATGGCCAAAATAATGAAAATTGCAAAAAAATATAATTTGAAAGTAATCGAAGATGCGGCGCAGGCGCACGGGGCAACTGTCAAAATGGAAGGCAATAAAAAGCAGGCAGTCGGTAGTATTGGCGATATCGGCTGTTTCAGTTTTTATCCGACCAAGAATTTAGGCGCCATGGGCGATGGCGGGATGGTCGTTACCAATGACACTAAAATTTATCAAAAATTATTGATGCTTAGGGACTACGGCCGTGTGTCAAAATATGAACACGCGATTGTCGGCTATAACTCACGCCTGGATACGCTCCAGGCAGCCATATTGAGGGAAAAATTAAAGCGCTTGAATACCTGGAATAAGTCACGCCAGGATGCAGCCGGGATTTATAACAAGTATTTTAAAGGGGTAGATGTTATAACGCCTTGTGTCGCAGATTTTTCCGGGCATGTTTACCATGTTTATGCCATTAGAACTAAAAGGCGCGATGAAGTATGCGAGGCATTTAAAAAAAGGGGCATAGGCGTAATTATACATTATCCTATACCGCTGCATCTTCAGAAGGCATACTCTGAATTGGGGTATAAATCAGGGGATTTTCCTGTTTCAGAGCGGATTTCAGAGGAAATTATATCGCTGCCGATGTACCCACATATTAAGAAACAGCAGATTAAAATTGTAGTGGATGTATTGAAAGGGGTTTTAAAAAAATAATGGAAGAGAATATTCCGCTTTCCGTAGTAGTTTTAACCAAAAATGAACAGGCTTGTATTGCTGAATGCCTTGATTCTGTAAAAGGATGGGCAGCTGAAATAATTGTTGTTGATGATGAGAGCAGCGACCAGACGCTGGAAATTGTGCGTAGGTATACGGATAAGGTTTTTACAAAAAAAATGGATGTTGAAGGCAGACACAGGAATTGGGCTTATGCGCAAGCGAACAATACCTGGGTTTTAAGCCTTGATGCTGACGAAAAAGTCACTCCTGAATTAAAAAAAGAGATTGCTTGTGCGATTCAACAAGTTAACTTCGCGGCATTTTCCATTCCTTTGCGTAATTATATCAGCAATTATTGGGTTAAATACGGAGGGTGGTATCCGGCAAGCAAGGTGAGGTTGTTTAAGAAAGATTAATTTAAATATGAAGAAGCAGAGGTGCATCCGCGCGTTTTTATCGATGGTGAGTGCGGGCATCTAAAATCCGATAT
>JALOQJ010000012.1 GCA_025453445.1 Candidatus Omnitrophota bacterium
TGCTCAGGCGCAAAAGATGCGCAATATCCCTGATTTTATTGTGCCCGCTGGCAATCTGATAAAGTATGGATAAATACTGCTGGCTGTGTGAAGAATCCAGAAAACGTTTGATATAATTGGAAAATTTCTGGTTCAATATCCCTGAGGATTCAAATAACAGTCCCTCAAGAATATCCCCAAGGTCAGAATACCCGGTTTTCAGCAAAGATTCATTAATCAAATTAAGATAGAACGGGTATCCGCCGGTAAAATGGACGATAAAATTTTTCAAACCGGGATCAAGGCTGAAACCCTGAGCCTGTTTCTTTAAAAATTCCTCGCTTGTTTTGATATCAAACGGCTCAATTTCCATAACCTCAAAATTACCGAAAAGCAAAGATAGATTTTTAGAAAGAATTGTTTTTGCCTTGAATTTCAGGGAACTGATAATGATATACATTATATCTTTCTGCGTCATCAGCAGCTTTGACCATTCAGGATAAAGGTTTTTTACGCCCAGAGATTCCAAATTATGGAATTCGTCAAATATGACCACAGACGGTTTTCCGGTTTCCTGCTTGATGATTTCGCAGAGAGAAAGCAGCTCGCTAAAGATATTATTTTTCTTCCTTGTTTCAACTAAGCCAAGGATCATCCGGGCTTTCAGAGTTGCCTTGGGGATATATTTTTCCGACTTCGCCAACAGAAAACCAAGGTCTTCTCTTAAAGGAATACCGCTATTAATAAGAAAATTATAAAATAATACCCCGATAAACCTTTTAGCAAAAGAACTTATTGCTTCTGGCCTTACCTGAAGATAAATAATCAGCACCTCATTATCATAAAAATTATTGAGAAAATTACAGATCAACGAAGTCTTGCCAACCAGCTCATCGCCGACCATGGCGATATTCTGGCGGTAGCCCAGCTTTAAGCCGCTTACGCGCTTTCTTAAAATATCCAGATATTCCTGACGGCCAAAAAATTTATTATCCATAGGAAATTATTCCAGGTAAAAATACGGGTTCTGCGGCAAGTGGCCTTTTCTAATTTCAAAATGCAGGTAAGTATCCCTGATTTTAGCAATTGGTACGCCCCGCAAAACAGCATCCCCGCTTTTTACCATTAATTGTGAATTCTTTGCGTATACCGTTGACAACCCATCACCATGATCAATAATTACTGTCCTGCCGTAGCCTTTAAAATTAGGGCTGCAGAAAACTACCCTGCCTGCACGGGAAGCAAGCACGTCTTTCTCTCCGCTTACGCGGATATTTATTCCCTTGTTCACCATATCGTCAAAACTCTGCCCGAACGAAGCAATTACTCTGCCTTTTACCGGCCAGATAAAATCTTCCAACCCGGAAGGCATTACAGGCAAAGGCGCTGTTTTTTTCTGACGAGGAATAAAAACCAGCTGCCCCACCTCAATACTCGTGGCATCAGAAATATGGTTGATGCCAGCTAATTCATCTAAATCTATATCGTACATCTTAGAAATTCTCCAGAGTGTCTGGCCGCGCTCTACCCGATGATAAATTCCCGGCACACCCGGAGCCACGGGATGCGAAACAGTAACAGGCGCGCTGGCGCAACCGCAAAAATTCAAAATCAATATTATTAAAATAATATATTTTAAACGCATTCTCCCTCGCACTAAACAAAAACCTAAAAAATCAGAGCGGGTGAGCGGAATCGAACCGCCATATACAGCTTGGGAAGCTGTCATTCTACCACTGAATTACACCCGCGAACATTCCTCCATCACCCTAATCGAACAATATTTTCCGCACATCGTGCAAACATCCGAAAGGTGAGGTTTTGAAGATACTCTGTATTCTTTTGCTTTATCAGGATCAATAGATAATTTAATTTGTTTTTTCCAGTCGCGTTTTTTGCGAGCCTGAGAAATTGCCTTGTCCCAGTTAAGAGCGGATTTTACGCCTTTGGCAATATCTCCGGCATGCGCGGCAATCCGGGAAGCAATTACCCCTTGGCGCACATCTTCAACCGACGGATGCCGCAGGTGTTCGGAAGGCGTAACATAACATAAAAAATCAGCGCCAAAGCTTGCTGCCAAAGCACCTCCGATAGCAGAAGTAATATGGTCGTAGCCGGGCGCCACATCTGTAACCAGCGGGCCTAACACATAAAACGGAGCCTGCCGGCAAATTTTTTTCTCAAGAGCAATATTTTTTTCAATTTGCTGCAAAGGCACATGGCCCGGGCCCTCGATCATTACCTGCACTGCTCTTTTGCGGCTGCGTAAAGCCAGTTCACCTAAAATCTTCAGCTCAGAAATCTGAGCTTCATCAGTAGCATCTAATACCGAACCCGGGCGCAGGCCATCGCCAAGGCTCAAGGTAACATCATATTTATGAGCAATATCCAGAATGCGGTCAAAATGCTGATAAAATGGATTTTCCTTCTGGTGACAATGCATCCAGGCAGCAAGGATTGCCCCGCCGCGGGAAACAATACCTAAAACTCTTTTTGACTGCACCAGCGCCTGCGTGCTTCTCTTGGTAACTCCGGCGTGTATTGTAAAAAAGTCCACTCCCTCTTTTGCCTGCGCTTCCAGCGTTGACAAAATATCTGCGATATTAAAATTTAAAAAATCGTGTTTTTTATTTTGAGCAGCAACGGCTATTTCATAAACCGGAACCGTGCCCACAGGCACAGGAGAATGCTTTATGATTTCTCTTCTTATTTTTTGAAGGTTCCCGCCGACGCTTAAATCCATTACTGTATCTGCACCGTATTTACAAGCAATTTGCAATTTCTTTAATTCAATATTAGTTTCTGATTTATCCGTGGAGGTGCCGAGGTTGGCATTAATTTTAGTGGTAAGGCCCAGGCCTATGCCGCATGGCCGGGTTATCTTATGCGTATTATTCAGCGGAATGACAATCGTGCCGTTTTTAACGCACTTTAAGACATATTCCGCGCTCACGCCTTCTTTTACGGCGATTTTTTTCATTAAAGGCGTGGCAATATTTTTATTGGCAAATTCCAGCTGCGTCATAATAATTTAATGATGGCGTAGAGCCGGCAGTTTGCCAGCAATTTTTTTTTCAATTTCGTAAACTTCGTACCTGATTTTTTTAAATTGCAGGGCTAACTTAGTATTGCTGAGCTTGGAAAATTCTTCCAATACCCTGACAGATTCCTTAACTCTTGCCATATTGGCAAAAAAAATATCATTTAAACTTAAGCGCCTGAATTCTAATTCCTGCCGGATGCCAAAACCAACGTCTTTAAGGCTATACCTTAGCCTGAGTAACTCAGCCTTCTGCGGCGCCAACTCAAGCGCAGCGTCTATTTTATGCCTGATCCCTTTGAGGTTAGCAGTCAAAACGCGGTTATTCAGCAGGAAACGGGTAATCTCTTCGCAAACCCGCAAGCCTTCTTTTGCGCGGTTAATATTGGCGTCAACAATCCTCTCGATTAAATTATTTTTTGCAGGTTTCAATGATTTTTTTAATAATATTTGTAGTGGAGCGGCCGCCGGCTAATTTTATTGTTACCACTTTGCCGTTGTTTTTTTTGACAATTTCCGCTCCGACAATTATTTTATCTTTCCAGTCCGCGCCTTTAACCAAAATATCCGGCTTAAGATTTTTAATTACTTCTAACGGCGTATCCTGATGAAAAATTAGCACAAAATCAACACTTTCCAACGCGGCAATAATATTCGCGCGGTCAATTTCCCCGACCAACGGGCGTTTCGCGCCCTTAATTCTTTTTACCGAAGCATCGCTGTTAACAGCAACAACCAGGCAATCGCCTTTTTTTCTGGCAGCCTGCAAATACATTACATGCCCGTAATGCAAAATATCAAAACAGCCGTTGGTAAAAACAACTTTTTTACCTTTTTTTTGCAGGCTACTGATGATTTTTTTTAGACTTGCTAAGCTCTTTACTTTTGCTCTTGACAAAGTTCCTGCTCCACGAGTTCACAAATAATATGCCCTACGGTAATGTGCACTTCCTGAATGCGGGCAGTAATCGCTGAAGGGACGATAAATGACACATCCGCAAGCTTTGCAATATCCCCTCCGTCGCCGCCAGTTAATGCCACTGTCCTTAGGCCCATTTTTTTTGCTTGCTTAAAGGCTAAAGCGACATTTTTTGCTTTACCGCTGGTAGAAATCCCGACGATAATATCATTTTTCTGGCTCAGAGCTTCGATTTGCCGGGAGAATACCACTTCGTAACCGTAATCATTGGCCAGTGAAGTTAATACTGAAGTATTCACGGTCAGGGCAATAGCTGCCAGCGCCGAACGATCCTTCTTAAACCTGCCGATAAGTTCAGCCGCAATATGCTGGGCATCTGCTGCCGAACCGCCATTACCGAATAAAATTACCTTACCGCCTTTTTTCAGCGATTCGATAAAAAGATCAACGATGTTTTTAATTTCGCTGATATAGGAACGCAGTATCTCTTCTTTGACCTGTATGCTTTCCAAAAGTATGTCCTGAATCCTATCTCTCATTTTTTTTCCGCCTTCCTTAATTTAGCCGAAGAATACTTTTGCCACATTTTCATAAAGCTCAAGGTCAACCGTTTTCAATGCCTTGACCGCTTCTTCCAAAGGCACGTCAATAATTTTAATCCCTGCAAGAGCAACCATCTTGCCGAATTTTTTATCTTTGATTAGCTCTACTGCTTTAACACCAAACCGGGTGCCTAAAACGCGGTCAAAAGCAGTGGGAGATCCGCCTCTCTGAATATGCCCGAATACGCTCACGCGTGTTTCAAAACCGGTTTTAGCTTCTATCTGCTGAGCCAATGTTTCTCCAATACCGCCTAAGCGCACATGGCCAAAAGAATCGAGCTTTTCTTCCTGCAAGACCATCCCGCTTTTTTTAAACTGTGCGCCTTCGGCAACTACAACTATGCTGAAATTCTTGCCGCGGGCATGCCTTTTTTTCAATATCGCACAAACCTCTTCAATATCAATGGGAATCTCAGGAATCAAAATTACATCCGCGCCTCCGGCAATCCCTGCTTCGAGAGCAATCCATCCTGCGTGCCTACCCATTACTTCTGCCACAAGGATACGATGATGGCTCTCTGCAGTAGTATGCAGCCGGTCAATACATTCCATAGCAACATTAATTGCCGTATCAAAACCAAAGGTATAATCCGTAGCAGACAAATCATTGTCAATTGTTTTGGGTACACCAACGACATTAGACAACCCGTCTTTGTGCAATTTAGAAGCAACACCTAAAGTATCTTCTCCGCCAATAGCAATCAAAGCATAAAGCCCGAGTTTTTTAAAATTGTCTTTTACTTTCTGAACATCGCCTTCTTTTTTGTAGGGATTAGTCCTGCTGGTGCCTAAAATCGTGCCGCCTCTGGGCAATATTCCGGAAACACTATCTATTGTCAACGGTATGGTATTAGCTTCTATCAAGCCTTTCCAGCCATCTTTAATTCCGATAATTTCATAACCTTCCAATAAACCTTTTCTCACCGCCGCCCTGATTACCGGATTTAAACCAGGACAATCTCCTCCACCTGTAAGTATGCCGATCTTTTCCATTTAAACTGTTTCCTCCTTTATTAAATTCTTCCGTAGCCGCCAAAAGGTATTGTCGGCTCCTGCCTGTCCGTATCTTTCCTCTTCCTATCTTCTGTTGAAATAATTTTGGCAATATGGATTTTGATTACAATTTGCTCCTCTAAGCCAAGCACTTCCTGAATTTTAGAGCGTGTAATATCCTGCAGCCGGTTGGTCAACTCAGGAATATTAGCTTCAGACCTTAAAACCACCCGCAAATCTACGACAATCCCTTTTTTAGTAGCAATCACATCCGGCCTGAGCTCCCTGATTTCCGGCAAAATTCCGGTCAGTCTCTTTATTAAATCTTCAATCGCTGACAAGGCAACCGTAACCTCGCCTGAAGCGGTATTAAAAGCAACGGTTTTCTCGCGCTGAAACCTGCCTAAAATCAGCTGGGCAAAAGAAAAGCTGATCAAAATCAGTAAGGCGCCGGAAAGCCCGACGATAATCCGCGAATTAACGCTCTGCTGCAGATACATCAGCACATCAGTGATATCCTGCAAAGCCAGTAAATTCAAAGAAAACACAATCATAATCAGGCCGATTAAAATTAAAACGATAGCATAAAATAATATACCTAAAACGTTAAATATGCGCATTACTGCCCCCTTTCAATTCCCTGCACGCTAATATTGATGTCTTTAACGGAAAGGCTGGTCATCCTTTCAAGAGACGCCCTGACCTTTTCCTGTACTCTGTTCGCCACTTCAGGAATATTAAATTCGTATTTTATCACGATAGGTATATCCAAACGCACTTCCTCGTTGCGGTCAATCTCTACTTTGATTGCCGGAAATACCTTTTTGCCGATTGCATCAAAAAAGTTATTTTTAAAATCACCTCCCACTCGCTTCACGCCTTCGATTTCCAAAGCGGCAAGCGAAGCAATGGAAGCAATTACATTTTTATGAATTTTAATTACTCCGAAATCAGTGCGGGATTCTTCACTATGCATTATTCTGCCTCCGGTTTTTCTTCTTTAAGCATTTTATCCTGCACAAAATGCGTAGATACTTCGCCTTTTAAAAACAGCGGGTTATCCAGTAATAATTGGTGAAAATTCACAGTAGTCTTAATCGGCCCAATGATGAATTCATTCAACGCCCTCTTCATCGTCTTAATTGCCTCATCGCGGTTAGCTCCGTAAGTAATTACTTTAGCAACCAACGAATCATAGTAAGGCGAAATCTGGTAGCCTGGGTAAATATGCGTATCCACGCGCACTCCCGGCCCGCCGGGAAGGTTAAGCGTCTCGATTTTACCGGGTGAAGGCATAAAATTATTTTCATAATCTTCGGCATTAATACGGCATTCGATAGCCGCACCTTTAAAATGTATATCTTCCTGCTGCAGGCGCAGTTTTTCTCCGGCAGCAGAACGAATCTGCTCTTTGATTAAATCAATGCCTGTTACCATCTCAGATACCGGATGCTCCACCTGAATACGCGTATTCATTTCCATGAAATAAAAATTATTCTGGCTATCCAGCAAAAACTCCATTGTCCCGACGCTGCAATAATTGACTGCTTTTGCCGCCTTGACCGCCAAATCTCCCAGGCGCTTGCGTAATTTACTGTCTACTGCCGGTGAAGGAGATTCTTCAAGTAATTTCTGGTGCCTTCTCTGAATACTACAATCTCTTTCGCCCAGATGGACGACATGTCCGTGTTTATCAGCTAAAAGCTGGATTTCAATATGGCGCGGTTTTTCAATATATTTTTCAATATAAACGCTGGAGTTGCCAAAGTTAGCTTCTGCTTCCTGCCGGGCAGTCAGCAGGCTTGAAACAAGGCGGATATCATTATGGCAAATGCGCATGCCTTTGCCGCCGCCGCCGGCAGCAGCCTTAATAATCACAGGGTAACCGATTCTTTTAGCGACTTTTATTGCTTCTTCTTTATTTTGAATTGTTGCGGCGCTTCCCGGGACAATCGGCAGGCCTGCTTTAAGTGCTGCAATACGCGCTGCGGTTTTATCACCCATCAATCTAATATTTTCCGCGCTCGGCCCGATAAAAGCAATCTGGCATGACTCGCAAATTTCCGCAAAATGGGGGTTTTCCGCCAAGAATCCGTAACCAGGATGGATTGCTTCTACATCGGTAATTTCTGCGGCGCTAATAATGGCGGGGATACTAAGATAGCTGGAGCTACTCTGTGCTGCGCCGATACAGATTGCTTCATCGGCAAAGCGCACATGTAAAGATTCCCTGTCTGCCTGAGAATAAACTGCAACAGTACGTATTCCCATTTCACGGCAGGCACGGATAATCCGCAGGGCGATTTCGCCCCGGTTAGCAATTAAAATTTTAGAAAACATTTCGGCTTAAAGTGCTTCAATGAGAAATAACGGCTGGCCAAATTCCACCGGCTCGGCATTCTCTACAACAACTTCTACGACCTTGCCCTTAATCTCGGATTTAATTTCGTTCATCAATTTCATTGCTTCGATAATGCAAATAACCTGCCCCGGTTCAATAACCTGGCCTACCTCTATATAGGGAGGCGCTTCCGGAGAAGGCGCACGGTAGAATGTCCCGACCATCGGTGCCTTGATTTCAATTGAGTTCGATGCCGGCTTCTCGCTAACCGCAGCCACTTCCTGAAGCCTCGGCTCAGCAGAAATCTTCTGCCTTTCCACAATAATCGGGCCTCCGCTATGCTCTGCCAAAGAAGACATTTTCTTCAGCTTAATGCGCATACCGTCTTTTTCGATTTCCAATTCCACAAGCCCGTTTTCTTCCATCAGGCTCAACATTTCTTTGATTTCCGATTTCCAATTCCACAAGCCCGTTTTCTTCCATCAGGCTCAACATTTCTTTGATTTCTTTGATATTCATTCAGGCCTCTCCTCTTTTTAAGCGACCCTTTCCACATAACTGGCGCTGCGCGTATCCACCTTGATCTTATCTCCGGGATTAATAAAAAGCGGGACCTGAATAGTGGCTCCGGTCTCAATCTCCGCCGGCTTAGTGCCGCTTTTGGCAGTATCGCCTTTGACCCCCGGCTCTGTATGGGTAATTTCAACCTCGATAAAATTCGGCAGGCTGATATTTAAAAAGTCACCTTTATAAAAATAGGCAGAAACATCCAAATTATCTTTTAAAAATTTAACTTTATCGCCTATATTTTCTTTGGAGATAGCTACTTCTTCGTAATTATCAGAATCCATAAAGTGGTAAAGATCGCCGCTGGAATACTGATACTGCAGCTTTCTTTCTTCCACAAAAGCCTCTTCTATTTTTTCATCGCCGCGAAAAGTCTTTTCCTGAATACTGTTATTTTTAAGGTTCCTGAGCTTAGCGCGCACAAAAGCCGCTCCCTTGCCAGGCTTAACGTGCTGGCTATCCACCACAAGCCAAGCCTCATTTTCCACAAATACTGTTACTCCTACTTTAATTTCATTTATCGAGAGTGACACTGATAACCTCAGCTCCTTTCCTGGTGACTAAACAAATATCTTCCAGCCTGATGCCGAATCTTCCCGGCAAATAAATCGCAGGCTCTACAGTAAAAACCATGCCTGCTTTAAGTAAACTCTTCTCTTTTCCTGATATGTGGGGCGCTTCGTGGACTTCCAAACCGATACCATGGCCTAAACTATGGCTAAAATACCGGCCAAAACCCTTTTTAGCTATATATTGGCGGCTGGCTGCATCAACTTCGCTGATTTCCACGCCAGGCTTTATCCTGCTGATTGCCCGCTTCTGCGCTGCAAGCACAATATCATAAATCCTTCTTGCTGAGCTGTTTATTTTACCTGAAAAGAATACCCTTGTCAAGTCGGATTTAAAACCAAGATAATCCACTCCAGCATCAATTAACACCGGCTCACCAGCTTTAATCTTTCTTTCAGAAGTAAGGTGGTGCGGGTAGCTTGAGTTAGGGCCGGAAGCAACAATAATATCAAAACTGGAGGCATAAGCGCCGTTATACCTGATAAAATGCTCTAATTCAGCAGCTACCTCAATTTCCTTTCTGCCGGGCGTAATATAGCCCTGAATAAACCTAAAGGCTGCAATGGCAATCTCTATCGCCTTCCTGATTTTTGCGATTTCTTCAGCAGTTTTTATCTGCCTTAGCTCTTCAACAATCCCATGTGTAGGAATTAATTCTATTCCGTAATCCCAACCCTCCCTGATTTTATTGTATTCAGCAAAAGGCAGGTATCTTTCTTCAAAGCCCACGCGGTTAAAGTGAAGCTTCTTACAGGCATCAGCAATGGTTTTAAAAACTGAACCTTTAATCTCCAGTAAAGTGCAACCCTTAAGGTTTTTCTTTGCTTCAGTGGTATAGCGGGAATCAGTAATATAAATATTTTTTTGCTTGGAAACTAAAAGATAGGCGTCGCGGCTGCGGGTATTAGTAAGGTAAGAAATATTCGGCTCGTGGGAAAGAATCAAGCCATCGAGTTTGAGCTTATTTAATTCTTTATAAACTTGTTTGATCCGGGGATTCATGATTGCGCATGCAGTAAATCAACCAGCGCCTCAAGGCCTAAAATATAGCTCTGAGGCCCAAAACCCAGTATGGTGCCGCGAGCTACCGGGCTAATCAGTGATTTATGCCTGAATTTTTCGCGGGCGTAGATATTGGAAAGGTGCACTTCCACTGTTAAAATACCGGAAGCAGAAATAGCATCTCTGACAGCAACGCTGGTGTGCGTGTAGGCTGCGGGATTGATCAAAAGAGCATCAAACTTTTTTTTGCCTTTAGTAATCAAATCCACGATTTCGCCTTCGTGGTTAGATTGTTTTATTGCCAAGCTGACTTTTCTAAGCTTTGCCAGCTTTTTCAGGCTCTGGTTAATCTCATTTAATGTCACTCTGCCATAAACCGCAGGCTCTCTTGTACCGAGCAAATTGAGATTCGGGCCATGAATAACTAATATTTTCTTCATTTTTGCCCACCCTGATTTTTAGCGACATACTGCGTGCGCAATTCATACAGCATATTCTCCAGTAATTTACTTTCTTCCGGAGTAAGGTTGCCTTTGGTTTTTTCCTGTAGCATCCCCAAAGTATCGATAATGAACTTTGCCTGCGGCAAATCTTCTTCTTTTTTATCAGTCATCGGATTATTCATTTCGCCTAAGAAAATCGCTGCCTGAATACCCAAAGTAGTGAGAAAAAATTTAAAATCTGCCGGGGGTGGAATAAATTTTTCTTCCATGAGTTTAGTGAATGGTTATTCCGGCATATCCGACAACACTAGAAGTATCGCCGGTAGAATCGCCGGAAGTCTGATATTTGATTAATTCGCCTTTTTTTGCCCCTAATAATTTTGCGCAAACCAGCATCATGCATACCGGAGCATATCCGCACATAGAAATATTTAAGCCATCTACTTCTTCTGTCAACCTATCTTCATCCAGCGCTAAAATTGCCTCAATTGCTCTGGTGTCTTTCGTTTTCGCCTGCTCTTCAGGCTCATAATGAGTCATATCAGAACTGGCAACAATTAACACTGAGGACTGCAAACCTGAACTCTTTACTGCTACGGCAATTGCTTTGCCAGCTTCTTTTAAATCTGCAAGCTTATCAGACATTACAGTAACCGGCACAATCTGAAACGATTTTTTAAAATACTGCAATATCGGCAGCTCTACTTCCAGAGAATGTTCATTCAGATGCGCTAGGCTATCTTCCTCAAAATATTGTTCGCCTGCCTTAAGGATTTCCCGGGCTAAAGCAGTATTAATTGTAACGCTGCCCAAAGGAGTTTCCCACACGCCTTCTGTCTCTATGCTGAAATCCGATCCATTGCCAGTATGGTTTGGCCCAAGCAAAATTATTGTATCCTTAATATTAATCCGCGAAACAGTTTCCACTGCCACTCTTCCGGAATAAATATACCCTGCATGCGGAAGCATACAAGCAATACAATCATCTTTCTTAAGAGAAGGAACAAGAAATTTTTCTATCAACTTGGCAACCTCTCCTGCAGCAGCAGGATAAAATTGCCCAGAAACAACCGGTTTTCTGATCTTAGATTTTTCCATGGAAAGCTTTTTCTAAAATTCTTCTGCTTTCGATTAATTCAACTGCTGTTGCCGGATGATGCGCCTCAATAACTTTTATCGTCTCAGGCTTTAAATATGGCTCAATTTTAGTAAAATCAATTTCCCCGTTGCTGGGCGCCTGATGATCCGAACACCCGGAAACATTATGCAGATGAATTCCCAGCATGTCCCGGGCATATGCCTCAAGATAATCTTTATGCTTATTAAACCCCAGGCGTTCCATTATCTCGGCATGCCCTACATCATGCCAATAAAAAATACCCGAGCCTTTGAA
This sequence comes from Candidatus Omnitrophota bacterium, assembly GCA_025453445.1. GTDB lineage: Bacteria > Omnitrophota > Gorgyraeia > Gygaellales > Profunditerraquicolaceae > JALOQJ01. The sequence continues at coordinate 11,850 of JALOQJ010000012.1, forward strand.
TTTTTTCAGGATAATACCGATTTCCTCAAAAGCAGGGGTTTCACGATAATAAAAACGGGTTTCTACACCAAGAAATACGCCGGCTTTATCCGCATAAGAAACAAGCTCTTCAAGGCTTTTTAGCGCAGATGTAAAAAATGGTGCGGATGATTTTTTTCTTTCCCTGATTGCTTCATCTCTCAGGCGAATAAATTCCGGAGAATCTTTCCTGCCTTCGGAATAAAAATTAATCAACTGCCGGGTAAAATCAGGGATTTCCACCCTGCCACTGTGCAAAACCACTGCTTTGGCATTCAGCTGAACAGCAGTTTCAATAGTTTTTTTTGTCAGCGCTACTGCCTTTAGCCGCTCAGCTTCATCCAAAGAAGCTAACGAATAACAATCAGGCAAAGCCAATTCGCGCGCCAAACCATCTGGTATAGGGCAATAATTATGCAGGCTGGAAACTAATATCTGCCTGTTTTTCACAAGCCCGGCAATATCTTTTACCATCTGAGGCGTCAGATTAAAACTAAGCTCTATCTCTTTAAAACCGAGCGCCTCAATTTCAAAGACCATATCCCTGCCATTAACGTAACGGAAGGCATTCCACGAGGTTGAGAGTGAAAAACCCATCTGAATTTTACTTTCTTCCTCTTCTTGCCTTCTTACGCTTACGCTCGCTGGGTTTTTCGTAATGTTTGCGTTCGCGCACTTCCTTCAGAATACCTTCAGCTTCGATCTGCCTTTTAAAACGGCGCAAAGCAGATTCAAATGGTTCGTCTTTCCTTACTTCAATATGCGACAATATAATCATCTCCTTTCGTAAACAAGTATGGTAATATACCACCGATTATCAGAAGTGTCAATTGCAAAATACCCCCCTGCCTGCGGGTTAATTTACTTATTCTCGCAGGTTGACAAGCTTAAAAAAATATGCTAAATTTAGAGCTTATGGAAGAACTGAATAAACTTAATCAGGAACTGGAACGCACCAAAACAGAACTGGCGATACTCTATGAAATCTCCAATGCTATGCGCACCACGCTTAAGCTGGATGAGATTTTATACATTATCCTTACCGGAGTTACTGCCCATACCGGACTTGGTTTTAACCGGGCAATCCTTTTTCTGATTAATGAAAAAGACGGCTTAATCGAAGGAAAAATGGCTATTGCTCCGGAAAGCGGCGAAGAAGCAAACCGCGTCTGGAGGCGCATCGAGCAGGAACAGATGGATTTGGAAGACTTAATCAGCGCTTACCAGTTTTCCAAATCAAGCGTAGAATCCGCTTTTAACCAGCAAATCCGCAGAATGAAAATACCTTTACGCGAACAAAACGGCGGGATGCTCGCTTTAAGCGTTTTAGACGGTATGCCACTAAACTTAAACCGCGAAGCGATCCTTAAATACAGCAACGACCCGATTATACAATTATTAAAGCCTGAGGAGTTAATTGTTGTACCGCTAAAAGCTAAAGACAAGGTAAATGGAATTATTCTGGCGGATAATTTTGTCACTAAAAAACCGATTACTAAAGACGATGCCCGAATGCTGATTATGTTGGCTAACCAGGCGGGCTTGGCAATAGAAAATTCCCAGCTTTATGAAAAAACCGTGCTGCGCAGCCATTCGGATTACCTCACCGAGCTCTGGAACCACGGACATTTCCAATACCTTTTTCAGGCGGAACTGGAAAAAGCCAAAGCTACAAAAACCCCGCTTACCCTGATAATGATCGATATTGATGATTTTAAAATTTACAATGACCAGCTCGGCCATCAGGCAGGAGACCAGATCCTCAGAGAATTAAGCACACTTCTGAAAAAACAGTCGCGCAAAATGGATTTTGTTTGCCGTTACGGCGGAGAAGAATTCACTATTATTCTGCCGCAGACAGATAAAGACGAGGCATTTGCCATTGCTGAAAGGCTGAGACAGGATATTGCCCGTCAGGTTTTTGCCCACGAAGAGATTTTACCGAACAAAAAATTAACCGTCAGCTTGGGGCTGGCGGCCTTCCCTGCAGACGGAACAACTACTTCCAGTGTAATCAATCATTCCGACAAAATGCTTTATCAGGCAAAAAACAAAGGCAAGAATACTACCTGCCGCTAAACCGGCTCAGTAACCACCTGATCCGGTTCTTTATCTTTTTCTTTCACCTGCTTATTCTGAGCAAGCTTAACTGAAACAATCTTAGAAACCCCGGACTGCTCCATAGTAATACCATACATAACAGTGGCATTGGCAATGGTTTTTTTATTGTGCGTAATCATGATGAACTGCGAATCCCGGGCAAAATCCTGCAGCATCCTGCCAAAACGATCAACATTAGCCTCATCCAATGCCGCGTCTATTTCGTCTAAAATGCAGAACGGCGCGGGCTTGATTTTAAAAATAGCAAAAATCAGTGCGATTGCCGACATAGACTTCTCGCCGCCGGAAAGTAAAAGCACATTCTGTAATTTCTTTCCCGGAGGCCGGCAGATGATTTCTATGCCTGATTCCAACGGGTCGTTCTCGTCAATCAGGAAGACCTGCGCGTCTCCGCCGTTAAACAAAAGCCGGAAATAATTACGGAATTCCACCTTTACTTTTTCAAAGGTTTCCAGAAACATCTTTTTGGTGGTACGGTTGATCTTCAGGATCGCTTCATGCAGAGAATCCTTTGCGGTCACTAAATCGTTCTGCTGCTGGGTAAGAAAATCATAACGCTTCTTCAATTCGTCATATTCTTCAATTGCCACTAGATTCACTGTGCCGTAAGAATCGAGTTTTTGTTTTAAGGCATCTATTGCCTGAGCCAATTCATCCTCATTAAGCACCGGCTGCTGAAGCACAGGAGTGGTTTCCGCAGAAGTTTCTGACGCCTCAAAAATCCCTAAAATATCCAGGTCAATTTTATATGCCTGCAGGATCCTGTCTTTTATGTTCAGGTATTTAAAATCCGCGTCTTTATTCTGCATCTGTAATTCATATACTTTGCCCTTTATTTCATCAAGCTCTTTTTTATCAGCTTCGATTTTTTCAAATACTCCGCCTGATTCAGACATTCTCAATGTAAATTCATCCTGCGCCTGATGCAATAACCCGGAGAGCTTCTGAATATCCTGGCTGGCAGCAGTAATTTTATTCTCTAATTCACTAATCTCAATTTTTAAATTGCTCTGCCGTTCCTGAGCGTCATTAATCTGAATTTTTAAAGCTGCAAGGCTGGACTGGTCCTGAGTTAAGGTATCTTCCAATATTTTTAAAGTTTGCTCGTCGGAACTGATACGTTTATTTAATGCTTCCAGTTCGGTTTTTAACTGAGTAATTACCACCAGTGCCTCTTCTTTAAGTTTATTATTGGCGGTAATATTATTCTGCTCTGCGCTGATCGAATCTTCGCTGGACTCCTCCTCATTTTCTAAAGCCGATAAATCAGCCTGATGAGCAATAATATCCGTTTCCAACACAGATAATGTGCTGCTGATTTCAGATAATTCTAAAACCAGCAATTCCTCTTCTGATTTTATCTTATTAAACTGCTCCTCTATGGTAGCAAGATAGGCCCTTTTATTGGCAAGGGCAATCTCCTGATTGTGCAGATTATCCTGTAAGAGAGATAATTCTTTATTTAATTCTTCAATGTGCGCTTCCTTCATCCGTTTAATAATCTTTAGAGAATCGATTTTAAGCTCTAATTCCTGAAGCCGTGCATTGATTTTTTCGCTGTTTAATTCAATCGGCTTTGCCTCACCGGAAAATTTAAACCCACTGGCTTCCTGACCAACATTATCGCTATTAACCTTAATCACCAAGCCGCTGATTTTTTCCTGCGGCAATTTATCAAGGAAAATCACCGCATTCATTGATTCACCAATGCCTTCATATTCAGTTTTTAATTTTTCCAGGAATTCCTTCTGCGAGATTAAAGACGAACTTTGCCGCTGTAAATTTTCCATATCAGCATCAAGCGATTTTATTTCAGTAGATGTATCTTCAAGAGCCTTTTTTATTTCGGAGATCTTTGAATTTAAACCGCTAAAGCTTTCTTCCAAACCAGCTACTTCAGCTGTAATAGCATTGAGCGAGGCCTGCTGCTGGGTTTTCTCTTCATTAATTTTTAAATTTTCCAACTCCAGCCTTTTTTTACGCGCAAAGCATATCTGCTGTTTGGAAAGCAAATCATTGCAGGCATTCTTGGCATGGGAAATTTTTGTCACAAGCTCCATGATGTTTCTTTTTGCCGCGGCGATTATTTCCAAAGAAGATTTAATTGACGCGGAAATCTGCGTAAGCTCATTATCTTTGGACTTAAAAAGCAGGGTCTTATCTTCTATATTTTTGCTTAAGCCGGCGTATTCTAGCTTAAATGTATTTAATTTTTCCTCATCCTGTAAAATCCTTTTTTCCAGATTTTCTGTTTGTGATGCGAGGTAAAGCGCAGAAGTTTCCAGCTCAGCAATTCTTTCTTTATTAAAAGCAATATGCTGACTATCCCTTAAGCCGATATTCTCCAGATTTAAAATTTCGCTCTTTAACTGCGCAATGTTCTCCTCTGAACTTTTCAATTCATTTTGCCGACTGGAAATCCCGTCCTCCTGCAGCTTAATCGCATCTATTAGCTCGGCTTCTTTTGCCTCCAAATCTTTTAAATGCCGGGCAATCCCTTCTCTTTCTTTAAGCAATTCCTCTTTACGTATAATTGCTAAATTAACTTCTTTTGTTTTGAGCTCTTCGAAAACTTCTTTGTAACGCCGGGCTTTGTTCGCCTGACGCTCTAATGAACCGATTTGCCTGCGCACTTCGGTAATAATATCATTCACCCTTAAAAGGTTCTGGTCGGTTTCTTCAAGTTTACGGGTGGCTTCTCTTTTTTGTGATTTATATTTGGTGATGCCGGCAGCTTCATCAAAAACAAGGCGGCGGTCTTCCGGGCGGGAACTTAAAACAAGGTCAATTTTCCCCTGCTGGATTAAAGAATAGCTCTCCGCGCCAATGCCAGTGCCCATTAAAATATCAAGAATATCTTTCAGGCGCACCTGTGTTTTATTTAAAAGGTATTCGCTTTCACCGGAGCGGAAGATCCTGCGGGTAATCGCTACTTCGTGATGATCAACATTAAAAAATTTAGTCTTATTATCAAAAGTAAGCGTAACCTCAGCCATGCTTAGCGGCTCTTTGGTATCTGTGCCGTTAAAAATTACATCCTGCATATCCGAGCCGCGCAGCGCCTTTACCGACTGCTCGCCTAAAACCCATCTTATCGAATCAAAGATATTAGATTTCCCGCAGCCGTTTGGCCCGACGACCGCAGTAATGCCGGGTTCAAAATGCAAAGTTGTCTTTTCAGAGAATGATTTAAAACCCACCAGTTCCAATGTTTTAAAATACATGAGCCGTCTCCTATTTAGCTTTTGCTGGATTTATCAAGCCAGGCATCAATTTTATCTCTTTTAAAACGCCACTGCCCGACGAGCTTCACTGCCGGGATTTTGTGGCCCTTCAGCCATTCATAGATCGTGCGGCGGCTGACCTTTAAATAATCCGCCAAATCTTCGATTGTCATCAATCCACTGGTCACCATGCAAAACAGTATAAATAAAAATGGGAAATTTGTCAAGGAAAATCTTTACATTCTTTGACATATACATGCAGAACGTGTTTAAACGATACAAAACACTGCTTTTAGCTGTTTTTAACTGCAGAAATTACGGAAGGAAAATTACAGGTTTTCTCTCTCCACTCCGAGGACCTCTTTATCCTCGAAGAGAAATACTGTGCGATTGATCCTGCCCCGGTCAGGTGCGACGATAAAATAATTATCGCTTTCGAATATCCCGGCTACCGGCGCATGGTTGACCTCGAATATATTGCCATCGAGTTCTTCTCCGACGCAAATATCAGAGGTAATATATTTCTTGATGCGGCTGTTAAAAGTTCGGACGCTGATTTTTTTGATCTTGGTATCCTTCAAGTGCCAGCCGGTTGTTTCTTCGGCAAACCTCTTAAAGGCCTCCCTCATCTTTTCATCCATCCCGCCCTCCTTTTTTGAAAATAAAAAAAGCAACTCTCCGTAGTAGAAAGTTGCTTTTAGTTGATCTTTGCGAATCTCTTCAATTTACCACCCCCTGTAATAGGTGATGGCTTAATTATAGTATTACTTGTAATTATTGCAAGTAAAAAATACAGATTTTTTAGCTATTCAACAAGTAGTAAAAAGTCTCGATTTTTTTCCGGCTTTGCTCGTCAAATTTAATTAATAATTCGAATTCTTGAGAATTATTTTTTCGCGGCCAAACCCGGGATATTTTTCCATCAAAGATTATCCCGCTTTTATTATCCGTATTAAACGACCATTGCAAAGTGACTTCGACCTCCGGATGTAAAGATTCTTTGGCTATACATAATAATCCCAATGAACTGATATCAATCGTGCGCACAATAATAGTTTTATTTTCATAAGTCAGAGCAACATAGCTTTCGAACTCAAAGCGCCGGAATTTCCTATTTTCAATGAAGACGTTTTTATCAATTTTAGCGCAGGCAACTTCCCATTGCCTGCCGTATTTGGCAACCCAATCAATTGCCGCTGTGCCAAAGCCGATTTCATAGCCCGCTTTTTCACTTTCTATCCACTGATGCTTCCTGATTTCCGCAATGGAACGCGGATCCCTCAAATATGGATATGACCCTTTCACTCCACCCTCCTTTTTGAAGAGTGAATTATATCAACAATTTATTTAATGTCAAGAGCAGCTGTTTTTTGACTAGTTTTTTTTATTTGAAGATGGGGAGTTCTACAACGAAGCGGGTGCCGGATTGATAGACGGAATCAAAAGAAATGCTGCCTTTGTGGCCGTCGGTAATAATTTTATTAATCACATACAGGCCAAGGCCAGTGCCTTTGCGCGCGGAGATTTTAGTGGTAAAAAATGGCGTAAAAATTTTCTTTAAGTTCTCTTCTTTCATACCCATGCCATTATCTTCCACTACAATTTCCAGATGCTCCCCCTTAGGCAAAGTAGAAAATGTAATCTTGCCGCGGAAACCATCTTCTTTAAGTGTAGTGCGGCGTTCAACAATCGCGTCATAGGCATTATCAATAAAATTAAAAAAGACCTCCTGCAGCTGGACAAGATTACCTTTGACTTTCGGGATATCTTTGGAAAAATCACGCAGCAAATCAAATTCATCCAGCTTAACTTTATATTTCACCATATCCAAGGTCCCGTCGATAATCTGATCTAAAGTCAGGGCTTCGAACTTTTCTTCGCCTTTACGTGTATATTTCATTATACCCTTTACCACTTCCCCGCCCTGCATAACATTTGCCTGAATGCGGTCAAGGGCATGCGAAACAGAATCAATCATTTCTTTAACTTCCGGAGTGCATTTTGTGGTATCCATTAATTTAATTGTATCTATTGTGTCTCCGGCAATTAAAGACAAGGCATAAAAACGGTTATTTATCTGATGCGATAATCCGTCTGCCATGGTTCCGATGGTTGCCATTTTTTCTGCCTGGGCAATCTGTGACTGCATTTCCTGCGCTTCATCATAAAACTGGGCATTCTCAATTGCCAATGCTGCCTGGCTTGCCAGAACCTGAAAAACATTCAAGTCATCCTCAGTATAAATTTGGCCGGAAAGCTTATCGCCCAACACAATAAAACCCATAAACTTATCTTCAAGGAAAATCGGGATGAGCACTGAGGCAGCCAAGAGACGCATATTTTCTTCCAGATGCTGATAAGTGGCATCGCTTGTATCCTCCATCTGGCGCTTGGCTTCTTCATAAATCAGCGGCTCGCGCTTAAACATCAACCATGCAATCATAGGATTATCAGCGGGTAATTTTGGAAGCGAAATCCTATGCCTGCCGCGGCTTACCTGCAGAATATATTCATCAGTTTCAGAATGATAAAGATAAACCGCAGCATAAGAAATTTTAACTGTCTTGGTTACAATATGAGTAATTAAATTCAGCAGCCTTTGTAAATTCCTGATACTCGTCATTCCGATAGAAGCATGTTTTAAGGTATTCTGATAACGCTTTTGCTCAGCAAGCAAGCGCTCCTCTGCCTGACGGCTGACATAAATGTAAATAAAAGGCCCGGCCGTGGCTAAAACGGCCATCAACCCCAGAGGGGCTAACCACCATCCCGGGCCTAATATATCAATTAACCAAGCTTTCAGCCAAACTGCTAAAGCAAACGGAATACCAAGAACCAAGGTATAAACTGCTATGAATATCCCGGCGCGGGTAATGGCAACGGTAATATCCATGAGGCGGTATTTGATCATGGCATAAGCAATAATAAGTGGGTATAACGCAACAAAAAAATTAAGGTATGGATAAATATCTACGCGAAATGCTGGTAAAAAATTAGCCTCTGCTCCTATCCAGCCAACAATGGAACCTACAATAAAATATTTTAATTGATTACGACGGATACCGCCGGAGGGTTTATATGCCTTTATTAATAATAAAAATGAGTACGATAATAATACCCAGTAGAGACATATATAGAATAATAACCAAATCAAGGTCTTATACTTGCTCCAATCAATCCAATAAAATTTACCAAATATAAATCTTAAGTCTCTTAAAAAGAACAATGAGTGATTATACCAATTAGAAAGTAAGAAAAATAAAGCTAGCGCATGAATTATTAAAATAAGGTATTTTCGTTTTAAATTTAAGAACCTAAAAATAAAATGAGAAAAAAATACAGGGACGTATATTGCTCCCGTATAAGCTACTTGCCACCAAAATAAAGCTAAATTATATTGAGAAATAGACAGACTAGAAAACATGCAGGCTCCTAGCCCCCAAGTCCCTACACTTATAGCAATTCCACTAAACAATCGATTGTTTAGACTTCGCCATCCCCTAGACAAAACAAAAATAGCTATGGCAAAATTACTTACTACAGTTAGAATACCTGATAAGAAAAATATGTTCATATGTCGATTATCCCTTAGCGCTGACTATAATTTTTGCCGCTTCCCTTCCTGAAAGAGCAACAACAGAAATCCCACTTTGCCCCATGCCATTTGTAACCCAATGACCAGAGAGATAAAGATTTTTGATACTTGTCTGGTACGGAAAAATACTTTTACTCGTTTGGGAAGGTAATGCTTGCCATCCAAAAAGAGCCCCATTTCTATTCGAAGTATAGTTATAGAATGAACGAGGGGTACCTATTACTTTAAGTTCAATTGATTCTGCTAAATCTGGTAACATCCTACTAGCTCTAGTAATAATTTTATTATATAACTCATTTTTACTATTTTCCCACATCTTCACAGAAGCATACCTAGCGCCAACGAATATTCTCATAATTCCTTTTCCTGAAGGAACTAGGCTCTTATCAATAAGTGAAGGAAAGCTACAAAGTAAGTAATCAAAGCTCGGAATCAACTGTTTCTTTTTATCACTTTGAAAATTGTAGCACTTTTCTATATCGTAGGTAGAGAAAAACCATGTAGTAAAATGTTTCGGTTTTATATTTAATTGCTTCTTAAGGCCCAAGTACACAACAAAGGCAGAATTTGAAATTTTCAATTTATTTACCACCTTACGTTCATTACACTCGCAGTCTAATAATGTATTAAATGTTAAATGGGCATCAACGTTTGACACTACAAATTTCGATACTATGCATCCCTTATCTTGTAATTTTACACCCATCACTTTTTTTTGTTTTGTCATAATTCTCGTTACTCTATTGGACAATAAAAGTACACCGCCGTATTCCCTAAATTTTTCCGCTAATAAATCGGGTAAATTCTGAATTCCGCCTTTTGGATAATAGCCACCGTCTAACACAAATTCTTTATAAATAATAGCACCGACAAATCCGGAAGACTGAGAAGAAGATAACCCAAGGTTCCCAAGCATAGTTGATAAAATTGCTTTCAATTTGTGGTCAGTTAAAAATATATCGAGTAAATCTTGAAAAGTACGATTTCGCAGCTTAGAATAGAGACTTAAAAAATCTTCATTAATAATTAAATTAAAAAGTCTTTTTATATTTTCTTTCTCTTTGGGAAAATGGGATATTAATTCATTTATCGTTTTGTTTTGATCCTTTCTTATAAATATTGTTTTATCCGGGGTAATAATTCTATCCGTAGGATCATTCCTAATTAATTTTATCCTATCTAAAAGGTCTAGCCCTCGTAAAATCTCAGAAAGCACTCCTTTTTCTCTAAGTGACCCTAAATAATGCACCCCCACATCAAATCTATATCCTTGCCTCTCGAACGACGTGCAATAGCCGCCGGGTTTATTTTGCTGTTCGACAATAATGACCTTGAGACCGGCTTTGGCTAAGTAGCAGCCGCAAACAAGGCCGCCAATTCCTGCGCCAATAATCGCTACATCGTATTTCTCACTCATTTAATATACTTTATTGCCTCAGTTAACGGCTTTCTTGGCGAACGACGGCCTTCTTCATCTGCATAGCCAAGAGTTAAAACCGCTATTAAGTCATCTTTTACGCCCAAAAGCTTATTAATTTCATTCTTAGAGAAAAGTGGCGTATCCAACCAGCAAGAGCCAATACCTAAAGCTTCTGCTGCAAGAATCATATTCTGAATTGCAGCAGATATCGCAGATAATTCTGCACGCGGAATTATCTCGCCAAAATTATTATAAGCTGCCTTATACTTATTCTTTAATTTCGCTAAGTCGCCGGAATTATAAATTAAAATTACTGCCGGTGCGCAAGCAATAATCCGCGAGCCGGCGCTTAAAAGAATATTTGCCCCTGCGCCTAATTTCTTTGATCTCGCAAGCGCAATCTCTGAAATTTTCTTGATTGTAGTTTTTTTGGTGATGACAATAAAACGCCACGGTTGAATTCGCAAAAAACTCGGCACCGACGGCCCCCAGATTCCGGCTTCAATAATTTTATCGAGTATTTTTTGGGGTATTGGCTTATTTTTATATCTTCTGATCGTGCGGCGGGTTTTGATAAGCTTAAGAATATCCATAGCCTTCTTCTATTTTAGAAATCTCAGGCTGCTTAACTTTAGTAAGAAGAGATAACTCATTCTGACTTAATCCCCGTTCAACTCTTGCTTGCCTGATCAACATGCCTATTTTTTTGAAAAACAACGATGGCTCCCCTTTTGGCTTTCTCTGCTTGATACCGCGCTTCTCCAAGAGCTGCTCATAAATTGTCTGCCACCAATCTTTAAAATCAGATTTCCGGTTAATCTTGGACCAATATAATTTTACCCCCGGCCAGGCCTTAATAAAATTATTTTTAGAAATAAATAAAAAAACCTCCCCGGGCTTGTCGCAACGAGAAAGCAAGGTGACCATGCGTTGGTTAAATTGCGGATGAAGCGGATTTTTCAGTATACTGCAAGTTTCTTTAAGTGCTCCCTTTTTTAAATCCCAGAAATACTTAGCTATCTTCATTTAGTACATTGCCTCAGCTATAAACTTCTTTATTTCATTCTCTAAATATATAATCATCTGTTGAGAATCGAACTTCTTATCATAAATATCCAAATCAAGCAATCCTAATTTCAATTCCTGACGGGAAAATGACCTGTACCAGTGGACCATACCCCGTTGCAGGACTCCAGAAACACTCTTTAAGAATTTATGTAAGGGCATTATCTTCTTAGAGAGGCAATATATATCGAAAATATCCTTTGCCGCCCTTCTGCCCTGCATAACTTCCCTGCCTATTTCATCAAATTCCGGACGGCTTCCGGTTATTGCCAAAATTTTCTGTAAATATATATTATTGACGCTATAAACCCTGACTCCATCAATTTTCTTAATGTCGGGATTTTTAAAAAACAGGTCCTCAACAAAATCAATCTTCAAGGGCCGGCCCGAGCCGCCTAGTGCAAAACTGTAAAACCGCACTCTTGCTTTATCCGGCAAAAAAAGTTCATTCTCAAGCTTGATTTTTGATTTAGAAACAGTTTTAAGGTTATTTATAATATTCTCTATCTCAGGCTGCTTGAAGGAAGGCGAAAAAAAATCAAGATCAGCCGAGAATCGGTGCTTTAAATAATAAAGCTCCAGTGCAGTGCCTCCGCAAAGAGCAAAAGTTTTTGCGCTTTTAGAAAAAACCCTTAATGTTTTTAATTGTAATTCTCTTAGTTTTTTGTCCATTTTTTAATATATTAAAACCTATATTAAGTATATATTATAGCATATAATTGTCAAGTAAAATTTATACCTATTATTTAGTCAGAATATTCTTGGCAAACCACTTGGTTAAAGCAATCAGGGTCAAAATCGGCGGAAGGCCGGGAGCAGAAGCTAGAACACTTGCATCGCAGGCATAAAGGCCTTTCATTTGGGTTTCCAACTGATTATTGACTACTTTACCTATTGCCGCGCTGCCTCCGGGATGAGCACCTACAGGATTAGTAACAAAAATACTCTTTGGGTTCACCCCGCATTTAATCAGGATTTCTTTTGAGATATCGCTCCCGCGCTTCAATTTTTTTAAGTCTGCTTCGCTAGGAGCTTTATCCACTCTGCCATTCTGATAAACCCTACCAGTATTATCATCAGCTATTTTAGTCATTACCCCCATTAATTTATTCAGCCGGAAAGCATTACAAAGATAACGCGGGGAAACGCCGGAAGAAAAACTAACCAGATTATCCACAAAAGGCGAAATAACAAAGCCTTCACTTGCGTGAAATTTAGCGCAAACTACAGACATGGTTAATTCCTTCTGCTGATTGAATTCTTTAGATACGCCGTAAGTAACATTAAATAAATCCACAAAAAGATTTTTGCCTGCTTCAATGCCGGATTTTTGCAAAATAATTGGCGTGCCGATGCCGCCGGCAGCTAAGATGATTTTCCCGGCAAAAAAACTTTGCTTCTTCATCCCCTTTATTCCTTCAACACCAACAGCCCGGCCATTTTGGCTAATCACTTTATTTACTGAGAATCCAGTAATTAAGCTGTAATTTTGATCCTGCATATCCTCAAGGCAATCTCTACCGGTCCACTTGGAATAATAAGCGCAACCAATAACGCAATCTCCGCAAGAGGCACATTTACCGCTACTGCTGAATTTAGGCATAGGGAGCATATCATAGCCTAATTTGTTGGCTTCCTGCATAATCCTCATTGAAGCCTTGCCTATGGTAAGGCCGTTTTGCCTGACACAGCTGTCCTTTTTTGCTTCTGTTAATTCCTCTTTTATATCAATGCCAAGCTTTGCGCAATCTTCTGTGCTTGGCTCCACAGCATTGCCACAGCTGACTAAGCTTGTGCCACCCACGCCAAAGCAGCGGTAAATTTTCACCCCTTGCCTACTGCCGATTAAAGCAAGCTTGCGGTCATAAAAAGTAAAAGTGCGTATCAGACTGCCAAGCTTATCAATAAACCCGCCTTTTTCAAGAATTAATACTGACTTATCCTTACGCGTCAATTCTCTGGCCAGACTCAGGCCGCACAAACCGCCTCCAACAATAATATAATCGTATTCTTTATTCATCCCAGACCATTTTCTTTGCAAAATATTTAAAAGCCCGCAGCAAATTTTCCTCATTCATCTGCGGAAAAACCAAACCATAGCCTGCCAGCAAACGACAGGTCTCCTTGGAATTCAGTTTATTATTAAAATTAATTGCCAGAATATTATTCTCTAAAATCGCTTTTTGCGCTGGGCTTAATTTTTTTAAATCAAAATCTTTTAAGCTAACTGCCTTAGGCGGATAGGCGTTAATCATTTTACAACCACAATCTATGATTTTTTCAACTAATACCGGCTCTGTAGGGAAAAGATGATAGTTTTTATTCTGCTCTTTTGTGCGGGAAGAAATCAGGTATATTGCCTCGGCAATATAATCTACCGGCACAAGCCTTAAAAAAGCTCCTTTTATTGGCAACTTATCAAATAGCCCCAAGTTACACAAAGAAAGCAGCTGGTAAATATTATTAAACTTCAATACCTTGCCGGTTTTGGAATGGCCAATAACAATCGGCGGACGGAAAATATCTATCCAGAGGCCTTTTTGGCGGTATTTATTGGCGGACTTCTCTGCTTCAAATTTACTCTGCTCATAAGTAGTCCTGAATCTTTGACCGAGATCAAGATCATTTTCTTTAAATTCACCCTGATAATCGCCATAAATATAGGCAGTGCTAATATGATTTACTTTTAATAAAGCCCCCTGCTTTTTACATTCTTCTGCAAATTCCAAAACCCGCTCTGTGCCGATAACATTTACTGCCCTAATCGGTAGAAGCAGCCAGTTAAAATTAATTACTGCTGCAAAGTGGTATATTTCCTCAACCTCTGTGCATAATTTCTTTAATGTTTCCTGATCCAGGCCAAGGTTTTTCTTGGTGATATCGCCTTTTAGAACAATTAAATTATCCATTGCCGAAGATTTTGTATCCCAAAGCTTCAGGGCCTCGCGCACCCGTATATCAGCACTTAAATTTCCTTTATCGCGTGCCAAAGCATAAACTTTATGCCCGTTTTCCAAAAATATCTTAGATAAATACGAACCTAAGAGCCCGGTAGCGCCTGTAATAAAAATTGTCCTTAATTTATTCGCCATTTTAATTTGCCCCAAAAACTACGCAGCAATTATTACCACCAAAAGCAAAGCCGTTATTCAGGCAATATTTAGCAGGGATTTTTCTTGCAATATTAGCAACACAGTCAACATCGCATTCCGGATCAGGAGTTTTAAAATTAATCGTCGGAGGAACAATGCCGTTTTTGATTGCTAAACAGCAAACAATCGCCTCCAAAGCAGATGCCGCACCCATAGTGTGGCCTAACATTGATTTGATAGAACTTGCCGGCGTATTATTTTTACCGAATAATTCCCTGATTGCTGTTGCTTCTTCTTTATCATTCTGCACTGTGCCGGTGCCATGCGCACTAATATAATCTATATCCTCTACGGACAGGCCTGAATTAATGATTGCTTTCTGCATTGCCATCTTAATCCCGTCTCTTTTGGGTGCTACCATGTGATATGCATCGCAGGAAAGGCCATAGCCAAAAACTTCAGCATAAATATCCGCACCTCTTTTAAGAGCGTTTTCTTCTGACTCAAGTATTAAAATTCCGGCGCCTTCGCCTAAGAGCATGCCTTTTCTCTCTTTATCAAAAGGCTTACATTCCTCCTGCGCCATGGCGTATAATTTCTGAAACCCCTGGAACGCCACACGGGAAAGCGCCTCAGCGCCTCCCACAATTGCCATATCCAACTCCCCGCTTCTAATCAGGTCATAGCCATAGCTAACAGCATAATTTCCGGCAGCGCAGGCATTGGGGAATAATAAATTAACCGGGCTTTTTAGCCTGAAAAAATAGCCGATATTACGCGGGATAGAAGGTGAAAAAGCATTCAAAAGCAGAGTAGAAGTAATCTCATCCGGCTCTTCCCTTAAAAGCTTGGCTACGGAAAAATCCAAAACATTTGCCTCAGCCATGGTTGTGCCGATAATTACTCCGGGTGCTTTATTTTTTAATTCGGGTAAACTAATTTTAGCGTCTTTCAGGGCAAGCTTAACAGCTGCAATGGCAAAGCAAGATGCCCGACCAAAAAATTTGATTAATTTTTTTGGGATAAATTCAGCAGAATTAAAATTTTTTATTTGTCCGCCGTTGTGGCGCTTGAAATGGGCAGTATCAAAAAGATCGATTTTTCCGATACCTGATTTACCTTTGGTCAAATTCTCCCAGAAGGAATCATTATCCAGCCCTAAAGAAGAAATTACACCCAAACCAGTAACTACAACTTTTCTTTGCATAGGTATTAAAGCAGCTTCTCCAGCAAGTCGTAAACATTTTTCAGGCAGGTAACCTTGGGGATATCGTCTTCCGGAATAATCACTTTGTATTTTTTCTCAATGCTGGCTACGATTTCCAAGGCCATCATACTGTCAATGCCTAACTCTTCGACAAATTTTGCTTCTTCTTTTAAGTCTTTTACCGGAATATGCGCCATATCTGCGATGATTTTCCTTACTTCCTTCTTCACTTCGCTAAAGTCTTTTTTCGGCATATTGCTTCCCCCTTTTCATTAGTTGAATTTATATTTCTCCAAGATGCAAGCGCTGTTATAGCCGCCAGGCCCAAAAGAAGTAACCAATGCCAGTTTGATATTCTTTTTGCGGGCCTTATTCGGGACACAATCAAGATCACAATCCGGATCTTTTGTTTTATAATTAATCGTTGGGGGAATAATTCCCCGTTCCATTGCTCCGATACAAGAAGCAATCTGCAAAGTTGATGAGGCGGAAAATGTTTCACCAAGCATAGATTTAATTGAACTCACCGGCAACTTATCCAGATGCCTGCCGAAGATTTTCTTTAAAACCCGAGCTTCAGTCTTATCAAGGCCAGATGAAGAATTGGCACAACTGGAAACATAGTCTATCTCAGCCGGGCTTATTCCTGATTTATCCAAAGCTGCAATAATTGCTTTTTCCAGGCCTTCTCCGGTCAGAGCAATCCTGCCCATCTTAGAAGCATCAAAAAAACTACCAATGCTTTTAATTCTGGCAAAAATTTTTGCCTTATGCGCCTTAGCCTCTGATTCTTTTTCAACGCAAAAAACCGCCGCAGCCTCTCCTAATACCGGGCCATTCCTTCTTTTATCAAAAGGGCAACTTAATGCCTCGCCTTTAAGGCCGGCCATATAACCTAATTTATGAAAGGCAAAAAATAAAGATGCTGTCAGAGCATCTACTGCCCCACAGATAACCTGTTTTGCTTTTGCCGTATCCAAGGCAATAAGCGCATACCTCAACGCCTCCATACCTGAGGTATAGCCGCTGCTTACAGTAGCATTAAATCCGCGGATGCCAAAAGCAATGGAAACCTGCGATGATACGGCATTAATTACTGTCGAGGGGAAAAGCGCAGGACTGGCAAAATCTATTCCTTCTTTGAAGACCTCGCGGTCGAATTCCACAATTGACCAGAGGTGAGTAAAAGTCGTGCCGGTGGCAACGCCGATATTATTTGTATTTTCAGGAGAAATTTTTAATCCCGCGTCTTTTAGCGCCATTGACGCAGCAGATAATAAAAAGAGCGTGCCTCGGTCAAGATTGCGCAAACTTTTTAATTCCAGGAACTTTTTAGGATCAAAATTTTTTATTTCCGCGGCTATACGCACAGGAAATTTTTTCGCTTCAAAAGAAAAAATTTCAGAAACTCCACTCCTGCCTTTTTCCAATGCAGTCCAAAAATGATCTTTACCTATGCCATTGGCAGCCACTACACCTAAACCTGTGATCACCGCGTCATGATTATGCATTATAATATGGGCGCCTCAGGCACCCAGACTTCAAATCCGTGCCTTGTGGCAATGTCAGCAATTTCTTCCATCT
Organism: Candidatus Omnitrophota bacterium; assembly: GCA_025453445.1. Lineage (GTDB taxonomy): Bacteria > Omnitrophota > Gorgyraeia > Gygaellales > Profunditerraquicolaceae > JALOQJ01. Next base: position 29,176 of record JALOQJ010000012.1, read on the forward strand.
TGTCCAGATTAATACTTTCGCCTAAAGAATAATTTGAAAGCTTCCCTTCCCATAATAAAAGCATGGTTTCCGCCAAAGACGCAGGAATAATACCTGCGGGTAATCCGGTATTGATATTAAGCCTGACAGGTTTAGGTATTTTTATTAATCCTGCCCTGACTACGGTAATATCCTGGCGGCTCTTTGCTTTTGCGGTAAGCGAGCCGGATACTGATGCATCACAAAGAATCGTATTTGGCCTGAGGCTGGTTATGTCCAATTCAGCCTCCGGAATATCATCGGAAAAAATTACTATATCCGCATCCCTGACAGCCCTGGCAGTGCTGATATGCACAGCTACTCCTGTTTCCGGATTAAGCTGGGGAATAACTTCTTGCAGATGCTTAAGCTTAAATTCCAACTCCGGGTGGCTATTTAAGGTAATCTTAGCAGCATAGCCGGATAATTTACGGCTGCATAAAGAGCCAATGGCAGAGGCAGCATTTATTATCGCGACATGAGAACGGCTTAAATCAAGCTGTTTGATTTTTGCCATACGATAAATTGCCTCAAACGCCGACCATGCAGCATAAGTACTGCCGCTGGTAACCGGAATTTTCAGGCCCCTGATAGCAGTATAGCCTTTATCACAGAAAAGCGCGGCATAACCGCCAAGTCCTAAAATAGCAGCTCCTGATTTCTGGGCAATTGAACCGGCAGAAATTATTCTTTCCATTGCCTCCAAAGACTCTTTATAGGTATGGCCAATAATCTCCGGCAGGACGATAAAAAAACCCTGCGCTGATTTTGCCCTGCCACCAGAAGGAAGATTTTTGACTTTATAAACGATAAAAGGCCAGGTGCGCTTAAAAAATAATTTTAAGATAAACCGCGGAATGAAGCGGATGAAAAAAGAGAAATTTCTCAGTTGTTTAACATTTATAGGATGGATTAAATAAGCAAAGGTTTTCATCAGAATAAAGTTACCTGCCGGCGCTCTTTGCCTTCGCTGTTATAGGCTAACTTTTCTTTAATCCAGCGCTCGATGTATTTTTTATGGAACCGCCAGTCTGTGCCGATTTTAAAAGCTGGGATTTTACCCTCACGGGCATATTTGTGCACAGTCAAAGGATGCAGATTAAGATAGTCAGCAACTTCTTTAGTTGTCATGATTTCTTTTTCTTTTACCATATTTCCACCTTTTTTAGCATGTTTTAACTTATCATATGTATACTAGCAAAAGTGTAGTTTGTCAATAAAAAAGAGATAAAAAAACGTAGGGGACGTTTAGACGTCCCCTACGTTGTGGATAACTCCGTTTATTTATTCAATAATACCTAAAACTTCGCCGGGATGAACAGTATCACCTTCGCTTAAGATAATCTGAATCAGTGTTCCTGCAGCTGGGCTGGGCAGGTTAAAGGTAGCTTTGTCTGTGGTTATTTCCACAAGGTCGTCCTTTTCATTAACTTTCTCCCCTTGCTGAAAATACCAGTAAGAAACCGTGGCTTTTTCAATTCCCTCGCCTAATTCAGGTAAAATTACCTTTGTCATAACACCCTCCCTCCAGCTAAAATAGAGCCAGGCTCAATTTTGCTTATAAATAGCTCTGACCCCATTTTTGAAATATCGCTTATTTCGATATTTCTGCCTAAAATTGTTTCCAAAGAAGTCAAATTTACATCCATGCCGCATGCGCGGATTAAATTAAAATTATCTAAGTCAGCGGCTTTAACATTGATGCTTAAACCGTGAAAACTGATCCAGCCCCTGATGGCAATACCGACGGAGCATATTTTTGCTTCTCCTACCCAAACTCCGGTTTTTCCTTCAATCCTTCTTCCTTCTACCCCGAAATCAGATAGCAGATCAATTACTACTTCTTCAAGCAAACGCAAGAACCAATGGATATCTTTTTTAAAGTGTGCTAAATTAACTACCGGATAAATTATCAGCTGGCCGGGGCCGTGATAAGTGACATCCCCTCCCCGGCTGGTTTCAAAAACGGATATTCCCCGATTAACTAATTCTTCCGCGGGAACAAGGATATTTTTTTTATTCGCCTGCCTACCACAGGTAATTACCGGATAATGCGAGCAAAGAATTAAAGCAAACTGCGGCAAGCCGCTTTCAACAGCCTTAAAAACTTCCTGCTGAAAAACAAGCGCTTTTTGGTAGTCAATCAGACCTAAATCAAATACTTCAAAGCTCATTTTAAAGCGTCATGAATGGTTTCTGATAAAGTCGGGTGGGCAAAAATGGTGTTTTTTATCTGGGCCGCAGTCAATTCTGAAGATAAGGCAAGCGTAAAAATCCCGATTAACTCCGTGGCGCGCGGCCCGATAATTGAAGCACCTAATATTTTATCTGTACGTTTATCCGTAATTATTTTAATGAATCCCTCTGTTTCATCCAGAATGCGTGCCATACCGCTGGCTAAAAAATCAAATTTATTTATTTTAATATCAAAACCATTGTTTTTTGCCTCGGATTCCTTTAACCCGACGCTTGCTACTTCCGGGTCAGTAAAAATACAGCTTGGAACATTTGCGCTGCTGTATTTTTTTGCTGAATTAGGGTGTAGAATATTTTCTATTACCATTTCTCCCTGATAAGCAGCGTAGTGAGCCAGCATCAATTTTCCAATGCAATCGCCGGCAGCATAAATACTCGGTGTCGCAGTCCTAAGAAAATCATCTACGCTGATTTTCTCTTCAGGTCTCCTGCCGACACACACTAAAATACAACTATAATTATCTACATTAATACTTGCCGCATCTATGTTTGTATTTACCTTAATTCCTTTTTTCTTTAAAGCAAGCTCCAGCTTCTTTGCTACTTCCGGCTCCTCGCTGGGCAAAAGCTGCGGAAGTTTTTCTGCGATTGTAACTTCGCTTCCCAGGCTTGAAAAAAGAGTTGCGAATTCGCAGCCAATAACTCCTCCGCCGATAATTAATAAAGACTTAGGGATTTCTTTTAAATTAAGAATATCATCACTGGTAAGGATTTTTTTCCCGTCGAACTTAAAACCAGTTAACTCAATTGGCTTTGAACCGCTGGCAATCAGGATATGTTCCGCCTCAATTATCTTACCTCCGGTTTCCAAGGTATGTTCGCCAACGATTTTTGCCTCAGCCTGAATAACATCCACGCCTTTAAGCAAAAATTCCATGCCCTGGCGCAACTGAGAGATGATTTTATCTTTTCTTGCCTGAATCTCGAGAAAATTAACTTTAGCCTCTGAAATAGTAATGCCGAAATTTTTTGCTTTTTTAGAGAGATTGCAGACTTTTGCTGACTGAAGCAGTACTTTGGTAGGAATACAGCCGCGGTTTAAGCAGGTACCGCCGATTAAATCTTTCTCAATCAGCGCTACTTTTAATCCGGCAACCTGAGCCTTTTTTGCGGCATTAAACCCGGCCCAACCTGCGCCGATAATCGCTAAATCATAACGCATATCTTTTAAGCGGTTATGTTATCGTATTGCGACTTAAGGTTATCAGCAGACCTGAAAAGTATTTCTTTTTCTTCTCTGGATAAATCCAGCTCAACAATCTGTTCGATACCATTTCTGCCCAAGCGGCAGGGAACGCCCAGAGAAGCATCTTTGATGCCGTATTCACCGTTTAAGCATGCCGAAACAGTAATGGTGCGTAATTCATTTTTTGCGATTGCTTTAACAATATCGGCAATCGCTGCTGACGGAGCAACATAGGCACTACCGCTGCCAAAAAGAGCAACAATCTCTGCCCCGCGCTGGACTGTCCGGTCTATTAGAACTTTAATTTTATCTTCGCTTAAAAATTCATCCAAAACAACGCCCTTAATATTGCTGAAGCGCGCCAAAGGAAGCATGCCTTCGCCATGAATGCCGATCACCATCGGCTCAATATCAGTTACGGGAATTTTTAATTCCTGAGCAATTAAATTGGCAAATCGTGATGCATCAAGGCTTGAACCCATGCCAAATACGCGGTTCTTTTTAAACCCAAGGGTTTTAGAAACAAAATAGGTCATCAAATCCAGCGGATTAGTCACGATTACCACTACTGCATCAGGCGCATACTCTTTAATTCCACTACAAACCCCTTTTAAAACTACAGCATTCTTATTGGCTAAATCTTCGCGGGTCATTCCCGGCTTGCGCGCAAAACCCGCAGTAATTACCACAATATCAGTTCCTTCTACTGCTCTGAGTTCATTTGTGCCGATAACAGAATAATTCATTTTTAAAAGATGGCGGGCATCATCCATGTCAAAAGCCTTTGCCTTGGCAAGGCCTGGCGCGACATCAATTAAAATAACCTCCCCAAGCCTTTCCTGAGCAAGCCGCATCGCTGCTAAGCCGCCTACATTACCGCCACCGATAATAGAAATCTTCATCTTAATTTTTTTATAATTGCATCTGCCATTTCGCGCGTGCCCACTGCACTTGGATCATCGCGATGCGGCTTTAAATCATAAGTAACAGATACACCTTCTGCCAAAACTTCTTTTACGGCATTCTCCAGATCATCCGCGGCTTTAGATTCCTTAAGGTACCTTAGCATCAGCACTCCGGATAAAATCATTGCCGTGGGATTAATTTTATTTTGCCCGGTGTATTTCGGAGCTGAACCATGCACTGCTTCAAACACCGCCAGCTCATCTCCGATATTCGCGCCCGGAGCAACACCTAAACCGCCGACAAGCCCGGCGCATAAATCAGACAGTATATCGCCATAAAGATTGGGCAACACCAGGCAATCATAATTGTGCGGCTTTTGCACCAGCTGCATACTCATATTATCAACTAATGCTTCATCAAAAGCTACCCTGCCCTCGTATTCTTTTGCAACTTCGCGGGCAATTTTTAAGAATAACCCGTCGGTAAATTTCATAATGTTGGCTTTCTGGACACAGGTGACTTTTTTACGATTATATTTTAAGGCGTATTGAAAAGCAAACCTGACAATGCGCTCTGAGGCAAACTTAGAGATCGGCTTAATAGAAATCCCGGAATCCTGACGGATAGATTTTTTGCTGTATTTTTCGATTTCCGAAATCAGCATTTTGGTCTCGGGCTTTCCTTCTTCGAATTCAATGCCGGCATACAAATCTTCACTGTTTTCCCTGATGATTACTAAATCTATATCTTTGTAATGGCTCCTTACACCTGTATATGATTTCAACGGCCGCACGCAGGCATATAAATCCAAGGCCTGCCTGATTGCCACATTAACCGAGCGAAAACCCGTGCCGATAGGAGTAACCATCGGGCCTTTTAATGCAACTTTATTTTTCCAGATTGACTCTAAAACGCTTTCCGGCAGGAGGTCGCCGAATTTTTCCAAAGCAAGCTGGCCGGCAATTACTTCTTCCCATTCGATTTTTACGCCCGTTGCATCAATACACCTTCTGGCTGCCTGAGTTACTTCAGGGCCAATGCCATCGCCGGAAATTAAAGTTACTTTGTGGCCCATTTAAACTTTTAACTCCCCGTATTTTTTATAATAATTAATAATCCCGCCTTCCTGCAATAATTTCTGCATGAATTCCGGCAGGGGGCTGATTGTAAATTCCGTATTTTTACTTAAGTTCTTTACTAAACCACGGTTAAAATCTATCTTGAGCTCATCTCCTTCATCTATTTTATCCGTATCCAGCTCGATTAACGGCAAGCCGATATTAAAAGCATTGCGGTAGAAAATCCGTGCAAAAGACTTTGCCAAAACCGCTGTAATACCCGCTGCCTTGATAACCAGCGGCGCCTGTTCACGCGAAGATCCCATGCCGAAATTACTTCCTGCTACAATTACAGATTTACCGGGTGAAATTTTCGTAGGAAAAGCCGGGTCAATATCCTCCATAATATGCTTTGATAACTCCGTAATATCGGTTATGGAAAATTTGTAACGGCCGGAAATAATAAAATCCGTATTGATATTATCAGCTAATTTTATTGCCTTGGCTGTCAGTTCCATGGGTTAAAGCTGTTTAAACTCGTCTGGGTTTTTAACTTTGGACATTGCCGTATCGAGAGTAACTATGCCCTGCTGAAATAATTCCTTCAGGCATTTATCCATTGTCTTCATGCCATATTGGCTGCCGGTTTGTATAAGCGTAGGTATCTGCTCAATTTCTGCTTCACGAATAAGGTTTCTGATACCGGGAGTAGCAATCATTACCTCTGTCGCAAGCACCCTTCCCTGGCCTGATGCCCGGGGTAATAACAACTGCGACATTACACCCTGCAGGCAGTCTGCAAGCTGCAATTTAACCTGCTGCTGTTGATGCGGAGGAAAAACATCAATAATCCTCTGAATAGTCTGCGGCGCATCCGGAGTATGCAGGGTCGCCAGGACCAAATGGCCGGTTTCTGCGGCAGTAAGTGTAGTGGAAATTGTTTCCAGATCGCGCATTTCACCTACGACAATAACATTAGGATCCTGACGCAAAGTATGCTTTAAAGCATCAGCAAAAGAACGCGTATCTGCGTAAACTTCTCTCTGCTTGACAATGCTCTTTTTATTAATATGAATAAATTCTATCGGATCCTCGATACAAACCATCAGGCATTCTTTTTCACTGTTGATTAAATCAATAATTGCCGCCAAAGTTGTGGTTTTACCCACGCCCGTAGGCCCGGTAACCAAAACTAAACCATTTGGCCTGCGTGCTAAATCAATAGCTATCGGAGGTAACCCTAAATCTTGAATAGTAGGGATTATCAGGGGGACCCTGCGGAAAGCCGCTTCAACCACTCCTTTTTGCAGATGCACATTTACCCTGAATCTGTCAAGGCTTGGCAAAGCAAGAGAAAAATCTAATTCCAATTCCTGTTCGAATTTTTCTTTCTGAGGGTTGGTTAAAACACTGTAGATTAATTTCTTTAAATCGTCTTTGCTTAAAGAAGAAATGCTGGTGCGGTGCAGTTTACCGTCGATACGCAAAACCGGCGGCTCGTTTTCCGTGAGGTGCAAATCTGAGGCCTGTTTTTCGATACACAATAATAATAAATCCCTGATCTCCATTCGCGCCTCCTCAATTTTGTTTATAAATACTTGCGTGGATCGGTAATTTTACCTGTGATTGCCGATGCCGCTACTGTTGCCGGAGATGCCAGATAAATAAATGCGCTGGGATTCCCCATCCTGCCCTTAAAATTCCTGTTTGCCGTAGAAATAACTTTTTCTCCGTCGGCAGGGATACCGTTATGCGTGCCGACGCACGGCCCGCATCCAGGAGCAACAATCACTGCCCCGGCTTTGATAAATGTATCCACAAGCCCAAGCTTTAATGCCTGCTGGAAAATACTGCGTGAGCTGGGAGCAATAATCAGCCGCATACCAGAAGCTACCTTTTTCCCTTTTAATACCGCAGCTGCAATTTTTAAATCCTGCAGCCTGCCGTTAGTACAAGTACCAAGAAAAGCTTGCTGGATAACTGTCCCTTTTAAGCTATCTGCGTTTACCGCGCTATCTACGCTATGCGGACAGGACACCTGCGGTTTTAACTTAGAAATATCGTATTCTAAAGTTTTTGCATAAACTGCATCTTTATCGGCAATCACCGGAGTAATCTTTTCTTTTCCTTTGATTCTCGGCTTTAACCAGGCAATAGTTTTTTTATCTACCGGCATAAAACCTGCCTTAGCACCCATCTCTACTACCATATTGGAAATAGTAAAACGGCCGTCCATATCTAACTGATCAATTACCGAGCCGCAAAATTCTATAGCCTTATAGGTAGCGCCGTCTGCGCCAATATCTGTTATTATATAGAGTATTATGTCTTTTGCAAATATTCCTTTAGGAATTTTACCTTTAACGATAATTTTAATAGTCTCCGGCACCTTCAGCCAATTCCTACCTGTTGCCAAAGTAATCGCCAGATCAGTTGATCCTACGCCGGTAGAAAAAGCACCTAGTGCGCCATAAGTACAAGTATGGGAATCCGCGCCAAAAACTAAGTCACCAGGGAGGACTTCCCCTGACTCAGGAATAACCTGATGGCATACACCGCAGCCAATATCATAAAGCATTGTTTTATAATTTTGCGCGAAGTCGCGCATTTTTTTATGTACTTTGGAAACGCCTTCGCTGGGAGAAGGAGCGCTATGGTCGATAACCATGCAAAATTTAGCCTGCAATCCCGCAAGGCCCAATTCTTTAACCCTGTCGATAATAATAGAAGACGTACCGTCCTGGCCAAAGGCAAAATCAATTTTGCAAATAGCAAAATCGCCGGCCTTTAAACTACGACCGGCATGTGCGCTTAAAATTTTCTCTGCAATTGTCTTACTCATAGCTTTAAAGTTTATTCACCCAAACTTCCATTTTATCCAATCCTTTTTTCAACTGATCCATGCTCGTGGCAAAGCTGATACGCATATAATCATCCCTGCCAAAACCATCGCCCGGAATAACTGCAACTGCCATTTCATCCAGCAGCCGGCCGGCAAAAACCGAGGAGGTAAGTTTTGTTTTAGAGATTCCGCAAAAAATATAAAACGCGCCTTCAGGTTTAATATAGGTCAGTTTTTTTATTCCTGCCAGCCTTTGAACGGCATAATCCCTGCGCTTCTGAAATTCCCGGCACATATTTTTAGAAAATTCATCTCCTGCCTTTAAAGCAGCGACTGCCGCCTTTTGAGCAATTGAAGTAGGATTAGAAGTAGAATGATCCTGTATCTTAGAAATCGCATCAATTACATCCTGTGGCCCGGCAAGATAACCAATCCTCCAGCCAGTCATAGAATGGCTCTTAGAAAGCCCATTTACCGTAATGGTCAGGTCGTAAATCTCCTTGCTTAAGCCAGCGATAGATACATGCTTTAAATTATCAAAAATTATTTTTTCATAAATCTCATCGGAAATCACAAAAACTTTGTGCTCTACGCAAACCTTAGCTATTTTCTTCAGCTCCTCGATGGTATAGACGCAACCCGTAGGATTAGATGGGCTGTTAAGAATGAGGATTTTAGTTTTAGCGGTAATATATTTTTCTAAATCCTTAAGCGTAATTTTAAAGTTATTCTCTGCTAAGGTAGGAATAAAACGCGGAATACCTTCGGCAAGCCTGACCATTTCCGGGTAGCTTACCCAATATGGAGAAGGAACAAGCACCTCCTCGCCTTTATTAATTAAAGCAAAGACAGAGTTAAAAATACTGTGCTTGGCTCCGCAGGAAACTACTATTTGGCTGGGTGAATAGGCAAGCGAGTTATCGTTTTTGAATTTTTCTACGATAGCGCTCTTTAATTCGGGAATTCCGGTAGTAGGAGTATATTTGGTAAATCCTACCTTTATTGCTTCAATTGCGGCATCTTTAATAAAATCCGGAGTATCAAAATCAGGCTCACCCGCCGCAAAGCTTACAACGTCCACTCCTTCGGATTTTAATTTTTTTGCCTTGGAGGTAATCGCAAGCGTTGAAGAAGGATTGACTTTTTTCAGGCGTTCAGCGAGCCTTGTGTCTATCCGCATGTTTTAAAGCGAATCACTTTTTTTCTTAAAAATATTCTTAATACCCCCTAAAAATTTCTTATCGGGCTTTTTACTAACCGGATGCTTCTCTTCTTTTACGGCTGTTTCAGTTTTTGGCTTATGCTCTTCATGCACCGGCTCTTTTCCTGCTTCAGGCTTGGCAGTTTCATCGGCCTGCACGGCTTTTACTTTTTTGATTTTTTTATAGTCTTTTTTCTTAATCTCAGTAAGTTCAAAAATCACTACCTCAGCATTATCTCCGCGACGCCTACCAAGGCTCATAATACGCGTATATCCGCCGACTCTTTTGGAAAAACGCGGGGCTATCTCGTTAAAAAGTAAAGCCACTAAGCTATGATCGCCCAGTATACTAAACGCCTTTCTTCTCGCGGTTAAAGTATTGTCTTTGCCCAGGGTAATAAGTTTTTCCGCCATAGGCCTGACTGCTTTTGCGCGCGCCTTTGTAGTTTTAATGCTCTGATTAATTAAGAGACTTCTGCTTAAACTCTTTAACGTTGCCTCATGCCAGCTGGTAAACCGGTTGAGTTGATGCCTTGATTTTTTATGCCTCATAGGTTAAGCTTTCTTTAATTTTCTCGGGTCTACCTGCATGCCTAAAACAAGCCCCATGCTTGCAAGAAGCTCCTTGATTTCTGTTAATGATTTTTTACCGAAATTCTTAAAACCCAACATCTCGTCTTCGTTCTTTTTCACTAAGTCTGCGATCACCCTAATATTGGCTTCCCTCAAACAATTAGAACTCCTTACCGAAAGTTCAAGTTCCGATATAGGCAGCCTTAATTTTTCGTAGAGCGCGATTTCTTCTTTTGTCATTTCTAATTCTGCTTCTTCTTCCTCTTCGGGTAACTGGCCGAAACTAACAAAGATATCCAAATGCCGCTGCAGTATATTGGAAGCATACAAAAGCGCATCCTTGGGAGAAATCGAACCATTGGTAAATATTTCCACAATCAGTTTATCGTAGTCCGTGCGCTGCCCAACGCGGGTATTTTCGGTATAAAAATTAACTTTTCTAACCGGGCTGAATATTGAATCTATGGGGACAGTGCCGATAGTCTGATCTTCTTTTTTATTCTGTTCCGCCGGGACATAACCGCGGCCTTTACCGACTTCCATTTCAAGGCGGAATTTAATATCTTTGGTAAGTGTAGCAATATGCAAATCCGGATTAATAATCTCTATTGTCTCGTCGGTTTCGATATCACTGGCCTTGATTTCGCCTTTTCCCTCTTTCTCGATGTAAATCGTTTTGGGAATTTTAGAATGCGAATTCAAAACAAGGTTTTTGATATTCAGGATAATTTCCGTGGTATCTTCCATTACCCCGGCAATAGTAGAAAATTCGTGCTGCACACCATGGATTTTTACGCTTGTCACAGCGCTTCCTTCGATAGAAGAAAGTAAAACCCTGCGCAGGGAATTGCCTAATGTTACGCCATAACCTCTTTCGAAGGGTGCTGCGGAAAACTTACCATAAGTATTTGTGTAGGTTGCTTCGTCGCATTCAAGCCTTTTCGGTAGCTGAAAATCTCTCCATTTTATGCCCATCTATTTCCTCCCTTAACTTAAAAACTGGATAAAATCCCCTACTTTGAATACAATTCTACGATCAACTGCTCCTGAATGGTGCTTGAGATATCTTCTTTTTCCGGCAACCTGATGACTTTTGCCTTTAACCCTGCTACATCGAACTCCAGCCACGACGGGACAGTCCTGTCTTTACTGAGTTCCAAATTATCTTTAATTTTTTTGCCGGCTTTTTCTTTTGCCTTTATTTCAATAATATCGTTTTTATCGATGAGAAACGACGGAATATTCACTCGTTTTGAATTTACATAAACAAAGTTATGACGGACTACCTGCCTTGCTTGGACTCGGGAAATTCCCAGGCCAAGGCGAAAAATTACATTATCCAACCTTCTTTCCAAAAGCTGTAGCAACACCTTACCAGTAACACCTTTTGTTTTGGACGCAGTCTTAAAATAAAGGCGGAATTGTTTCTCTAAAACTCCGTACATCCACTTTACTTTTTGCTTCTCCCTCATCTGCAGGCCATAGTTGGAAAGTTTCGACCTTCTGCCTTCGCCGTGTTGGCCGGGAGCAAACGCCCTTTTGGTCATGGCGCATTTTTCAGTGTAACATTTTGTGCCTTTTAAAAATAATTTTTCTAATGCACGACGGCACAGCCTGCAAGTAGCTTCTGTATATCGGGCCATTTACTTATACTCTCCTTTTCTTTTTCGGGCGGCAACCATTATGCGGGATAGGAGTTACATCCCTGATTGAAGTCACTACCAAACCTGCTGCCTGTAAAGCCCTGATTGCCGATTCACGGCCGAATCCCGGGCCTTTAACCTGCACTTCAATTTCTTTCAAGCCGATTTCCTTGGCCTTCCTGGCTGCATCCGTAGCTGCTACCTGCGCGGCAAAAGGAGTGGATTTTTTCGAGCCGCCGTAACCAACGATACCAGGAGCAGACCATACCAGGCAATTGCCCTGCTTATCAGTGATGGTAATAATCGTATTATTAAAGCTTGCCTGAATATGGGCAATACCAGAAGTAATCCCCTTGGCAATCTTTTTCTTCTTAACTTTTTCTTTTGTAGCCATTAAATTCTATCCTCCTTGATTTCGGCGTGACTCTGACGTTTACGCCGATTTATTTTCCCGCAGGCTTTGCCGCAGGCGCCTTCTTTGCTGGTGCCGCTTCTTTCTTAATTACTGCCATTCCGCCTTTACGCGGGCCTTTACGTGTCCTGGAATTTGTACGCGTGCGCTGCCCCCTGACCGGAAGGCCTTTTTTATGGCGCATGCCTCTGTATGAACCGATATCCATCAGGCGTTTTATATTCTGGGAAATTTCCCGGCGCAGGTCACCTTCGACTTTAAAAGTTGCTTTCTGCAGAAATGCCGTAATACGGGAAATTTCTTCGTCAGTTAAATCTTTGGCGCGCTTAGCCGGATCAATCGCGGTTTCCTTAAGGATCTTATTGGAAAGCGCCCTTCCTACTCCGTATAAATAAGCAAGCGAAATCTCCGTCCTTTTTTCTTTGGGAATATCCACACCTAAAATTCTTGGCATATTTTCTTAAACTCCTTCTTAAATACTAACCCTGCCTCTGCTTGTGCTTGGGATTGGAACAAATAACCCGCACTACGCCCCTACGCCTAATAATTTTACATTTATCGCAAATTTTCCTGATTGATGCTTTTACTTTCATCCCTTCACCCTAAAAGTTATCCTGCCGCGTGTCAAATCATACGGAGAAAGCTCCAATTTTACTTTATCGCCGGGCAGGATCCTGATAAAATTCATGCGCATTTTCCCCGAGACATGCGCCAGCACAATATGGCCGTTCTCCAATTGCACTCTGAACATAGCGTTGGGGAGCGCTTCTGCTACTACACCCTCGGTCTCAATTAAATCTTCTTTTGCCATTTAAATTATTGTGTAAGAATCTCTGCGCCATTATCGGTAATCGCTATCGTATGCTCAAAATGCGCACTTGGCAGGTGATCCACAGTTACCGCTGTCCAGCCATTTTCAAGAATTTCCGTCTCCCAGGTGCCCATATTTACCATTGGTTCAATCGCCAGGACCATGCCGCTTTTTAAAACCGGGCCGCTATGAGGCAGGCCGAAATTCGCTATCTCCGGCTCCTCGTGCAGAGCTTTGCCTATACCGTGGCCGACAAACTGCCTGACTACCGAAAAACCATGCCTTTCAGCGTAGTTTTGAATCGCGTAAGATATGTCCCCTAAATGATTTTTCGGCCGAGCCTGTTTTATGCCTTCAGAAAGAGCATTCTTTGTTGCTTCTATTAATTTCTTTAACCCGGGATTTATTTTTCCCACCCCGACCGTGATAGCAGCGTCTGAAAAATACCCCTGGTATATTATTCCTATATCGAGGCTGAAGATATCGCCTTCTTTTAACTTTCTCTCGCTTGGTATGCCATGCACCACTTCTTCGTTTACCGAAGCGCAGATACTTGCCGGATAGCCTTTGTAGCCCTTAAAAGCAGCTTCAGCATTTTCTTGGCGGATTAAATCTTCTGCCAGCTTGTCAATTTCTGATGTGCTAATTCCCACACCCACGGATTCCCTTAAACGCCGCATTACTTTAGCTAAAATTTTTCCCGATGCCCTGAGTAACTCTAGATCTTCCTTAGACTTCAAGGGAATCATTTTTGTTATTTTGCTAAACGGATAATCTCATCCAGCACTACACCTGCATCCAAATCCGCGTTAATGCGCTCTAATTTACCTTTCGCTTCGTAATATTGAATCACCGGCGCTGATTCTTTTTTATATACATCAAGGCGCCTACGAATAGTTTCTTCTTTATCATCGCTGCGCTGATAAAGGCTGCTGCCGCATCCATCGCAAACCATGTTTATCTTAGGCGGCATATTCGTGATATGAAAATTTGCCCCACACTTGCTGCAAACCAATCTTCCGGAAAGGCGCTGAATAATTACTTTTTCAGTCGAATCCAGATAAACCGCAAGGTCAATCATCATTTTATTATCACGCAGCATAGCGTCCAGTGTTTCTGCCTGAGCGATAGTGCGGGGAAAACCATCCAAAATAAACCCGTCTTTTACGTCCGCTCGAGTAATTCTTTCAATGAGCATTTTACTGACTAATTCATCAGGGACCAGCGCGCCCTTATTCATGTAACCTTGCGCTTCTTTACCTAATGCAGTGTCCTTTGATACATTCTGGCGTAACAGGTCTCCTGTAGAAATATGCGCCAGTTTCAATCTTTTAGCGAGTTCCTTTGCCTGTGTTCCTTTTCCTGCGCCCGGCGGCCCCAATAATACAATCTTCATTATCTTCTTCCCTTGATCCTGCCGCCCTTGATAAATCCTTCGTAATGATGCATCAATAAATGCGATTCCAGCTGCTTTATGGTATCCAGCATAACACCTACAACAATTAATATACTTGTGCCGCCGGCAAAAGAAGCAACCAGATAGGGAACCTTAAGCCAAGCCATAATCAAATCCGGAAAAATTGCAATAAAAGCAATAAATAAGGCTCCGGCAAGAGTAACTCTGGTCATGACAAAATCTAAAAATTCCGCGGTGGATTGACCCGGCCGCACTCCCGGAATAAAACCACCGTATTTCTTCATATTCTCCGCCAAATCAAGCGGATTAAAAACAATCGCCGTATAAAAATAACAAAAGAAAATTATCAAAAGAGCATAAACAACCGAGTATAAAACATGACCCCTGATTAACCCCTGCGCCAGTGCCTGAAATTTAGGGCTAGGGATAAATGATGCCAGAGTTGCCGGGAAAAGAATAATTGATTGCGCAAAAATAATCGCGATAACCCCTGCTGTATCAACCTTAAGCGGAATATAAGTGCTCTGCCCGCCGAAAATTTTTCTGCCCACAATACGCCTGGCATACTGTACAGGAATCTTACGCTGCCCCTGTGTAATCATGATTACCGCGAACACTACTGCGACAAAAAATACTGCCATGATTACAAGCGTCACCGGCTGTATCTGGCGATGCGCAGCATTACCGGGTGAAATCAGCAAAAATAACTGATGCACTGCGGCAGGAATACGGGAGATAATACCGGCAGTGATAATTAAAGAAATACCATTGCCAATACCTCTTTCCTGTATTTGCTCGCCCAACCACATGATAAACATCGTGCCGGTAGTAAGAGTAAGCACAGTAAGCAACCGGAACCCCAAACCCGGATGCAAAACTATTTTCAACCCCTCAAAACGCGCCGGATTCTCCAGCCACAAGGCGATGAAAAAAGACTGAACTATCGAAAGAACGACTGTCCCATAACGGGTAAATTGATTAATTTTTTCATGGCCTGCCTTGCCTTCTTTGGCAATCTTCTCTAAGGCCGGTATTACCGCAGTCAAAAGCTGCAGGATAATCGAGCTTGAGATATAAGGCATAATCCCCAGGGCAAAAATAGTTAAGCGCTCCATAGCGCCACCGGAGAACATGTTAATTATGCCAAAGAGTGCCCCGCCCTGAGTTTTAGAAATTCGTGTAAAAAATTCCGCCAGAGCTGCCCCATCGATACCGGGCGTAGGCAAGTAACAGCCAATGCGGTATATAGCAATCAGCGCCGCAGTAATAATCAGGCGCTTCTTTAAATCCGGAATCTTAAAACAATTAGCCAGAGGGCTAAGGTTAAACGTTTCCGTCAACATTTATGATTTCTGTTTTACCGCCTGCTTTTTGAATCTTGTCAATAGCGCCTTTAGAAAAAGCATGGGCCTGAACTGTCAAAGGATTTTTCAATTCTCCGTTGCCTAAAATTTTTACAGCTTTGGCTCTATCTTTAATCAAGCCTTTTTCTTCCAAAAGAACCAAAGTAATCACTGCGTCTTTAATGTTTTTCAACGAATCTAAATTTACAATCTGGAATTCTTTTTTAAAAACCGACGTAAAACCGCGCTTGGCAATCCTGCGGATAAGCGGAGTCTGCCCTCCTTCGAAGCCGGCATAAAAATCGCGGCCCGACCGGGAAGTCTGGCCCTTGCTTCCACGAGTAGAAGTTTTTCCGTGGCCCGAGCTGGAACCCCTGCCTAAAAGTTTTTTAGGTTTATGCGCGCCATACGGAATCTTTAAATTGTGTAAACCCGCCACAGCTTCCGCCTGATGCGCCGCCTTCTTGGGTTTATGCACCCTTGGCTTTACCACAGATTTTGCTGGCGTTTTTTTTGCTGCTGCTGTTACCTTCTTTTTTATGATTTTCTTTTCCATATCATTATTTTAAATTTTTTAAACCGTCGACAGTTGCTTTGATTACATTAATCGGATTATTTGACTGCAGGCACTTAGTCAGGATATTTTTTATCCCTGCTGCTTCGCAGATAGCCCTTACCGGGCCGGCAGCAATAACTCCGGTTCCTTCTGAGGCAGGCTTTAACAAAACTTTTGCTGCTCCGAATTCACCGATAATTTCATGAGGAATAGTTGTTCCTTCCATAGTAACCCGGAAAAGGTCTTTCTTTGCCTTAGTCAGGCTTTTACGAATCGCATCCGCGACTTCATTAGCTTTCTCGAGAGCAAAACCTACACGGCCCTTTGTATCGCCGACAACAACCAGGGCGCTGAAATGAAGCTTTTTACCACCCTTAGTTACTTTTGTGACGCGGTTAATCGAAATAACTTTTTCGATCATATCCGATTGCTGCTGTTCGATATTTAATGGACGCATCTTAAAACTCTAACCCCCCTTTTCTTAAAGCATCTGCAAATGCCTTAACCCTGCCATGGTATAAATAACCTGCGCGGTCAAAAATAATTTTAGTGACGCCTTTTTCTTTTAAAACCTTGGAAAAACTTTCACCTAAGATCGCCGCGGATTTAATATTGCCGCATGGGGTTTTAGCGCAAACGG
Source organism: Candidatus Omnitrophota bacterium (assembly GCA_025453445.1). GTDB lineage: Bacteria > Omnitrophota > Gorgyraeia > Gygaellales > Profunditerraquicolaceae > JALOQJ01. The sequence goes on from JALOQJ010000012.1 coordinate 46,038, forward strand.
AACAAAGAGTTAAATTATTCGTATCATCAACTACCTGCGCGAAAATATTCCTCAGGCTGCGCCGTACAACCAGGCGCGGTATTTCTTTGGTCCCGTGCATTCTTAAACGTATACGTTTATGCCTTTTTAATCTGGAAAGTTCTTTTTTATTTTTCATAAGTTTATCCGCCCTTACCGGTAGCCTGTGCCTTACCGACTTTCTTCTTCACGTGTTCTCCGACAAAACGCACGCCTTTACCCTTATAAGGCTCAGGCGGATAGATAGCGCGGATTTCCGTGGCCACCTGTCCGATTTTTTCTTTATCAATACCCCTAATCACAAGTTGTGTAGGCTTGGGGGCTTCTATCTTAATTCCTTCGGGTATAGGATAATTTACCGGATGAGAAAAACCAAGCGCTAAAGTCAGTTTATTGCCCTGCACCTGCGCCTTAAAACCTACACCGATAATTTCCAGTTCCTTAACGAAACCTTCGGTTACGCCTTGAATCATACCGACCATTAAAGCACGATAAAGCCCATGCAAAGATTTGTCCAATTTTGAATCGCCTGCACGCTGGAGAAATCCCTGCCCGTCTTTAGTTTCAAAAGTGATCCGGTAAGATATCGGGCGTGTCAGTTTACCCTTGGGCCCTTCTACATGCATAAACCCATCTTTAACTTCCACTTTTACTTCTTTGGGTATGGTAATTGCTTTTTTGCCTAACCTGGACATTTTTATTCCTTACCAGATATAGGCGATTACTTCTCCGCCTAAACCTGATTCTCTTGCTTCTTTATCGGTTAAAATACCTTTTGATGTTGAAATTATTGCAAGGCCCCTTCCTCTTAATACTGAAGGCACCTTCCCGTGCTTAACATAGATGCGCAAACTCGGACGGGATATGCGCTTGATATTTTTAATTGCCGGCTTATCATATACATACTTAAGATAAATCCTGAAAATCCCCTGCTTTTTATCTTCGATTAATTTAAAGGTTTCGATATAGCTTTCTTTCTGCATAATCTCCAGCACTGCTTTAATAGTACCGGAAGCCGGCACATCGGCATTTTCTTTACCCGCCATAACGGCGTTGCGTACTATCGTAAATGCATCTGCCAGCAAATCTGTCCTCGACATTTATATTATCTCCTTAAAATTTCTACCAGCTTGCCTTTTTTACTCCAGGGATAAGGCCGCCCCAGGCTAATTCCCTGAAGCAGATACGACAAAGCTTAAACCTGCGCAGATATCCTCCTGACCTGCCGCAAAGCGAGCAGCGGTTATATTTGCGCGTTGAAAATTTAGCGGGTCTCTTCCACCGGGCGATTTGTGAATGTTTAGCCATTTTATTCCTTTGACTCCTTAAAAGGCATGCCAAATAACCTTAACAATTCTCTTGCCTGTGCTGTGTTTTTGGCGTTTTTAATCACGAAAGTTATATCCATACCCTGTGCGCGGGTAATTCTATCGTATTCAATTTCAGGAAATATCGTCTGTTCTGGCAGGCCCATGGTATAATTACCGGCCTTATCAAATGAATTATCCGGAATTCCTCTGAAGTCGCGAATACGCGGCATCGCCACGTTAATTAGCCTGTCCATAAATTCATACATCATCACCCGTCTTAAGGTAACTTTACAACCTATGGGTAAACCCTGCCTGATTTTAAAATTCGCGATAGCTTTTTTCGCACGGCGCATAATCGGCTTCTGTCCTGTAATCATGGATAATTCTTCCATCGCCTTATCTAAAATTTTTATATCCCCGATTGCTTCGCCTACCCCCATATTCACTACAATTTTATCCAAATGAGGTACAGCAAAACGGTTCTTTAAAGAAAACTTTTCCATCATCTTAGGGATAATTTCTAATCTGTATTTTTCAAGTAGTCGCACGCTCATATTAAATAGCTTCCTTGCAAGATTTACAAAACCGTGTTTTCGTCCCGTCTTTTAATTCTTTGATTCCTACTCTTACCGCTTTGCTGCAATGTTTACAGACCATCATTAAATTAGAAAGCGCAATTGACATCTCAACCGATACAACGCCTCCTTGCTGATCCTGCTGCGTGCGGCGCTTGTGTTTCTTGACCATATTTATACCTTCGACAATTGCCCGTTTCTGAGCGCCTAAAATGTTAATTACTTTGCCTTTTTTGCCCCGGTCTTTGCCTTTTATTGCCTGAACTGTGTCGCCGCGTTTAATCTTAAGCATTAAATGACCTCCGGAGCTAGAGATATAATTTTAGTAAAATTCCTCTCCCTTAATTCTCTGGCAACGGGCCCGAAAACGCGCGTGCCCCGCGGGTTAGACTGGGCATCAATAAAAACTACTGCGTTACGGTCAAACCTCAAAATCGAACCGTCGGGACGCCTAATCGGCTGCTTGGTCCTGACGATTACCGCCTTAGCAACTTCCCCTTTTTTAATTGCCGCATCAGGGCTGGATTCCTTGATATTCACATTAATAGTGTCGCCTATTTCGGCATGCTCGCAATTTTTCTTGCCTAAAACCCCGATAAAAGAAGCTTTCTTGGCACCGGTATTATCAGCTACATCTAAAATTGACCTGAGTTGAATCATTTTACCTCTTCCTTAATCTCAATATGTGAAGCTGCGGCTTTTTTTACTATTTCAGAAATTCTCCAGCGCTTATCTTTGGATAACGGACGGGTTTCTACTATGCGCACAGTATCACCGATTTTAGCAAGGTTATTTTCATCATGGGCTTTAAACTTATTAGTCCTTTTCACGATCTTGCCATATTTGGCATGCTTAGTCAGATGCATAACTTTTACTACTCGCGTCTTCTGCATTTTATCGCTGGTAACTAACCCGACAAAACTTTTTCTCTTACCCATTGGTTTTCTCCACGCCTGCCGGCGAGGCAGGTTTTTTTTCGTTTAATAATGTCTTAACCCGGGCAATATCTCTTTTTATTAAGGAAAACATATGCGGCTTGTCAACGCGGCCCGAGTAGCGCTGAGAATTCATTTTGAACAAATCTTCGCGCAATACCTTTTCCTTTTGGATTAATTCGTCTTTTGATAGTCCACGTAAATCTTTAATCTTCATCTTATTTGTGCACCCTTGTGACAAACTTTGTTTTTAACGGTAATTTGTAAGCAGCCAGCCTAAAGCAATAACGGGCATATTCCTCAGGGACTCCTCCCAGCTCGAATAAAATTTTGCCCCTTTTAACTACGACTACCCAATGACTAAGGTCGCCCTTACCTTTGCCCATACGTACTTCTGCCGGCTTTTTAGTAATAGGCTTATCAGTAAAAATCCTGATCCACATCTTACCGCCTTTATGCAGCTGACGGGCCAAAATTACGCGTACTGCCTCTACCTGGTTATTTCTGATCCATCCGTTCTGTAATACTTTTAAACCGAATTCTCCGAAAGCCAATTCCGCGCCGGTTGTGGCAATACCCCTGCGATCACCTTTTTGTAAGTTACGATACTTGATTCTTTTGGGCATCATTACCATTTTACACTGATCCTTCCGGCTGCTCTGCTGCTGCAAGTTTTGCTGCCACCGGGTTTACACCTTTGGCTATTAATATATCGCCTTTATAAATCCAGACCTTAATTCCGATCAGGCCGTAAGTAGTAAAGGCTTCTGTAAAACCATAATCAATATCAGCGCGCAATGTTTGCAATGGGATTTTTCCCTGCCTGTATGTTTCTGTACGGGACATTTCTGCGCCGTTTAACCTTCCGGATGACATGATTTTAATACCTTTAGCACCTGCGTTCATCGACTGTTCGATGGCGCGTTTGACTGCACGGCGGAAAGCTACTCTTTTTTCAATCTGAAAAGCTACGTTCTGCGCAACTAACTGCGAGTCCAAGCCGGGATTTTTTACTTCTTCTATATCGATAGATACTTCGGCTTTTTGTCCGTTCCGTGGCGGCCGATGATAATCCCGGGCCGTGCAGATAAAATACGCACCTTTATCCGGTCAGCGAGCCTTTCAATAATTACATTTGCTACGGCAGCATGCTTAAATTTCGCCTTAACATGTTTCCTGATTTGATAATCCTGCTCAATGAAACGGGGATAATCCTTAGGATTGGCAAACCAACGGCTGTGCCAAGTCCTGATAAAACCAATTCTTAGTAATAACGGACTAACTTTATGACCCATAAATTATTCTCCTGCTTTTAAATCTAATTCTATGCGTATATGCGACGTGCGTTTTTTTATCGGTGCTGCCCTGCCAAATGCCGCTGCCTTAAACCTTTTCCATGCAGGCCCAACATCACAGATGATCCGTGAAACATATAACTGTTCCGGATTAAAACCTTTTACTTTGGCATTTGCAATTGCCGAATCCAATATCTTGATTAAATATTCTTTTGGCCTTTTATTTAGGGAAACCAAAATCGCTCTCGCAGAAAGTGCGTCTTTACGCCTGATCAGATCCATTACCTGCCTGACCTTAGTCGGCGTAATCCTTAAAAATTTTCCTTCAGCTTTAACTATCATTATGTCTTCTCAACTGCTTTCTTAGCTTTTACGCCGCCGTGCTTCCTGAAAATTCTTGAGGGAGAAAATTCACCCATCTTATGGCCGACCATATTTTCCGTAACAAAAACCGGAATATGTTTGTGGCCGTCATAAACGGCAAAAGTAAACCCGACAAAATCAGGTATAATCGTTGACTGACGGGACCAGGTTTTTATCGCCTGGCGCTGGCCGGCACGCCTTGCCCTGTCAACTTTTTTGATTAATTTCTCTTCAACAAATGGGCCTTTTTTTAATGAACGCGG
>JALOQJ010000040.1 GCA_025453445.1 Candidatus Omnitrophota bacterium
GCCTTATTCAGGTCATGCACTAATTCCTTTAAACTTAAATCCGCGATTGCTCTTGCTTGTTTTCCCATGCCTACCCCCTTTAAATAAGCAATGCCTCTTGAGCGTTTATTGCTTACTTAACTCCGCACTGTGTGCGGAGTCTTGGTTAATCACACCTCTTGGGCCTGTGCTTTCAGGCCGTACTTATCTATATTATAATCTGCAATTGCCTGAATTTTTTTAATTTCTTCAGGGTTATTCAGCAGATGTTTAAACCTGCCTTGCGCTTTTAAATATTCTTCCACAGGTTTCGGCTGTATCTGGCGCACAGCGCTGATTTTACCGGATTCAAATTCAATCAAAGGGTAAAGCCCGGTCTCCACAGCTAATTTTCCTACAGCAGAAGTCTGGCCCGGCTCATGCCTCCAGCCCAACGGGCAAGGCACATGAATTTGCATATATTTAGCACCCTTAATACTCAGGGCTTTTTTTACTTTTCTTGTAATATCCTGCGGAATGCCTGCTGAGGCAGTTGCCACATAAGGAATCCCATGAGCTGCGGCAATTTCCGGCATGGGTTTTTTAGGCCGGATATTTCCAAATGATTTACTTCCAGCCGGACTGGTAGTAGTATTGGTGTCAAAGGGCGTCAACCCGCTTCTCTGCACACCGGTATTCATATATGCTTCGTTATCATAACAAACATATAAAATATCATGCCCGCGCTCAAGCATCCCGGAAAGCGCCTGCAAGCCTATATCCGCGGTTGAGCCGTCTCCGCCCTGGGCAATAACATTAATATTATCTTTCTTACCTAAATATTTTAAGCCTGCTTCCACGCCTGAAGCTACTGCTGCGGCATTTTCAAATAAAGAATGGATCCAGGGAACGGTCCATGCTGACTCCGGGTAATTTGTGGAAAATACCTCCAGGCAGCCGGTATTATTTACTATAATGGTATTTTTTCCCGCAGCATCCAAAACCAGGCGCGCTGCCAATGACTGGCCGCAACCTGAACAAGCAGTATGCCCGGCAACAAATAAATTGTTACTCATATTTCTCCTTCAAAAGCTCCGGTTTCAAATCTATAAACTCACCCTGTAATTCTTTTGCCGTAAGCAAGCGGTAAATTTCTTTAATTGAATCCTTGGTAATATCCCTGCCGCCTAAGCCGACAATGAAACTTGAAATTACTTGCGGCGCCTTTTTCTTAGCAAAAAACGCTGCTTTGACTTCCACCGCCAGCGGCGCATAAGAACCTAATGACAAAGCACGGTCTAAAACCGCAACCTTGGGGATATTCTTTAAAGCTTCATAAATTGCCTGGGCTGGAAACGGCCGATAACTGGTAACTTTTAATAGGCCAACTTTCTTGCCTTTTAGCCTTAATTCATCAACTACATCTTTGATCGTGCCGCATACTGAGCCCATAGCAACAATTACACGCTCAGCATCTTTAATGCAATACCCTTCAATTAAACCGTAATTGCGGCCAAAAACCTTGGAAAATTCATCCATAACTTTTGGCATAAACTCCAGCGCCTCTTCCTGAGTTTTCTGAATGGCGTAACGGGTTTCCATATAATAATCCGGGCCGACTAAAGGCCCGATAGTTATCGGATTATCTACATCAAGTTTATATCAGACCATCACCGGCAGCATCATTGACTTATCTTCGGTGATTCTATAACCTAAAACATGCAGGTCTACTGCTTCCTGCACATCTTCAGCATAAAGCTGGATCCATCCGGCATCGCGTAAAGAAACAGAATCCTGCTGGTCATTCCAGATATTTATCGGTGCGGAAATTGCCCGGTTTGCGCAGGTCAAAACCAAAGGCAGGCGTAACCCGGCAATATTAAAAATTACTTCCTGCATATAAAACAAACCCTGGGAACTAGTGGCAGTATAAGAGCGCACTCCTGCAGCAACACCGCCTAAAACTACCGAGGCTGCAGAATGTTCAGACTCTACATTAACACATTGCGCAGGCAATTCGCCATTGGCAACCATCTGCGCTAAATCTTCGACAATATGCGTCTGGGGGGTAATCGGGTATGCAGAAATTACTCCCGGCCGGCATAACTTTACTATTTCTGCGATTGCATGCGATCCTTCAATGAATTGTTTCATTTCTCTTTTTCCATTTCAATATCTTTTTTCGGGCATAACATCGCGCATAAACCGCAGCCCTTGCAATAAGCAAAGTCACAATGAAAAGTATTCTTTACTGTACCATCGATACAGCCTTCCGGACAGATGGTCATGCACATTTTACAGCCAATGCAATCCTTCTGCAGAAACTTCGGCTTCAACTCGGTACGCCATGAGCCGGTTTTATTATTAAGGCTAGAACCTGCCTTCACGATTAACGGGCCAAACATTATTTCTTCCCTTTCACAAAATCAAAACCTGCTTTTGCCGCTGCTAAATTACCTTCCTGCGCCTTGCCGGAGAATCTTTTCTTAATTGTCTCAAGCAATGTTTCCAGGCCGAACTCGCCTGTAACAGCGCAAAACGCGCCTAATAAAGCAGTATTGCCCAAAGGCCTGCCGATAGTTTTCATGGCAATTTCCGTAGCAGGCACAATAAAAACTTTCTGCCGGGCGCTCACTTTGGGAGTTTCCACTCCCTCCCGGGAATTCATAATCACAATACCATTATCTTTTAAACCGGAAAGGCAGTTAAAACCCCTCATCAGAGTAGCATCAGCAATAATCAGGTAATCCGGCTCATAAACCTGGCTTCTTAAACGCACTGGTTTTGCGTCCACGCGCACAAAAGCATTCATAGGTGCACCCATTCTTGCTGCCCCAAAGTGCGGGAAGGCAGAGGGATACATCCCTTTTAAAAAATAAGCATACCCTAAAAGCGTGGCGGTGGTAATTGCACCCTGCCCTGCGCGGGCATGGATCCTGATTTCCTTCATTAATAAATACTCCTTAATAAGATACAGGCGAAACAAAACAGCCTATATAATACAAGGTTTGCCTTTGTTTGTCAAATATTTTTATTTTAGCGGATTAAAGCTGAAGTTTCAGAAAGCAGCCGCAGGATCTTTTCTGCCTTGAGCGGATCAAGGCTGCCTAAGCCGCAGGCAGGAGCCAAAAGCAGGTTTTCCCAAGCTAACTCTTCATCTACGCCTTTTTTTGCCAAACCCTTGATACCTTCCTGAATTTTCTTATATAATAACTGCGGCGTTTCCTCACCGCTGAATTCCTGTGTCGGCACAATCCCCCAGCAGATTGCTCCGCCCCTCTTCAAAAATTGCCCCAGATCAGAGGCATAAAGCAGGAATTTATCCTGAAAGGCAAAAGCATCAAAATTAATAATATCAATCGATGGAATACTGGCAAGCATCGACCAATCTGTATTCCCGCAGCAATGCACGCCTACCAAGACATTATCAGATTTAATCGCCTCGCTGACTTCACTTAAACCCCTAATAACATCTTCTCTGTTAAGCGGGGTATAGGCCGAGCCAAAACAACCCAGATACGGTTCATCTATAAAAATAATGATTTTCTTAGCGTATTTTTCCAGGCTTTTTACCTGCCAGAGCGCTTTCATTGCCAAACCCTTGATAATTACCTGCATAAAAACCGGATTATGCAGAAGCGCCACACCCTTCTCATCTTTGATACTAGCTGCTGTAGTAAACGGCCCGGTAATCTGGCCTTTAAGAAACGGCGTATTCTTTAAATCTACCTTTTCCAGCCTCTCTAAAAATTCATAAAGCCCGGCAGAGAAGTCCGGGCCGATTTTAAAATAACGCAGGTTATGCGCAATAATCTCAGAGTAAAATTTTTCTAACTCATCTTCCTGATTCTTGGGCTCAAAATATATTCCGTCGCCTGTTACTCTTAAACAAGGAAAACCCTGTATAAACTGCTCGACCATGCCCTCACGATTATCCCGTTTAGGCAGCTGCGGCCAAAAAGGAATCTGAGGGCAATATTTAAAAACTAAATCCAGCGCAGGATCAGGGTCGGTAAAAGGGAAACTTCCTAATCCCGTAGCCAAACCGCGCAAATTTAAATTTTCCATATTTCTTAAGTTAAGCCCGGCAGGTTAAAGCCGGTGATTTCCTTCATTTTCTGGCCTGCCAAATCATGTGAACGCTTGATAGCCCTATTATAAGCGTCTTTCATCGCTTTTTCAAGAGCAGGCTTATCTAATTGCTCAGCCTGAATGCTCACTTCTTTAACTTCCTGCGAGCCATTCATGGTAATTTTTATCAAACCGTCAGAACTGGAAATTTCAAAATTAGTATTATCCAGCGCGCGCTTCATCTCCTGCATCTTCTTTTGCATATCCATCAACTGCTTCATTTTATCGAACATAAATTAATCCTTTCTTCTATTGAATTTTAGCGGGTCCTGTCCCCGCCGCAGGCGGGGCCACCCGCTAAAAATATAACTTGCATAGCGTGGGGCTTGGCTGTATTTTTGCGGGATCTTGGTAGAAGTAGGGGACGTTTAAACGTCCCCTACTTCTACTGTGTCCCCGGAATTCCCCTTGCGCGAGAAACTCAGACAAGGCAGACGCTAAAATCCTAAACTCTCCCCAACCAGAATTACTTTTAACCTATCAGGTACTGCCTCTGCCTCGACAATTAATATTTGACAGCGCATAATTCTATTGGCATCCCAATTCAGGCGCTTATAATTCAGCGGCGTGGCATATTCTCTGGCGCGCTTGATTGCCGCATCCAAATCCGGCGTCAATTTATTCACACCAGCTACTATAATCACATTTTTAGCATTAGAAATCCCGGCAATGCGATGGCCCCAGGCGCTTAAAAAAACTAGTTCGCCTTTTTCAGAAATCGCATTGGCGCTAGTCAAAAAATAATCTGCCTGAACACCTGCTTGGCGCAGCTTCCAGCTTTCTTCTTTACTAATTCCCGGCTTCCCCTGATCAAAAACTTGATTACCTCGCGCTTCCAACTTAGCAACTACATCAAGCTCACTTAAAGTTACTGAGCCGGAAAGCCCGACGCTGGCTGAAGACGGTATCAGCTCCAGTAATTTTTTAAGTGTTTCTACTTTATCAAAACAATAAAAACCCGAAATATTACGCTTTTGCCAATTTTCTATCAGCAAATCTATTTTTTTATCCATCACTTTTTATTTCACGAGGTAGGGTTTATATTTTTCTATTGCAAAATAGTTGTCCTTTGTGACAACGTAGCCATTTATATCGATGAAAACATAGGTAGGAACACCCATAAGCTCAAAATAATTGGCAACCGAAGAATCGCTGTCAAGAATCATCGACAACGATAAATTGCGTAATTTTACAAATTTCTCCACTTTTTCCGCAGACTCACCCACATTAATAGCTAAAACTTCCATGCCCTGATCCGAAAATTGCTTATAGCTGTCATTTAAGGACATTAATTGCTCACGGCAATAGGGGCACCAAGTGGTCCAGAACATCATAAGCACCGCCTTCTTCCCCTTAAAACTACCCAAGCTAACAGCATCGCTGCGTAATGAATGCAAGCGTAAATCAGGGGCAAGCTGTCCCGCTACAGCAGAAAGAATCCCACAGAATAAAAGGAAAACAGCACTTAAAATTATTAAATACCTGCGCGCCATTACAATCTCCTCATTCCGCCGAGGATAAAAAGCATTCCTGTAATCAAAAGTATAAAAGCAAATGCCTTCTTGATATAAAGCGACCATTTACCGGATTTAGGCAAGTTGGTTAATACTGCGCTAAAGGTGCCGACGAGAATCAAAATCAACCCCATCCCATAAGCAAAACTCAATAACAATGTCGCTCCGTAAAATAAATTCTTCTTGCCTGCCAGATACAATAATATTGTCCCCAATACCGGAGTCAAACAGGGCATTGCTAAGAGCCCTGCGCTCAAACCCAAAGTAAACGCACCGAGGTAATTTTGTTGATCAATTACCGGCTGTTTGGCTAATCCGGGAAAAGGCAGCCTGAATAAATCAAGCATTGATAAGCCAAACAATATAATAATCGATCCGACGATAAAATAGGTAATCGGCATTGAGCTAATTCTGCCGAAAAGCGTTCCGGTAAGAGAAGCAATTATCCCTAATATGGAATAAGTAATTGCCACCCCTGTTACATAAACAAAACTTAGTAAAAAACCTTTCATTTTGGAGCCTTGGGAATTTGCGCCGATATAACCCGCTGTAATCGGAATCAAAGGATATATGCAGGGGGTTAAACTAACACCAATACCACTTAAGAACGCCGTAAGATAACTCAACTGACTAGCTGACAGAGTCATTTATCCACCTCAGGTATTTTTTTTCGCCGCCAATTACCGGCAAGGCAATAATTTCCGGAACTTCATAACTATGCATAGACTTTACCAGTTTTATAATTTTGGGGAGTTTTGATTTTTTGGATTTTATTACCAAAAGTATCTCTTTGGCAGCATCAATTTTACCCTGCCAGCGAAATAATGATTTTATACCTGTAATTATATTAACACAGGCTGCGCATTTATTTTTTAAAAGCGCCTTAGCGATTTTTTCTGCTTCAACCTTAGATGATGCAGTGACTAAAATTACGCTATACATATCTTCACCTCAGCTATAATACCATGAACGCGGATTTAGTTCAAGATTCCTCTACCTTCATGGATTTAATCCTGCCGAACTGCCCACAAACATCAAATACCATCGTCGGATCTTCGCTGATGATATGCACTAAAAAATCCCTGCCGCTTTCTCCACTGGGATTTATTTCCAGCTCAATACCGAACTCCATAAGGGCATTTTTAATTACTTCAGCCTCAGCATTAAAAGTATTCAGGATAAATTCCAGGCGGAATTTAGGTAAATTCATTTTAGCATAATTACTGAAATCATCCTGCCGGAAGAATCGCCTTCCTTGCGAAAAGAAAAATATTTAAAGTTCTTACAGGATGTACAATTTCCAGAATCAGAGATATTTTTTTCTTTGATCCCCGAATCCAAAAGTTGCCTTCTATTAATCCCGGACAAATCACAGTACATCCGGTTACCTTTTTCAATTATTCCTTCGGGGAAATAATTCTTAAATTCCCTGCCTACTTCATAGCAGCAGCTTCTTAATGCCGGGCCAAAACCCAGCAATAAATTTTCCGGGCTGCAGTGGAATTTGTCGCACATCAATTGCACGGCCTTTACGCTAATCTTGTCTTTGCTGCCGCGCCATCCAGCATGCACTATGCCGATAACTTTCTGAAAGGGATCATACAAAAATACAGGGAGACAATCTGCGGTAAATACTGCCAAAGGCAGCCTTTTTACATTTGTTATCAGTGCGTCAGTATCGGGAATTGCCGTATCCGCCGAAAGCGCTCCCCTGCCTTTATCTTTTTCTGAAACACAAACTACATTACTGGCATGCACCTGCGATGCAGCAACAATCGCCTTATAATCAATACCTGCAGTACTCAAAAATCCTCTGCGATCGGCAAGCGCATCCCTTATATCGCCATAAGTAAAGGACATATTGCGAGGCCGCCTGCTAATAAGACAAATTAAATCAGGGTGGGAAAAAATCATTCCTGAACGTTGGTTAACCGGTCGGAAAATCTGTCCAGCCGTTTCTGGGCATCTTCATATTTTTGGCTGGCGTTCGTAAGATGCCCGCCTAATGTAGTAAAATCATCTTTAAATTTATTAATCTCCAACCCCAGCGAACTGAGATTTTTTAGGATCTGTTTAGCATTTTCTTCAATCTTCATCCCTTTTAAACCCAGACAAATTACCTGCAGATAGGCATAGAATGTATTAGGGGATACAGGAATTACTCTTTTCGCCATAAAATAAGGCAGAAGCTCTTCTTTTACCACTACTTCGTAATAAACATTCTCCGCCGGAATATACATAAAGCCGAAATCATAGGTATTTTCCGCGGGCAGAATATACTTGGAAGCAATTTCTTCAACGCGGTTTTTTACATCTTGAATGAATTTCTTATGAAAGGAATTTTTTACATTCTCATCCTGCGCATCAAGGTTTTTCTGGAAATTTTCCAAGCTGAACTTGGCATCAATAGGCACTAAGCGCTCGCCTAAACGGATTACCGCATCCACTGCATCCCCGGATTTAAAACGATATTGTATCTCATAGTGATCCTTGGGTAACACCTGCGATAATAAGTTTTCCAGCATCGTTTCACCCATTGCCCCGCGGAATTTAGGCGCGCGCAGTAACTCTTGGAGGCTAGAAATATCTTTGCTGATTTCATAGACCTGTTCATTGGTTTTTTTAAGCTCTCCCAACTTACCCTGGATGTCCCCGAAAATAGCCGTGGCAGACCCCAGGTTTGCGCCGATAACTTTATGCGCTTCCTGCAGGGACTGGTTCATCTGAGCAAGGCGCTCATTGAGCTGAGAGGAAATTTTCAGGACAAGGAAGATTGTAATGCAGGAAACAACCAAAACTAAAACAACAATTAACCAAATCATAGTTTAATTATATGGCAATACCTATGGCCCCCTATCGTCATTGCGAGGGCTTTAGCCCGAAGCAATCTAATTCAGATTGCTTCGTCCTGCTTCGCTTTTGGCTCGCAGTCCTCGCAATGAGCGGTGTGCATAATTGCACACCGCTCAATTATACCACCGGCTGAAGGCCAATTAAAGTAAATAATCTTTTTTGATCCGCTTGAGGCTGCGGAAAATATTTTTTTTCACATCAGGACAGACCTTTTTTAATCCACTAATCAGCCTACCCATCTTTGCACGATTGGAAATAATTGAATTGTGGCAAGTGCAGTCAAAAGTAGCAATTTTTTCTTCTTTAACAAATTTCCTGATTAAATGTTCTTCTGTATAAGCAAGCGGCCTGATCAGGGTAATTTTGCCTTTAAACAATGCCTGTTTCGGGTTCATCGCAGAAATTTCACCCTGAAAAAATAAGTTTAAAAGTATGGTTTCGATAATATCATCCATGTGATGGCCCAGGGCAACTTTGGTGCAGCTGAAACGGTTGGCAGTTTCAAATAAAGCCTTTCTCCTATTCCAGGAACACCAGAAACAATTGATATCTTTGGGCTTAGTTTTTTTTAAGGTATCAACTTTTTCAATATGGTATTTCACTCCGATTTTCTTAAAATATTTTTCAAGCGCTCTGGCGCATGACTTAGGATAGCCTAGATCAATATGTACAGCAAACAAATCATATTTTATCGGCACAAAATTCTGGCGGTCGCGTAAGACTTTTAACAACGTTAAGCTGTCTTTACCACCGGAAATTGCCACAGCAATTTTATCGCCTTCGGAAAGCATATTGTAATCAGTAATTGCCTTTCCTACGCGCTTGGAAATATAATATTCTGTACCCTGTATGACTGACACTTTAATACTACTCTTTCTTTAAATTCATCTCTTTAAAAACAGGATCGAAATGTTCCGGGCTGAAGAAAATTTTCAGGAATGGGACTAGTTTATTTAAAATGGGGTTACGACACTTAATATAAAAATATAGCCGGATAAATTTAAACCCCAGCCGCCTCTTTGACTCATAACTAGTTACACCCATTTCATACCTCTTAATCTTATGCTCTATGCACCATTTTAAGAGGCCGCGGAAACGCACAAAATAAAGATAATATCTTTTAATCTGCGAATAATCAAAACCAAGGTAATAATCAATAAACTCATCTTTCCGGACAAAACAAAGAGCGAATGCCACAATCTTATTTTCAGCGCGCCAAAGAAAATATTTTGTTTCCCGCGGCATATTTAGGGAAACTATACGGAAAAAATCAACAGGAAGTTTTTCTATGCCGCCGCCCTGTTTATAATATGTCTGCATATAGAGCTCATACACCTGACAAAGCTCAAATTCATCCAGCACCTCTTTAATCTCTAA
>JALOQJ010000003.1 GCA_025453445.1 Candidatus Omnitrophota bacterium
ATTACACAAATTGAGATTATGCCTAAACCTGCAGAATGCCGCAGTAGTGAGTACCCATGGCCGAAATACCCGTTGCTGCTAAAAAATTCTTCCAGCCACGAGGAGGGCGGATTACGCGATTGGGCGGTTTCTACAAAAAAGTTTGTTGGCGTAGATGGTACGGTGAAAAAAATATCTTGCACCAGGGTAGAATTTATTAATGGTAAAGATGGCTGCCCAACAATGCGGGAAATCAGTAATTCGGAATTTGAAATAGAAGCAGATTTGGTAATTTTGGCATTGGGTTTCCTGCGGCATGACGGTAAAGGATTGCTCGATCAATTTAATGCAGAGAAGAAAAATATTTTCTTCTGCGGCGACATGCGCCGGGGGCAATCTTTGATTGTTTGGGCGATTGCCGAAGGAAGAGAAGCAGCGCAGGCAATAGATAATTATCTTAAGGGTTGACTTAAATGAAATATATGTTATATTTAACCGTAGTCCAAAGACGGAGCTACAAACAAACAAAGGCGTTTAGAGGCCGGAGTGTCGGCGCTAAACGCTTTTTTTTATCCAATGTGTGGAATATTCGGGATCTATCCTCATAAAGACGCTGCTAAGATAGCTTATCTTGGCCTCTATGCCCTTCAGCACCGCGGTGAAGAAGCTAGCGGCATTATCACTCGCCAGGGCAAAAAAATACACCTGCATAAAGCCCCGGGATTAGTCAGCGATGTTTTTGACGAAGATATTATTGCCGGCTTGCGCGGAGATATGGCTATCGGCCATGTGCGCTATTCTACGACCGGTAGCAGCAACGTCAAAAATACCCAGCCTTTTTATACCAAAACCAGAATCGGCGATGTTGCTATTGCTCATAATGGCAACCTGATCAATGCTAAGGAACTGCGCAGGGAAATGGAAGAGAGAGGTTCTCTTTTTCAGACTACTATGGATTCTGAAGTCATTGCACATCTCTTAGCGCGCAGCCCGGCAGGCAACTATAAAGAAGCGATTATCTGGGCGCTTTCCCAGTTAAAAGGCGCATTTTCTCTGGCGCTGATGTTAAATGATATTTTAATCGGTGCAAGGGATGAATTTGGCTTCCGGCCGCTTTGTTTAGGTAAATTAGATAATGCCTATGTTCTAGCCAGTGAAACTTGCGCTTTGGATTTAATCGGCGCGCAGTATGTCAGGGATATAGAGCCGGGTGAAGTGGTTTTTATTTTCCGGGATAATATTGAATCAGTTAAATTCGCCAAAAGCAGCCGCTGCGCATTTTGTATTTTTGAATATATCTATTTTGCCCGTCCGGATAGCTGTATTTTCGGGCATAATGTGTATGCTGTGCGTAAAAAACTTGGGCAAAGATTGGCAGTGGAATACCCCAAAAAAGCGGATTTGGTAATGCCTATTCCTGATTCAGGCACATATGCTGCTTTGGGTTTTGCGCAGGCGTCTAATATTCCTTTTGAGATGGGGATGATCCGTAATCATTATATCGGCCGCACTTTTATTCAACCGACGCAGTTTTTGCGCGATTTCCGGGTAAAGGTAAAACTTAATCCGGTGCAAGGCCTTTTAAAAGATAAGCGCACAGTTGTAATTGAAGATTCGATTGTCCGCGGCACTACCAGCAGGGCAAGAGTAAAGACCTTGCGCCAGTCAGGCGTGAAAAATGTAGAGATGTGCGTCAGCTGTCCGCCGTTAAAGCATCCGTGTTTTTATGGCATTGATTTTCCGACGGAAAAAGAATTAATTGCCGCCAGGCATAGCCTTGAATGGATCAAAGAATTTATCGGCGTGGATGATTTGGGGTATCTGAGCCTGGAAGGGATGTTGGAGTCTATGCCGCTTGAAAAAGATAAATTTTGTACTGCTTGTTTCAACGGAGAATATCCGATAAAGCCGCCTAAAAGATTATTAAAGAATGTTTTAGAAAAGGAATAGCCATGGCAAAATATATTTTTGTTACCGGGGGAGTAATTTCTAGTTTAGGCAAGGGCATTACTTCTGCTTCGATCGGCAGGATCCTGGAATCGCGCGGTTTAAAGGTCAGCTTAATGAAGTGCGATCCCTATATCAATGTTGATCCCGGGACAATGAATCCTTATCAGCACGGCGAGGTTTATGTTACCGAGGATGGCGCAGAAACTGACCTCGATCTTGGCCATTACGAAAGGTTCACTCATACCGAGGGTACTCGTTTTAATAATGTTACTACTGGGCAGGTTTATAATACGGTTATTTCCCGGGAAAGGCGCGGGGATTATTTAGGTAAGACCATACAAGTTATTCCCCATATTACTAATGAAATTAAGGACAGGGTAAAAAAAGCTGCTAAGTCTTCTGGCGCAGAAATCGTGTTGGTTGAAATCGGCGGAACAGTCGGAGATATTGAAAGCTTGCCATTTTTAGAGGCAGCCCGCCAGTTTAGCCAGGATTTCGGCAAGGATAATGTGCTTTATGTCCATGTCACACTTGTGCCTTATATCAAATGTGCTGAGGAGATTAAGACCAAGCCTACACAGCACAGTGTGGGAACATTGCGGGAAATCGGCATTCAGCCGGATATTTTAATCTGCCGCACGGAAAGGCCATTGTCCGCAGAAATAAAAGAAAAAATTTCTCTTTTCTGCAATGTGCAAAAAGAAGCAGTAATTGAAGCAAGGGATGTTGCCTCAATTTATCAGATACCGATTATTTTTAAAGAGCAGGTGCTGGATGAGATAATTTTAAGCCACTTTAAATTAATTTCCAAATCTTCGGAATTAAAAGATTGGGAAAGAAATGTGGTGGAGAAGGCCTTGCATCCGAAACACACGGTAACTATTGCTTTGGTGGGTAAGTATACCGGCTTGCAGGATGCTTATAAATCTATTCATGAATCATTGGCGCATGCCGGCATTGCTAATGACGCGCGGGTTGAGATTAAAAAAGTTGATTCTGAGGATATTGAAAAACACTCTGCAGAGAAAGTTTTTAATGGGGTTAGCGGGATCCTTGTCCCCGGCGGTTTCGGTTATCGCGGGATTGAGGGTAAAATTAAAGCCATTCGCTATGCCAGGGAGAACAAAGTGCCTTTCTTAGGGCTTTGTCTAGGGATGCAGTGTGCGGTAATTGAGTTTGCCCGGGCTGCCTGCGGTTTACACGAGGCGAACTCTACGGAATTTAAGCCTAAGGCAAAACATCCGGTAATCAGCTTAATAGCAGAGCAGAGGAAAATTAAGGATATGGGCGGGACAATGCGTTTAGGCGCCTACCCTTGTAGGATTAAAAAAAATAGCCTGGCATATAAGATTTATGGTAGAATCCTTATTCGGGAAAGGCATAGGCACAGGTATGAATTTAACAATAAATACCGCGCAGCTTTTCAGAAAAAGGGAATAGTTTTTTCCGGGATTTATCCACAGAAAAATTTAGTGGAAATAATTGAATTAAAAAACCACCCCTATTTTATTGCCGTGCAATTTCACCCCGAATTTAAGTCCCGGCCGGATAAGGCGCATCCGTTATTTAGAGAGTTTATTCGTTCAGCTCTCAGCCATCAGCCATCAGCTATCAGCTGAAGGCTGAAAGCTGATGACTGAAAGCAAAAAATATGAAAGCAATCTTAGCTTTAGAAGACGGCACAATTTTTCATGGCAATTCTTTCGGCGCTTCCGGCGAAAGAAGTGGTGAGGTAGTCTTTAATACCAGTATGGCTGGTTATCAGGAAATTTTAACTGATCCTTCATACAAGGGCCAGATCGTCGCCATGACTTATCCTTTGATCGGTAATTACGGTATTAACCGAGAGGATGTTGAGGCAAAGAAAATTTTTCTTTCCGGTTTTGTGGTAAAAGAATACAGCAAGCTTGCCAGCAACTGGCGCCATGAGAAAAGTTTAGGCGATTACCTGAAAGAAAATAATATTCTAGGCATTGAAGGTATTGACACTCGGGCTTTGACTTTGCATATCCGCCAAGCAGGGGCAATGAAAGCAGTTTTATCCACGCAAGATACTGATGAAAAAAGTTTGCTTCAAAAAGCCAGAGAATCTTCCGGATTAGCCGGTATAGATTTAGTAAAAGAAGTAACTGGTGCTAAGAAATATATCTGGAGCAAGGCAGTAAAAATTGCTCATACGGTAGTAGTACTTGATTGCGGGGTAAAATATAATATCTTAAGGGAACTCGTTGAACGTCAATGTAAAGTAATTGTTGTTCCGGCGCATACTTCGGCAAAAGAAATATTAAAGCTGAAGCCGGATGGGGTCCTGCTTTCCAACGGCCCGGGTGATCCGGCAGCAGTAAAATACGCAATTGAGACAACGCGGCAATTAATTGGTAAGGTGCCGATATTCGGGATTTGCTTAGGCCAGCAGATATTGGGGCTTGCTTTAGGCGGCTCGACTTATAAATTAAAATTCGGCCATCACGGCGCTAATCATCCGGTGAAAGATCTGGCAACGGGGAAAATCGCCATTACCGTACAGAACCACGGTTTTTGCCTGGATATAAAATCTTTAAATAAAAAAGAAATTGAGATTACCCATATTAATCTCAATGATCAGACTCTGGAAGGGATCAGGCATAAGAAATTGCCGGTTTTTTCCGTGCAATTCCATCCTGAGGCATCTCCCGGGCCGCACGATGCGAAATATTTGTTTGATGAGTTTATGGAGATGATAAAAAAGAGTAAGTAATATGCCTAGCTTTCAGCCTTCAGCTTTCAGCCTTCAGCTGACAGCTGACAGCTGACAGCTGACAGCTGAAATATGCCCAAACGAACTGACATTAAGAAAATATTGATTATCGGCTCTGGTCCGATTATTATCAGCCAAGCCTGCGAATTTGATTATTCCGGCACACAGGCTTGCAAGGTTTTAAGGCAGGAGGGCTACCAGGTAATTTTAGTTAATTCCAATCCAGCCACGATCATGACTGATCCTGAGTTGGCAGATAAAACTTATATTGAGCCGATTACTACGGAATCTTTGGAAAAGATTAATCTTTGGAAAAGATTATTGCCAAAGAACGGCCTGATGCTTTATTGCCTACTCTGGGCGGACAGACAGCTTTGAATGCTGCGGTAAATTTAGCTAAAGCCGGAGTTTTGAAAAAATATAAACTGGAGGTTATCGGCGCAGATATAAAGGCAATTAAAAAGGGTGAAGACCGGCAACTATTCAAGGAAGCAATGCAAAAAATCGGTCTTGATTTGCCGAAAAGCGGCAGGGCATATAATTTAAAGGAAGCGATCAGCATTGCTGAGAATATAGGTTTTCCGTTAATCATCCGGCCGAGTTTTACTTTGGGCGGTACCGGAGGAAGCGTAGCTTATAATATCGAAGAATTCAGGAGTTTGGCTAAGCATGGCTTAGAATGCAGTATGGTGGGTGAAATCTTGATCGAGGAATCAGTAATCGGCTGGAAAGAGTTTGAATTAGAGGTGATGCGCGATACAAAAGATAATGTGGTAATTATTTGCTCGATTGAAAATCTTGATCCTATGGGTGTACATACCGGCGACAGTATTACAGTAGCACCCGCACAGACTCTGACTGATAGAGAATACCAGAAGATGCGTGATGCTTCGATTGCCTGCATTAGGGAAATTGGAGTAGCTACTGGGGGATCGAATATCCAGTTTGCCGTGCATCCGGATAACGGCCGGATGGTGGTAATTGAAATGAACCCGCGCGTCTCAAGAAGTTCTGCTTTAGCTTCCAAAGCAACAGGATTTCCCATTGCTAAAATCGCCGCTAAATTAGCTGTAGGTTATACTCTTGATGAGATTGCCAATGATATAACAAAAGAAACACCAGCTTGTTTTGAGCCGGCGATTGATTATTGCGTGGTAAAAATTCCGCGTTTTACTTTTGAAAAATTTCCTCAGGCAGATGCAACCTTGACGGTTTCCATGAAATCTGTCGGAGAAGCCATGTCCATAGGCAGGACTTTTAAGGAGGCATTACAAAAAGGCCTGCGCTCGTTGGAAATTAAAAAATATGGGCTTGAGAGCGTTACACATGATTTAGAGAAAATCCGTGAAAAATTAAGAGTGCCTAATGCGGAACGGATATTTTATCTGGGCGATGCTTTTAGGATGGGCATAGGTATCGAAGAAATATACAGCCTCACAAGAATTGACCGTTGGTTTCTTTATAACATTAAGGAAATTATTGATTTGGAAAAAGAAATCAGCGTTAAAAAGAACAATTTTACAAAAGAGGATTTGTTGCATGCCAAACAATTCGGCTTTAGTGATCGCCAGCTTAGCCGGCTCTTAGGCAAAACAGAAGAAGAAATTTATCGCTGGCGTAAAGACAGTGCAATCAAGCCTGATTTTAAACTGGTAGATACTTGTGCCGCAGAATTTAAAGCTTTCACTCCTTATTTTTATTCTACCTACGATCGTTAATTTCTTCCACTTAGCCGCAGTTTTTATTTGCTTTTTTTTAAATAAGTATTAGAATACATATTATTGAACTCAAAAAGGGAGGTGAAGTTAATGAAAAGGGTGGGTTTTATAATTTTAGCTTTAGTGGTAAGTATTAGTTTATTTGGCTGTGGTAAAAAACAACAGACTTTGGAAGAAATGCAGGAGCCTATGTCAATAGAGGCATTAGGTACTGCGACTACGCCTGTCCAGTCAGCACCGGGCCAGGAAATGAAACCGCAGGTAGCTCCAGCTATGCCTATGGAGGCAGGAAAATCAGAGATGTTTCCTCCGCAGGGTCCTTATAAACCAACCACTGAAGAAATTCAGAAGGCATTGCAGCAAGCAGGGTTTTATACGTCTACAATAGACGGTAAAATGGGCCCGGGAACGAAAAAAGCCATACAGGAATTTCAGAAAGCAAACGGTTTGCAGGCTGATGGCAAGGTAGGCCCTAAGACTTGGGCGGTGTTAGGAAAATATTCAAACGTTTCTGGCGAAGCTCCTAAGTCAAAGAAGAATAAGAAAAGATAAGCCACTGATTTTTTGGCTTATAAGAATAAATATTGCAAAAATCCCAACATCTTTTTGTTGGGATTTTTTGTCCGCCTTCGCATTAGATTGTAGAGTAAAGTATGCTTCGGCGAGATGTCGCTGCGCTCCATTTGACCCAACATTTTGTTGGGTATTTTTATTACAGAATGGTATAATATAATTTATGATTACCTTCCCGCAAAATTTCCTTTGGGGCGCGGCTACCTCCAGCTACCAAGTAGAGGGGGGCAATGCCAATAGCGATTGGTGGCATTGGGAAAAGAAAGCAGGTAAAGAAAATTCTGCTGCTGCATGCCGGCACTACGAATTATATGAACAAGATTTTGATCTTGCGCAATCTTTGTCTCATAACGCCCACCGTCTTTCCATAGAATGGAGCCGGATTGAGCCGGAAGAAGGAAAATTTTCTCAGGAAGAATTAGTTCACTATATTAAAGTAATTGATGCTCTTCGCCAGCGCGGTTTAGAACCGTTGGTGACTTTGCACCATTTTACCAATCCCCTGTGGTTTGTCCAAAAGGGGGGCTGGCAGAATAGGCGAAGTGTAGAATATTTCCTGCGTTTTTCCCACTATATCGTCGAAGCCTTGGCTGAAAAAGTGCGCTATTGGATTACTATCAATGAGCCTTTGGTATATTCATATCATGCCTATATTCTTGGCGTCTGGCCGCCGCAGGAAAAATCTTTATTCAAAGCGTTGCAAGTGGAGGAAAATTTCTTGAGTGCGCATGTCAAGGCTTACAGGTTAATTCATGAAATTTACCGGAAAGCTAATTTATCACAGCCTGCGGTGAGTATTGCCCAAAATGTGCAGGCATTCGTACCGTGCCGGCCTATTTTAAAAGACAAGTTTGCCGCATTTCTGCGGGATAGATGGTATAATTTTCGTTTTATTAAAAGATTGGCGAAACAGCAGGCATTGGATTATATCGGCCTTAACTATTATTCCCGGCAGGTGGCAGAAGTAAAGAATTGGGGCCTCGATCATTTAATTATGGATACTTGCAGCAGTAATCATCATCCGGTAAAGAGAAATTCTTTGGGTTGGGATATTTATCCGCAGGGCCTGTATGAACTTCTTTTAAAATTCAGAAAATTTAATTTGCCGGTTATAATTACTGAAAACGGTATCTGCACTGATGATGATTCTTTACGCTGGGAATATATCGCAGAGCATTTGAAAAGTATCCATGCTGCCATGGAAAAAGGCGCTTTAGTCAGCGGTTATATTTATTGGTCGCTAATGGATAATTTTGAATGGGACAAAGGTTTTACTCCGCATTTTGGGTTGATAGGGATAGATTATCATACCTATGAGCGTAAAATAAGGCCAAGTGCGCAAAAATTTGCCTCGGTCTGCAGGACAGGAACCCTTTAAGTGAAAGAACTGATTAACAAGGAACTGATTTTTGAGGAAATCCCTCTTTTTTCCGGGCTCGCTCAGCAGGAATGCGATTTTATTAAAGAGAGGTCAACTTTCGTAGAATATAAAAAAGGCGAATTAATCTACGCTCAAGACACTCCGGCCTCGGCTTTATATTGTATTATTTTAGGCAGGGTGGTGATTTTTACATCCGATAAACACGGCAATGAAGTAGTGCTGGAATATCTGCACCGGGGGAAATATTTCGGGGTAATTTCACTTTTAATTGGCGATACGCATTCTGTAAGCGCCCGGGCACTCAATGATTGTACCTTGCTAGTAATTCCTAAAGATGATTTCCATTCTATTTTAAAAAAAGCCCCCCAGATTGCCGTTGATTTGAGCCAGATGCTTTCCCGCCGCCTGAAGAATAAAGATATCCACCGTAAAACCATTTTTGAGAGCACGGTAATTTCTGTTTTTAGTTCTTATTCGCAGGCAGGTAAAACTATCTACGCCCTGAATCTTGCCCTCAGCCTGTATAAAGAAACAAAAAAACCGCTGATTATACTTGATGTCTGCCCGTCTGATACGATACACAGCCTGCCGCAGAAGCTGGATATTGCAAGCGGGTATAGGGTGCTGGATTTATCCGGGCTAGGCAATGGGTATGTTTCGATAGCAGATGCAATCATAAAAAATATATTCGGCATAGATACGGCTTTTTTTACCTATAAACCCGAAGATGAATCGGCAGCAAAAAAACTGGTGGCTATTTTTACGCTTCTGGTCAATGATTATAATTATGTAATTCTTGATCTTCCTTCTTCGATGGATCAGTTTGTTCTAGAGGTTTTAAACCAGTCCGACGCAATCCATGTTTTGACCAGTCCCGAGCCTGTGGATTTAAAAAGGACGTCTCACTTGGTTACGCGGCTTAAATCGGATTTCCATTTCCATCAGGACAAAATTAAAATTATTATCAACGAATATAAGTTTTCTAAATTAACCTATCAAGAACAGGTAGATTTGTTGGGAGCAGGAATTTTTGCCACTTTGCCTCGGATAGAATTCAGCGCTCATGACAGGCTGGTTTTGGATGAGACGGGTTCAGAATATGCCCGGGCTATTAGAAGAATATCGCGTCAGATCGGCGATGGGTTAGTCGGTTTGGCTTTGGGAGTGGGGGCAGGTTATGGCTTCTGCCATATCGGCGTGTTAAAAGTATTTGAAGAAGAAAATATTCCGGTTGATGTAATTTCAGGCTCCAGTATGGGCGCGATTATCGCCAGCCTCTGGGCTACTGGCAGGCGCGCTGATGAGATTATGGAAATTACCCGGGAATTTAAAGAGCCAAAGCAAATCTGGGGGCTGATTGATTTAACCCTGCCTTTTCTGGGTTTAATTAAGGGCAATAAACTCTATAATTTTTTAAAAAGATATTTTGGCAACAAAACTTTTTATGATGTCAGGTTGCCTTTAAAAATCGTTGCCAGTAATATCAGGAAGAAAGAACCGCAGGTAATCGAAAAAGGATTATTGGTGGATGCGCTAATGGCCAGTTGCAGCATGCCCGGGGTATTTAGGCCTTTCCGCCTTAAAGAAGAAATTCTTTTTGACGGCGGGGTAATCCATCCTTTGCCTACTGAGCCGTTGTTTAATATGGGTGTGAAAAAAATTATTGCGGTTAATGTTACGCCTACGCGGGAAGATATTTTCCGTCAGCGCGAAAAACTTGAAATGCAATTTACCTCAAGCAAGGCCGATGCGGGTAATAAACAAAGGCCTAATTTAAGAGATTATTTTAAAAACATGCTTAAGGCCAATATCTTAGAGTCAGTTTTTAGCAGCATTGAATTTATGCAGTCAGAATTGGCGCAAAGGGAAGGGGAGTTGGCGGATATTGTTTTACATCCTGATACCACAGGTATGCATTGGCTGGAATTAAGCCGCGCCGGAGAATTTGCCAAAAGAGGAGAAGAAGAAACGCGCAGGAATTTAGAGAAAATCTGGAAATTGGTAAATGAATAACTCAGAGGAGGAGCAATGGGAAAATCTAAAAATTTTGTTATTTGTGTTCTGTCATTTGTTATTTTGATGAGCGGTTGCGCGGCAGTAAAAGAAACAACCAGGGGTATTCTCGGTATTTCTACCAAACAACTGGAAGAAACCCGGAGTCACGCTGTGGCTAAAACCTTCCATTATGCTTATAAGGATTGTTATGATAGGGTTAAGAAGATATTGAAAGGGATGAATACCTATATTTATAGCGAAGATAAAAAGAAAAAAATGATCGCGATCTATATTTCAGAGGCAGATACAACACCGGTGGGGATTTTTTTCACAGAGATAGATCCCCTCAATACAAAAATTGAGATAGCTTCACCGAGTACTTTTGGCAGGGATTATATCGCCAAAAAAATATTTGCTGGTTTAGAAGATGCAGATGTTCAGAAGAGACCCGCTGTTGAAATTCAAGGTAAACAGAGTTCAGCATTGGTTACTATTGCTAATGTACATGCAAACCCCGGAGATGGCATAACCATCCCTATATCAGTGACAGATGTCAGTAAATTGGGGATAGTTTCTGTTCAGTTGGATATGACCTATGATCCAAGTGTCCTTACGCTTATCGACGTAAAAAACAGCCAATTGACTGCGCATTGGAGCGTGCCGGTTAAAAAAATTAATCCGGCAGGTGCTTCAGTCAGCCTTGAGGGTAATGATGCTTTGAGCGGTTCAGGTATATTAGTGGATTTATATTTTGAAGTCAGCCCATTGGCTGATTTGGGAACTAGTAATATAGATCTATTACAGGCAACATTTAATAAGGGAGAAGTTTCTTCTAAATTTATCGGAGGGGCATTAACTCTAACTAGCCCAAAAGAAACAAAATAAAAGAAAGGTTCTTGTCATGCAAAAAAATAATTGCGGGATAAATAATCTTATTGAGCAGTGCCATTCGGTTGCCAAAGAAAAAGGCTGGTGGGACAGTGAGCGTAATGAAGCTGAGCTGATTGCTCTGATGCATTCGGAGTTATCTGAGGCATTAGAGGCAATGCGTAATCATGGCAAGCAGGAAGATATTGCCGAGGAATTAGCAGACTGCTGCATTCGTATTTTTGATTATTGCGGGGCGCGCAAGATTGATTTAGAAGCTGCCTTGGTTAAAAAAATAGCATACAACAAAACCCGTCCGTATAGGCATGGGAAGAAATTTTAACTAGCTTAATGAATCTGCCGCATTTTCTCGCTCAGAGTCGATTTTGCCCTTCGGGGCCGGCAAAGGTCTCTCGTATTTTTGGCGGCTGCTGAACTCGGCCATTTTGCGCTATACGCAAAATGGCCTCAAACAGCATCGCCATTCCGATATTGCCCCGCATTCGCGGGGCATCGGAATTCCCAAAAATACTCGAGCATGCTTTGCCTAAAA
The DNA here is from genome assembly GCA_025453445.1 of Candidatus Omnitrophota bacterium. Lineage (GTDB taxonomy): Bacteria > Omnitrophota > Gorgyraeia > Gygaellales > Profunditerraquicolaceae > JALOQJ01. Next base: position 11,754 of record JALOQJ010000003.1, read on the forward strand.
TCGACATTCGCTCGAAAACGCAGCAGATTCATTTAAAAACCTATCATAGCGGTTGGCTTGGCTGTGTTTTCGAAGGACGTAAAGGCGAGGAGCGGGCACGGTTCCCGCAGCCGGCTCCTTGATTGAAAAACGCTTTTATCCACGGCCCGGCTGCGGGAGAGCGACGAAGCCGACCCCGAGCGAAGCATTTCCTCGCAGGGGAAATGCAAGCGCTCCTGAGAAAACACAGACAAGACAAACGCGAAAGTATTTTAAGAAAAATTCATAAATTTATGTTAGATCATCTTAAATTACATCTTACAGGAAAAGTAGTGATTGTTGGAATCGGCAATACGCTCAAGAGCGATGATGGGATTGGGTCGCTGTTAGTTGCCCGGATTAAAGATAAAGTGCCGTACATTGTCTATGATGCCGGCACCAGCCCGGAGAATTACCTGGGAAAGATTATTAAAGATAAGCCGGACAATATTGTGCTGATTGACGCAGTTGATTTTGGCGGCACTCCGGGTGAATTTAGAGAGCTGGAAGGCGAAGAAGTAAAGACAATCAACCTGTTTTCTACGCATAATGCTTCGATTTCCCTTACCATTAACTACTTGCAAAATAATTTAAAGGTAGATATAATTGTTTTGATTATTCAACCAAAAAGCCTTGCTTTCGGCGATAAATTAAGCCCGGAAATAAGCGAAACGCTTAGAAAATTAGAGGATTGGTTTGGCAAAGAAAAGGGATAGCTGGGGTTCACGCTTAGGAATCATTATGGCTGTAGCAGGTTCTGCTATTGGCTTGGGAAATTTTTTAAGATTCCCTGCTAAGGCTGCCTCTAACGGAGGCGGTGCGTTTATGATTCCTTATTTTATTTCTTTATTCTTGCTAGGTATACCTTTGATGTGGATTGAATGGACTTTGGGCCGTTATGGCGGTGGATTTGAACATGGGACAGCACCCGGTATCTTCCATAGTGTTTGGCAGAAGAATAGATTTATAAAATATTTCGGCATTATTGGTATATTCGGGCCTTTAGTAATTTTCATCTATTATACCTATATAGAAGCCTGGACATTTGCATATAGTTTTTTTGCATTATCCGGTAAATACAGCCATATTGTAGATCAGGCATCCATGCAAAGTTTCTTATCCGGGTTCCAGGGGTTGGAGCAGAATCAATATTTTAATGGTTTAGGTGTAGCATATTTATTTTTTGTTCTGACCTTTATTATCAATATTTGGGTAATCTACTACGGTATTAAAGGTGGTATCGAGCGGCTTTGCAAATGGGCGATGCCGCTTTTATTTATTTTTGGATTAGTACTTTTGGCGAGGGTATTTACTTTAGGTACCCCTGACATTGCTAAGCCGTCATGGAATATTGCCAATGGATTCGGATTTTTATGGAACCCGGATTTCTCGGCATTAAAATCTGCTAAGGTTTGGCTTGAGGCAGCAGGGCAGATATTTTTTACTTTGAGCGTAGGAATTGGCGTAATCCTGACTTATGCCAGTTATCTTTCTAAAGGCGATGATGTAGTGCTTTCCGGATTAACCGCTGCCAGCACCAATGAAGTGGCAGAAGTAATTTTAGGAGGTAGTATTATAATTCCTGCGGCATTTGTTTTCTTCGGGCCGCAGAATATACAGTCAATTGCGCAATCCGGGGTATTTAATTTAGGGTTTGTTACTATGCCGCTGGTATTAAATAAATTACCTTTGGCGCAGATGATGGGATTTTTCTGGTTTTTTCTTTTATTTTTAGCCGGGATTACCTCGTCGGTTTCCCTTGCCCAACCGGCAGTGGCATTCTTAGAGGATGAATTTGATATCTCTAGAAAAAAGGCAGTAGCAATATTTGCGGCAGTAGCGTTTATCCTCTGCCATGCGGCAGTATTATTTTTAAAAAACGGCGTAGTTGATGAGCTGGATTTCTGGGGCGGGACATTCTTTTTGGTATTATTTGCCACAATTGAAACTATACTTTTTGGCTGGGTATTTGGCATAGATAAAGCTTGGGATGAGATTCATAAGGGCGCAGACATGCGTGTGCCAAAAATTTATAAATTCATCATTAAATATATTACACCGTTATTCCTCTTTATTATTTTAGGGATGTGGTTTTGGCAGCAGTGGCTGCCGATAATTTTTATGAAAAATGTATCTGCTGCTGATAAGCCTTTTATTCTGGGGACGAGAATCGGCTTAGTGCTGATATTTTTAGTTCTGGCGATTCTTGTAAAAATTGCCTGGAAGAAAAAGAAATTATTAACTGAGAGGATGTGATGAACTTAGGCGGTTGGGTATTTATATCAGGATCATGGGGAATTATTTTATTATTAACGGTAGTTTGTTTTATAAAAGTATTTTCAAAAAAGGAACTCAAATGAAAAATATATTTCTAGTATTATTGTTGATGTCTTTTATCGCAACAAGCCTTTCAGGATGTGTCCCATTAGTCGTAGGTTCGGCTGTAGGAGCGGTAGGCGGATATGCCGCTAGTAAGGACACAATCGAGGGCGATACAGACAAACTCTATGATAATATTTGGAACAGCGCAAAAGAAGTAGCTAGAATCCGCGGCACTATCAAGCAGGAAAATTATGCGCATGGCACACTGCATCTGGTAGCTTCGGATTCAACTTTAGTCTGGATCAGATTAGTTAGGTTGACGCGTGCAACTACGAGAGTAAGGGTTTCTTGTCGCAGGTTTCATTTGCCTAACTTGGAGCTGGCGCAAGAACTGTATACTAAAATTATAGAAGAGGCGAAGTAAACCGTTGCTAAATTTGTTTTTTGTGGTAAAATTTATAGACTTAAAGAAATTATCTGCCGAGGTAGCTCAGTGGTAGAGCGCGGCCCTGAAAAGGCCGGCGTGGGAAGTTCGATTCTTCTCCTCGGCACTGTTTTATGAGGCTTGACCTAATATGGGTAAAGTTAGTTTAAAAGTTATCCTTCTAGTACTACTAGTTTTATCTATATTTTTGCTTTCCTTGACTTATTTCCGCACTAGTAACTTTAATTTCACGAAGGAACAAAAAATAAAGCTCACCAATCCCCTCCTTAGATTTGTAAAATTCAAAGAAATACAGCCATTCAAATATAAAATAATAGAGTTGATAGAAAAAGACAAAGCAGCAGGGCTTGTTGAAGAAGCAGCGGTTTACTTCCGTAGCCTTTCAGACGGATTATGGTTCGGTATAGACGAAAGAAAAGAATTCTCTCCGGCAAGTATCCTTAAAATTCCGGTAATGCTGACTTATTTTAAGATGGCGGAAGACAATCCGGGTATTTTAAATGAAAAATTCAAATATGAGCCTCAGGATACAGGGGGATTTGTCCCCGGAGTGAAACAAAACAGCACTGCCGAAATTGGTAAATATTATTCTATCGATGAACTAATAGGATTTTTAATCGCGGAATCTGATAATAACGCCGACGTTATCCTCTTGCGCAATCTACCGCCGGATGCATTAAACAACACATTCAGGGACTTCGGAATTGATGTTAGTAATATCCCGCCCGAAGGAGATTTTGTATCTTTAAAAATTTGTGCCGGTTTCTTGAGGGTTCTTTACAACGCTTCGTATATAAATGAAGCCTTATCGGAAAAAGCACTTGAATATCTCGCAAAAAGCACATACCGGGATGGAATCGTTGCAGGTTTGCCACAGGATATTGCTGTAGCACATAAATTCGGAGAGAGATTCTCAAGCCAAACAGGTAAAAGACAACTGCATGAAATGGCGATAGTTTATTATCCAAAAAATCCATATGTATTAGCTATTATGACAAAAGGCAATGATTATAGCTCTTTATCTAAGGTTATAAGAGACATTTCAGAATTAATTTATAAGGAGATTGATGCTCAGTATAAAACATCCAAAAGAAATTTTTTTCTACTGAGCGAATAGTACATCTGGAACCTACGCCGTTGATAAAGAAAATTTCTGCACCATTTGTTTCACGAGAAAGTACCCCATCAAGCACGCCTGTCGTTTATCCAATAATATTTTAGAGAAATATATTCCGGCTACACAACGATTCGAGTTTTATATTGACAAACCATTCGGTGTATTGTATCATACTATTCATATAAGTATGCAATATAAGAAAAAGGAGACGAATATGAAAAATATTGGGAAGTGTAAGTTTCACGGCGTAGCCAAAGTCGGCGAAAGGGGCCAGATTGTCATCCCTGCCGAAATTAGGGGATTGTTCAATATAAAATCGGGAGATAAGCTGTTTGTTTTTGCCAAGCCGGGGGAGATTATCGGCCTTGTCCCAGCGGAAGAATTTAACCGGTTTCTTGATGAGGCAGCTGAGCTTCTTGCTAAATTTAAGAAATAATGATGAGAAAATACGCAGCTATTTTTACATTAGCCATATTTTCTTTATATTTCGCCTTGCCTGCGGCTTTAGCCGAAGAGATTCTCAGCTGGCAGGAATGCATTAAGGAAGCAGCGAAGAACCACCCTGATTTGATTGCCGCAGAGGAAGTTGTAAAACAATCCGAAGCTGAGAAGAAAATTACTGCCAGCACTCTTTTCCCGCAAGTAACCGCTGGTTTGAATGCTTCAACCGGTAGAAATGCTACTGATTCAGCTCCTGCTAATACAGCAGACTCTTATAATTATGGCGTTAGCGGCACGCAATTAATCTTTGATGCCAATAAAACAGTCAATAATGTTAAGGCTGCCGGAGAAAATGTATCGGCCTCAAAAGAGAATTTTAAATATACTTCCGCAACTGTAAGATACAGATTACGTTCTGCTTTCGTAAATTTATTAACAGTGCAGGAGAACTTGCTGATTACGCAGCAAATATATGATATCAGGAGAAGTAATCTTGAATTAATTACTTTACGTTATGAATCCGGATTAGAGCATAAGGGTGCGTTGTTAACAGCGCAGGCTGATTTAGCTAGTGCGCAGTATCAGATCAATCTGGCTAAAAGAAATGTAGAGGTTTATCAGAGGCAGCTGGTTAAAGAAATGGGCCGTAAGGATTTTTCACCAATGCTGGTGAAGGGTGATTTTACGGTGAAGGATGCTGTACAGGTTAAGCCGGATTTTGAAACCTTAGCAAAAAATAACCCTTCTTTATTACAGATTATTGCTCAGAAGAATTCCGCTGAATTTGGTATCAGGGCTGCTTATTCTAATTTTGCCCCGACGCTTACAGGCCAGGCCGGAGCAAATAAGAATGGCACAGAATGGTCGCCTAAAGGAGACCAGTGGAATTTAGGCTTGGCCCTATCTATGCCGATATTTGAAGGCGGATTAAAGTTTTCGCAGTTGGCACAAGCCAAGGCTTTATTTAATCAGCTTCAGGAAAACGAAAGAAGCACACGCGATAGCTTAGTCTATACCCTTGAACAGACTTGGGCAGCTTTGCAGAACGCAATGGAAAATGTGGGAGTACAAAAGGCGCAGTTAATCGCTACAGAGGAGCGCTCTAAAATAGCCCAGGCGCAGTATTCCATCGGGTTCATTAGTTTTGACAACTGGACAATCATTGAAGATAACCTGGTAAAGGCAAAATCCGCCTATCTGGCAGCTGAGTCCAATGCTTTAGGTGCGGAAGCAAGTTGGATTCAGGCGAAAGGAGAAACATTAGAATATGAAAAATAAAAAAATGAAATTTTTATTAATTATAATGGTTATTTTAGCCACTGCCGCTTTTATGATTATAAAATCAAGGCCAAAGCCAAATTCAGGCGGAGTAGTCCGGGAGTTGAATCCAGTTGTAGGCCCTGTCTATAATATTATTTCTACTACGGGAACGGTCCTGCCGAAAAACCGCCTTGCAATAAAACCTCCGGTGAACGGCCGGATTGAAAGTGTTTTAGTTAAAGAGGGAGAGGATGTAAAAGTGGGCCAGGTTTTGGTCTGGATGAGTTCAACTGAAAGGGCTGCTTTATTGGATGCTGCGCGTGGACAGGGCGAAGAAAAATTAAAATACTGGCAAGAGGCATATAAACCGATAGCATTACTGGCTCCGATTGACGGCGAAGTTATCGTAGCCACATTACAGCCCGGCCAAACTGTTACGACAAGCGAAGCGGCAGTTGTTTTATCCGATAATTTAATCGTCCGCGCCCAGGTTGATGAAACGGATATCGGCAAAATAAAGCTGAATCAAAAGGCGGTTGTCAGCCTTGATGCGTACCCGGATGTTAAAATTAATGCCTTTGTTGAACATATATATTATGAATCAGAGACCGTAAATAATGTGACTATTTACAAGGTTGATCTTATTCCCGAAAAAGCCCCGGAATTTTTCCGTTCGGGAATGAATGCCACTGTTGATTTTAAAATTGACGGCAGAGAAGATGCCCTGCTTGTGCCGGTTGGGGCAGTATATAAGGAAGATAATCAGAGCTATGTTTTATTAAAAAACGATGGCAATAAAAATCCGGTTAAGCGTACTGTCGAGTTAGGTATTACTGATGATAAAAATTATGAGGTTCTCTCCGGGGTCACTGCCGGCGATACAATAATTGTTACATCAAAAAAATATGTTTTTCCCAGCAGTAATAGTAATACAGGCAGCAATCCGTTTATGCCCAAGATGCCCAGCGCAAAGAAAGATAAAGGGGGCGGGGGCCCGCCGTAAAAATGATTGAGACAAAAAACCTATACAAAACCTATCAGATGGGCGATGTTAAGGTAGAGGCTTTGCGTGACGTGTCATTAAAGATCTCCGCCGGGGAGTTCATTGCTATTATGGGTGCTTCTGGTTCGGGTAAGTCCACGTTGATGCATGTGTTGGGCCTTTTGGATCGTCCGGATTCAGGAGAATATTTTTTGGGAGGCGAGGATGTAGTAAGATTGACCGATAAGGAATTGGCTTTAGTCAGGAACCAGTTGGTTGGTTTTGTCTTTCAGCAATTCCATTTGTTGCCCAGGATGAACGCTTTAGAGAATGCGGAACTGCCATTGATTTATGCCGGAAAGAGGCATTTAAGGCAAAAGGCAGAGAAAGAATTAGAAGGGGTTGGCCTCAAAGATAGGATATTACACAGGCCTAATGAGATGTCCGGAGGCCAGCAGCAGAGAGTGGCGATTGCCAGGAGCCTGGTTAATGATCCGCCGATAATTTTTGCCGATGAGCCTACGGGAAACCTGGATACAAAAAGCAAAGAAGAGATAATTACTATATTAAAAAAACTTAATCAGAAAGGCAAAACCATAGTTATTGTTACTCATGAAAGCGAAATTGCCGCTCATGCAAAAAGAATCATTAATATGCGTGACGGCCAGATTATTTCCGATAAGATCGTTTCTAGTGAAACAAAAGCTCCGGAAGCCGGTATTTCAGGTAGTTCCATAAAAAATATCCTATCAAATTCTAATAGTACATTGAGAAGAGAGATAGAGTTTTTGGATTATTTACGCCAGGCTGTCTCTGCGATGCTTTCGCATAAAATGCGCGCATTTTTGTCTATTTTGGGAATTTTAATCGGCGTAGCTGCAGTAATTGCCATGCTTGCAATCGGCCAGGGCGCAAAAGAATCCATAGAAAAGCAATTGGCGTCACTGGGGTCTAATCTTCTTATTATCAGGCCCGGCGCTCATAGATCAATGGGGGTATCTCTGGAGTCCGGTACAACGACGCGTTTTACCCTCCAGGACGTGGAAGAAATTAAAAAACTTAACGCTTGCATAAAAGATGTTTCGCCTTCGGTAAGAAATAGGGCGCAGATAGTTTATGCTGATGATAACTGGAATACACAGGTTGAAGGCGTTGGGGTAAGCTATGCGCAGTTACGCTCAGCTGTCCCGATAGTCGGCAGGTTCTTTACTGAAGAAGAAGTAAAAATGAGAAGTAAAGTTGCTTTGCTTGGCACTACTGTGGTAAAAGAGCTTTTTGAAACATCCAACCCCATCGGCGAAACCATAAAAATAAACCTGAGTAATTTTAAGGTCATCGGTATTTTGCCTGAAAAAGGTTCTGCCGGGCCGCAGGATCAGGATGATACGGTGGTTATTCCCATAACTACTGCGATGTATAGAGTGTTCGGTAAGCAATATGTTGATTCTATTTATGTGGAGGCAACCGGCCCGGACACAATCGATGCTGCCCAGGAAGCTATTAGTAAGCTTATTATAAAGGAGCACCGCCTGATTACCGACGATCAAAAGGATTCATTTCAGATCCGTAATATGTCTGACATTAAGAAAACGCTTGAATCTACTACTCAAACAATGTCTCTTCTGCTTGGTGCAATCGCCGCGATTTCACTCTTGGTAGGCGGAATAGGCATTATGAATATTATGCTTGTTTCGGTAACCGAGCGCACGCGCGAAATCGGGCTGCGCAAAGCAATAGGAGCAAATAACAAAGATATCATGATTCAGTTTCTTATTGAAGCGGTGTTGATGTCTTTTATCGGCGGCTTATCTGGTATTCTGCTCGGCAGCGGCACGTCCGCATTGATAACTCTCTTCGCAGGATGGTCAGCAAGGGTTTCAATGTTCTCGGTAATGCTCGCTACAATATTCTCATTAATAGTGGGGATAGTGTTTGGGATTTGGCCGGCACAAAAGGCCTCTAAATTAGATCCGATTGAAGCATTAAGATACGAATAGGCATTTTTAAATTTTAGTGGTATAATAAAAAGAAAAAAGGAGGGGGAAAATGCGGAAGTTGATGTTTTTTGTGGTCATGGCCGGTTTATTTATAATATTAACATCTATTGGCGCATTTGCTGAAGAGCCGGCTTCTTCAGGCACAAGCTTAAAACAGGAAATTACTTCAGATAAACAGGAGTTAGCAGGACAGCGTCAGGAAATAAAACAAAATTCTCAGGCAGCTCGGCAGGAAGAAAAGCTTCTCAGGGGCCAAATCCACCAGGCTGTGCAGTCAGGTGATGTTGAAAAGGCGAAATCTCTTAAGGAGCAGCTTAGAGCAACGCATCAGGAAAATGTCCGGCAAAGAAAAGAAAATATGCAGAGTCTTAGGGAATCTCGGAGAGAATTAAGGCAAGATCTGAGAGAAGGCGGTGTTCCTGTGAATCCTCCAGGCTATAATCCACCGGGAGTAGGCCAAGGTAATCCTCCGGGATATAATCCTCCTGGCGTAGGTCCTTTACTTCCTGGAGCGCGGGACAAGGCGGAAAATGTCCGTGATAGGCGTGAAGATATCCGTGATCATAGAGAAGACGTGCGTGATCGCAGGGAAGACGTCCGTGACCGTAGAGAAGATATCCGGGATGCCCAGCATGAAGGTGGTAGGCGGGATAAAATAGAAGATGTGCGTGATCACAGGGAAGATATTCGTGATCGTAAGGAAGATGTCCGCGATCGAAAGGAAGATTTTAGGGATCGCAAAGAGGATATGCGTGATAATAAGATAAGGCCAGCAAATATTCCACAAACAGGCAAAGGTATTCAGGGTGGAAAACACCCTTCGGCAAATGTGGCTCCGCGTAACAGCGGCGGCGGTGTTAAGCCTCAGGCAGCACCTCAGCGTAGCAGCCCAAGACGTAAATAAAAAAATTTATTCGGTATAATAAAATCCCGACGCTCATATCGAGCGCCGGGATTTTTTATGTAAACAATCCTCTTTGTGAAGAGGTTTGTTTTTAAGCTGCTTTTTTGACGTCGGTAGCCTGTTCGCCCTTGGGGCCCTGGCTGACTTCGAACTCGACATCGTCTCCTTCGTTTAAAGTTTTGTAACCTTCACCGGTGATTGCGCTGTAGTGGACGAATACATCTTTGCCATCTTCGCCCGTGATAAAACCATAACCTTTTTGATTCGAGAACCACTTTACTTTGCCTTTTGCCATCTGTTACCCTACGCTCCTTTCTTGATAAAAAAACCGTAAAGCAGTTATTCGCAACTATTTGCTTTACGGCTACTCATATTTCTTCTTTTCATACTCTTGTTCAACACCATAGCTAGATTTAAAAGAATTATAACATGCCTCTTTTATTTGTCAATATTTTTTTGCGCTAATCTGGACGGGATAATGTTGACTAGCGTAAAAAAATTGCTATAATATTATAACTATTTGATACAATTTGCCGATGTAGCTCAGTTGGTAGAGCAGGACTTTCGTAAAGTCAAGGTCGGTGGTTCGATTCCACTCATCGGCTTAATTTATTCGAAAAATATGGCGAAATTCAGGGAAGTCCTCAGGAAGCGCAATTTCTTTTTATTGTGGCTAGGCCAGATTATTTCTCAGTTGGGAGATAGGCTGGATCAGATGGCTCTGATTGCCTTTATCTATTCCAGGGCACCCGGCTCAACCATGCAGATTGCCAAAATCCTATCATTCACGATTATCCCGGTTTTTTTAGTCGGCCCGATTGCCGGGGTATTTGTGGATCGTTGGGACAGAAGGCGAACAATGTATATCTGCGACCTGCTCAGGGCTGTTTTAGTATTAATGATTCCTTTATTTTTGTTCCACAGCAAGACTCTCCTGCCGATATACCTGATTATTTTTATAGTTTTTTCTATCGGCCGGTTTTTTGTGCCGGCTAAACTTTCCATTGTGCCTGATTTGGTCGATAAAAAAGATATCCTATTGGCAAATTCACTGGTGAATACTACCGGGATGATTGCCGCAATACTGGGTTTTGGTGTCAGCGGCGTGCTTGTGGAATGGCTGGGGGCGAAGAGTGGGTTTTATCTCGATTCTTTAAGTTTTCTTATTTCAGCAGGGCTGATTTTCTTTATCAGTAAAAAAACTGTTGCTGCCTTGAATTTTAAAAAGGTGAGTAAAGAAATAGTTGAGGTAATTAGAAAGTCGGTTTTTCAGGAAATTAAAGATGGGATTAAATATTTTATCAGTAAAAAGGATATCCGTTTGACCGCGGGGATTACCTTTATTTTATGGTCGGCACTGGGCGCGGTTTATGTGGTTTTAATTGTTTTTGTGCAAAAAACACTGCAGTCTGCGACTAAGGATTTGGGGTTGTTGGTAATGTTTTTGGGTATTGGTTTATTTTTTGGCTCGCTTGTATACGGCCGTTTTGGCCAAAAGCTTTCGCATTATAAAATTATTTTTGCTTCACTTTTTTTAAGCGGGTTGATGCTGATAGTTTTTGCTATAACTTTGGATAATTTTCCCAGTTTTTTAGTTGCTGCCATGCTTTCGCTGGCGTTGGGGCTTTTGATCTCTCCGATTATGATTGCCTCAAACACAATTATCCATAATGCCAGTGACAGCGAAATGCGTGGAAAGGTTTTTAGTTCACTGGAAATTATCATGCACCTTGGGTTTGTCTTATTTATGTTTATAAGCAGTTTACTTGCAGAGATAATTCCTCCGGTAGCAATTCTGGTGGCAGTGGGTTGTGTGTTTAGCCTGCTGGGTATTATTAATTTAATTTATCACCCTAAACTGAATGTTTAAAATTAAAGAACATAAACAGCTAACGGAGCATAAAACTATTATCTCGGCTCCTTTGCCAAAAATAGTTTATCTGCCTCTTAGTCAGCATCTCGGCCAAATTTGCAGCCCTGAAGTAACAATAGGGGATGTAGTTTCTCTTGGCCAGCGTATTGCCAGTGCACAAGCAAAAATATTTAGCCCGATACACGCTTCTGTGTCTGGGAAGGTTACGGCAATCCAGGATTGGCCGCATCCTGTTTTAGGAAGATGTAAAGCGATTGTAATAGAAAATGATGGAAAAGATAGCTTTCAGCCTTCAGTTTTTAGCCGTCAGCAGGAAGAATTGGATAGATTAACGCCTGAGCAAATCCGCGCAATAGTTTTTGAAGCAGGTATTGTCGGAATGGGGGGAGCTACTTTTCCAACGCATATAAAACTCAATTCTCCAAAACCAGTGGATACCTTAATCATTAATGGCGCAGAATGCGAGCCGTATTTAACCGGTGATTCCCGGCTGATGATTGAGAAAACAGAAGAAATCATCAAGGGCATCGCTTTGCTTAAGCAATGCCTGGGTGTTCAAAAAATATATATTGCTATTGAAGATAATAAACCGGAAGCAATTTCAGCTTTCAGCCTTCAGCCTTCAGCTTTCAGCTTTCAGCTAATAGTATTAAAATCAGCCTACCCGCAGGGCGGAGAAAAACAATTAATAAAAAATATTTTGGAGAAAGAAGTCCCTTCAGGCAAACTCCCTTTTGATATCGGCGTAGTAGTGCATAATGTGGCGACTGTTTATGCGGTTTATGAGGCAGTTTACAAAAATAAACCTCTTTATGAACGTGTGGTTACGGTAACCGGCAGTTGTTTAACTAATCCGCAAAATCTTTTAGTGCGTTTAGGCACACCCATAAAAGAGTTGATTGATTTTTGCGGCCCACTTAAGGAAGAGCCGGCAAAGATTATCATCGGCGGGCCAATGATGGGCATTGCTCAATATACAGCTGATGTCCCAGTGATCAAATCTTCCGGAGGAGTTGTCCTCTTAAACAAAAAAGAGGCTAGGCAGCAGGAAGAAGAATCTTGTATTCGCTGCGGTGCTTGTGTCAGGGAATGCCCTGCAGGGCTTATGCCTTGCTTGATCAATCTGGCCTCGGAAAAAGAAATGTGGGATGAGGCGAAGGCATATAAAGCTGCTGATTGTATTGAATGCGGTTTGTGCAATTATCTTTGTCCGGCAAAACGAAAATTAACTCAGTCTATTAAAAGGGCAAAGCTGGAGCTAAGCAGATGACCCATTCGACTCGCTTCGCTCGCTCAGGGTCATCCTGAGTGATAGATGCCGAGTAAGAAAGGCAGAAGTCGAAGGATGAAGGAAATGATAAAATATGGTTTAATTCTGGCTTTGATTTGCATCATTGCCAGCGGCCTCTTAGCCTGCGTTAATACCCTGACTAAACCTTTGATTATTCGGCAGGCTCAGCTGGAAGAAGAGGCAAGCCTGAAAGCAGTTTTCCCTCAGGCAGAAACTTTTCAGCCAATAAAAAAAGATGAAACAATAATTTATTATCAGGCTTTGGATAAAAGCGGAATACGCCAAGGCGTAGTTTTTAAAGCCTCTGGCAAAGGTTATTCCGGCGTGGTTGAAGCAATGGCAGGGATGTTTGAAGATGGCACGATTGCAGCGATAAAAGTAGTGGCACAAAATGAAACACCCGGATTAGGCAGTAAAATTACTGAAGCAAGATTCCTTGAACAATTCAGCAATAAAAAAGATTTATCCGGCATTCAGGCAATTAGCGGTGCAACCATATCTTCCAGAGCAGTAATTAATGCGGTTAAAGAAAAAGCAGCGGAAATAAGAGGATTAATCAAGAATGAATAAATTGATTGTTAGCCCTGCTCCGCATCTCTATAAAGGCGAATCTGTCAGCAGGATTATGTGGATGGTTGTGGCCAGCTTAATCCCTGCGGGCGTGGCAGGTATTTTTATTTTCGGGCCCTCGGCACTCTCGGTAATTATCACAGCTGTTATTTCTGCTTTGGCAGCAGAATTAATTTTACAGGTTGCCACAAAAAGAAAAATTACTGTTTTTGATGGCAGCGCAGTTATCACTGGTTTGTTATTAGCATACAACCTTCCTGCGCATGTGCCGTTATGGCTGCCGGTGATCGGGTCTTTTTTCTCGATTGCTATCGGCAAGCAGGTATTTGGGGGGTTAGGGCAGAATATTTTTAATCCTGCTTTAGTCGGCAGGGTATTTTTAATGGCTTCTTGGCCTAAATATATGACGGTTTTCACTCAGCCTTTAAATTATGATGCTATTGCTCAGGCAACGCCGCTTGCCGCTTTAAAAGAAGGCAAGATAATCGAGCATATAACTTATCTCGATTTATTTTTAGGCAAAAGAGGCGGTTGTATAGGAGAAGTTTGTATTTTAGCCTTACTTATCGGAGCGGGGTTCCTTTTAATCCGGGGATATATTTCCTGGCAGATTCCTTTTACTTATATTATAACAACAGGCGTATTTACCTATATCTTTGCAGGCAAAGGCTTATTTGCCGGAGATTGGCTGTTTCATATTTTATCCGGTGGTTTAATTTTGGGCGCATTTTTTATGGCTACTGATTATGTTACTTCGCCATTGACTACTAAAGGGCAGATTGTTTTTGGTATAGGCTGCGGGTTATTAACGGCGATTATCCGGCTTTGGGGCGGTTATCCTGAAGGCGTATCTTATGCGATTTTAATGATGAACGCTGCAACGCCAATTATCGACAGATTTACGAAAAACAGGGTGTATGGGAGTAGATGAAAAAATTACTTTCTGAATTTTTTAAAGGCATTATCAAAGAAAATCCTACTTTTGTATTGGCATTAGGCCTTTGCCCGACACTGGCTGTGTCTGTTTCTGTAATTAACGGCATTGGCATGGGCGTTGCTGCTACTTTTGTCCTGCTGGGGTCAAATATGATTATTGCCCTGATCAAGAATTTTATTCCGGCAAGAATCAGGATTCCTTGTTATATCGTTGTAATTGCTACTTTCGTTACCATCGCAGAATTGGCGATGAAGGCATATAGCCCAATACTTGACAGGGCATTAGGGATATATGTGCCTTTGATTGTAGTGAATTGCATTGTTCTGGGCAGAGCAGAAGCGTATGCCTGTAAAAATTCCCTGGTTAATTCTTTTATGGATGGTTTAGGCATGGGCGTAGGTTTTACCCTGGCTTTAATTTTAATTTCCGGAATCAGGGAATTCCTCGGCGCCGGGACTATTTTAGGCCATACAGTTGTTAAGGGGTTTGAGCCGGTGTTTGTCATGGGTATGCCATCTGGCGCGCTTTTGCTTATCGGGTTATTATTAGGTTTTTTTAACCTAGCCAAGAGGAGAAACTAAATGGATCTCGGGCAATTTCTGGCTATTTTTATTTCCGCGGTATTTATCTACAATGTCATTTTGTCCCGTTTCCTGGGCTTATGTTCATTTATTGCAATTTCCAAAGAAACAAAACCAGCATTAGCAATGAGCTTGGCAGTAATGTTTGTTATTACCATGTCCTCGATGCTTACCTGGTTTATCTACCGGTTTTTATTAATTCCTTTTAATCTTACTTATTTGCGCACAATCTCTTTTATTCTGGTAATTGCAACATTCGTGCAGCTGGTAGAGATGGTAATTAGAAAAATCGCTCCGGCGATGTACAGGTTTTTCGGGATATACCTGCCTTTGATTACGGTTAATTGCGCGGTCCTCGGCGTAGCAGTATTAAATATTGATATGTTTTTTATAAACGGCAAAGCTGTGCAGGGGAGCTTCTATTACTCGGCATTTCAGGGTGTTTGTGTTGGTTTAGGCTATACTTTGGCAATGCTTTTAATGTCAGGGATCCGGGAAAGGCTGGAATTGTGCAATGTGCCGAAAGCAATGAAGGATTTCCCGTTGGGGTTTGTGATTGCGGCAATTTTAAGTTTAAGTTTTATGGGGTTCAATGGGTTTAAATTTTAAATGGATATTCTAATAGCGATTTTAACTTTAGGCAGTTTAGGTTTATTGTTTGGAGTAGGTTTGGCAGTTGCTTCTAAGCGGCTAAAAGTAGAAGTTGACCCGCGCTTGGAAAAAATCCATGGACTTTTGCCGGGATCAAACTGTGGCGCCTGCGGCGGTGCCGGATGTTTTGGTTTTGCCGAGGAGATTTTATCCGGAAAGAAAAAAATTGATGCTTGCCGGGTAAGTGAAGATAGCGTTAAAGAAGCGATTGCTGGAATTTTAGGCAGGGAATTAAAAAAAGATGTTAAAAAAATCGCTGTGCTGCATTGCGCAGGAGGAGTGAAAGTTAAGGATAAATTTATATATGATGGAATAGAGGATTGTATTGCGGCAAATCAGGTTTTAGGTGGGATGAAAGAATGCGTATTTGGATGTTTGGGGCTGGGTACTTGCGTAAAAGTGTGCCCTTTTGATGCGATTAAAATGTCTGTGCCTGATGGTTTGCCAGTAGTTGATGAGAATAAATGTAAGGCCTGTAATAAATGCATTTTAGCCTGTCCTAAAAAATTATTCAGCCTGGTTCCTGCAACACATACGGTTTACCCCGCCCATGTGCACATGGGCGGGGTTTACGTTGCCTGTATGTCCCATGATTCAGGAAAAGACACCAAGGCAGTTTGTCCTGTGGGTTGTATTGCTTGTAAACTCTGTGAAAAGGCTTGCCCTGTGGATGCAATACATGTGATTGATAATCTGGCAGTAATAGATTATAATAAATGTACTTTCTGTGGGAAATGTGTGGAAGTTTGCCCAATGAAAACTATCAGGAAAAGAAAATAATGAGAATAGCTGTTTTTGCTTCGGGAAGAGGCAGTAATTTTAACGCAATTGCAAAGGCTATAAAGAGCCAAAAAATTAAGGCAAGCCTTGCTTTATTAATTTGTGATAATCCAGATGCAGCTGTAATACTTAAGGCAAAACGCTTTGGGGTAAAAACATTTTTAATTAAACGTGCAGATTATAAAGATAAACCTGATTTTGAGAATAAGATTATTCAGGTTTTGCAAGAAGAAAAAATCAGCCTGATTGTTTTGGCTGGGTTTATGCGCATATTAAGCAATGATTTCGTATTGAGATTTAAAAATAAGATCATCAATATACATCCTTCGCTTTTGCCTGCTTTTAAAGGATCGCATGCTATTCTTGATGCTTTTAATTATGGCGCCAAGGTTACTGGTGTTACTGTGCATTTTGTTGATGAATTAATGGATCATGGCCCGATAATTTTACAACAGGCATTAAAGATCGAAGAGAATGATACCCTGGAATCCCTTGAGGCAAAAATCCATAAAATAGAGCACAGGCTTTATCCGGAAGCAATCAGGTTGTGTGTGCAGGCAAGATTAAAGATAAAGGGAAGGAAAGTTCACCCCGCCCTTCATTAGTCATTAAGTTATGCCCGAAGAAGGGCGGGGTCAAGGTTAACTAATCATCGGATCCGAGCAAGATAGCTGCCCTATTCAGAGTTACCTTCTTATTGGTTAATAAGTTGTGAAGTTTGACCTCGCCAAAATCTTTAAACCCATAGGTCCTTAGAGTAAAAGCGGCAATCTTCTGTATCTCTTTATCAATATTTACCTTTTTTGGGTTAGTTAGTTCCGGTTTCTGAAATTTTAGCCTGATGCGCTGTTGGATTTGCGCGGCGATAAAGTCAGAGAGAAGGACATCTTTATAAATTAAATACTTGCCTGTTTTATCGTTTATAATTTTAGGGTCAATATTTGTTTCCTGTACTGTACGGTGTTGGTATTCATCATTGGAAATCAGGCCGTAAGAGACTTTTTTCAGATCGAGTGTATAAATTACCGTGCGGATATCAAATCCGGCCTTAGTATCGGCAATTACGATGACAATAAACTGCGGCCCTTGCCGCTTATGGTCAAGGCTGAAGAGTACGCGGCGCACTACCCTCCAGACGCTGCCTAATTTCTCCGAAACGTTTTTATTGACATCATAATCTTCAGTCTGTTCTTTTTTCGGCACAGTTTTAATTGCGTATTCAATATTTAAAGCAGCGTTTTTAAATTCGTTTTTATTTTGTTCGATTTTAAAAAGCTCTGTGGATTTTTTTGGTTTTTCAGCTTTGACAAAAATATCTTCTACGGGTAGGTAAATCCAGAGGGTGTTCTCGAACAGTTTTGTTTTTATATCAAGCTTAAGCTCTTTTTTTGCGAGGTCTTCGATACCAGAGGCAATCGTTTCTTTGGTATAGGTAGGGGTAGTGGAAGAACTGCAGCCACAGGCAAAGATTAGGATAAATAAAATAAAATTACTGAGCGCGGCTTTTGCCAAATTCTTTGAATATTGCTTCAATTTCATCATAGTTAAGCTCTTCTTTGGCGATGAGTTCTTTAGCCAGCCTCTCAAGGAGCGGATTTTCTTTGCGCAGCACTTCTTCAACTTCTTTCAGGCAGGTTTGTAAAATATCCTGCACATCTTCATCCAGCCGGGCTTTAGTTTGTTCGGACAAAAAACTGCTACTTCTGCCGGTGTATGAATCTAAAGCATGAAAATCGCCGATTAATCCCGATTTTCCCATGCCCCAGTTCCAGACCATTTGATGCGCAGTAGAATAGGCATTGCCGAAATCGCTTCCCGGGCCGCTGCCTACGCCACTTGTGGTTTTGCCTAACTTTAATTTTTCCGCTGCGTAAGAGCCGAGGCAGGTTTTAATGTCGCATAAAAGTTTATCCCTGTCCGGGATTAAAGTTTCAATTTTTTCCGGGGTCCAGGTAACTCCGCCGGTATGCCCGCGTGGAGTAATGGTTATTTTAAAGACGTCTTGAGTAGGGACAAGTAGGTAGGTAATTACAGCATGCCCTGCTTCATGGTAGGCAGTCTGTTTTTTTTCTTCTTCGCTGTATTTAAACCTGCGCCGGATACCGAGTGAGATTCTTTCACGGGCATCGTCAATTTCCTTCATTGTAATCAGGGGCTTCTTATTGCGTACAGCAATTAAAGCCGCTTCCCTGACGATATTAGCGATATCAGCAGGAGTATTACCGACAGTAATCCGCGCTAAGCGATCGAACTTTACGCTCTGCGGATCGAACTGGACTTTTTTTAGATAGTAATCAAATAGTTTCTGGCGGTCATCAAGATTGGGCTTATCAACATAGATCTTACGATCAAACCTGCCCGGCCTTAACAATGCCTGATCAAGAAAGGTTTCCGGAGCGTTGGTTGCGCCGATTAATACGATGTTCATGTCTTTTTCTTTTAAGCCGTCCATTTCTACCAATAATTGGTTTAAGGTAGTATTGGATTCGGTTTGTCCTCCGAAACCGCGGTCAACGCTGCGCTGTGCGCCGACAGCGTCAATTTCATCGATAAAAATAATACAGCCGCCTTCAAATTCTGCCATTTGCTGGGCTTGTTTAAAAAGGCTGCGGATGCGGCCTGCACCTACGCCGACGAACATTTCCACAAATTCCGACCCGGACATGGAGATGAAGGGAAGTTTTGCTTCAGTGGCAATAGCCTTGGCAAGGTAAGTTTTGCCGCAGCCCGGCGGCCCGAGCATAAGGATGCCTTTTAAAATTTTTCCTCCGATACGCTGTAGTTCTGCACGATCGGTAATCAATTTAACTACTTCTAAGGCTTCCTGCTTGGCTTCTTCCATGCCGATAACATCAACCCAGGTAATGCCCAATTCCTGTCCGTCAATGGATTTTTTGCTGGTCTGGGTAAAAGATTGTGCTCCGCGCTTAAACATTAGCCAATACCACATGAAGGTATAGACTACGCCGAAAATCAAGGCCATGACTATCTGCAGGTATAATTGGAGCGGGATCATTGCCAGCTGCGACTGGCGCAAATATGACTCTGCTTCATTCCAGGCGCGCAAGCCGGTAATGATAAAAAAGATTAAGGAAATGAATAATGCAGTAACTCCGCCGATAATCAGGATTTTTATCCAGTGCAATTTCCAATAAATCTTCAGTTTTTTCTTATTCACGATTTTCTCCTTTTGTGTTTATTTATGCAAGATAGCATATCCAACAACCTTAGTCAAGGCTAAAAAAATGTGGACATTCCTAAAACCTTTGTATAGCTACCCCTATTGTCATTGCGACTGCGAGGCGAAGCCGAAGCAGGAAGCAATCTAAAAACGGATTGCTTCGTCGGGCTTCGCCCTCCTCGCAATGACACAATAAAAAATCATTTGACCGTATTTGTTTGCCGAGTATAATATACCTCTACTTAGTTAAACCCCTAAAAAATTTAAGGAGAGCAAGAATGGCAAAAATTAAAAAAGTCTTAGCACGAGAAATTCTGGATTCCCGCGGTAACCCTACGGTTGAAGTGGATATCATTTTGGATAATGGTATTTTAGGCCGCGCAGCAGTTCCTTCAGGCGCTTCTACTGGAGATAACGAAGCTTTAGAATTGCGCGATCAAGATAAATCAAGATATTTAGGTAAAGGTGTTTTAAAAGCAGTGAATAATGTAAATACCATAATTGCCGGAAAAATAAATGGTTTAGAGCCTGATTTTAAGAAAATCGATGAGCTATTAATCAAGCTGGATGGAACAGAGAGTAAATCAAAACTCGGAGCGAATGCGATTCTCGGGGTATCGATGGCAGTTGCCAAGGCTGAGGCATTAGAAAAAAAAGAGCCGCTTTATAAATTTTTAGGCGGAGAAAAAGCGAGAATTTTACCTGTGCCGCAGATGAATATCTTAAACGGCGGGATGCACGCGGATAATAACCTAGACATTCAGGAATTTATGATTATGCCTAAAGGCGCTCCTAGTTTTCGCGAGGCTTTAAGGTATGCTGACGAGGTTTTTCATAATTTAAAGTCAATTTTGAAATCAAAAAAGTTGTCTACTTCCGTAGGCGATGAAGGCGGCTTTGCGCCTAATCTGCAG
Organism: Candidatus Omnitrophota bacterium; assembly: GCA_025453445.1. Lineage (GTDB taxonomy): Bacteria > Omnitrophota > Gorgyraeia > Gygaellales > Profunditerraquicolaceae > JALOQJ01. Next base: position 32,018 of record JALOQJ010000003.1, read on the forward strand.
TCTAATGAAGAGGCTTTGGAATTAATTATTGCAGCTATTGAGAAAGCCGGATATAAGCCGGGTAAAGATGTATTTCTTGCCCTTGACTGCGCAGCCAGCTCTTTTTACAAGGACGGGGCTTATAATTTTGAAAATACTAAGAAAGCCGCAGCCGATTTGATTAGTATCTACGACAAATGGATCGCTAAATATCCAATTTTGTCTATTGAAGACGGATTAGGAGAACATGATAAGCTAGGTTGGGTTGAAATGACCAAGAAACTGGGCAATAAAATACAGCTGGTTGGCGACGATATCTTTGTTACCAACCCGCGGATTTTCAAGCAGGGGATTGCCGATAAAATCGCTAATGCAATTTTGGTAAAAGTGAATCAAATCGGTACACTTTCTGAAACTCTGGAAGTAGTACAGATGGCAAAAGATAATAAATATGCCAGTGTGATGTCGCATCGTTCAGGCGAGACCGAAGATACAACCATCGCCCATCTTGCAGTAGCTACTGGTTGCGGCCAGATTAAGACTGGTTCTTTATCGCGCACTGACCGGATTTGTAAATATAATGAACTTTTGAGGATTGAAGAAGAATTAGGTTCGACTGCAGTATACGCAGGTAAGCAATGCTAAAAAGGGCATTCTGGCTTTTTGGGATTACAATTGTCCTGCTGATTTTGTTCTTGCCTGGGTATACCAAACTGCAGGATTTGCGGGAAAAAAACCGCGATTTAACCGTTAAAATTAAACAGCTGCAGATAGAGAATGCTTTGTTGGAGCAGCAGGCAAAGCGTATCGAGACTGACCCGGTTTATCAGGAAAAAATCGCCCGCGATAAAATGGGTGTTGTGCGTAAGGGTGAAATTCCGGTAAAAATCATCCCGGGAAAGAAAAGATAATAATTGATTAGTGCTTTTTGGATATTGTGTTATAATAAATTCGCGGGGTGGAGCAGCCTGGTAGCTCGTCAGGCTCATAACCTGAAGGCCAGAGGTTCAAATCCTCTCCCCGCAACCAAAACTAACCCCGTTTTTGCTAAATACATTTAAGCAAAGGCGGGGTTTTTTTGTTTGTCAAGCCCTGTAGTTAGCAGTATAATGCAACTAAGTAAGAAAACAGGAGGAATAAAAATGGAAAAGAAGATTTCCGATAAAGAGAAACACGAACTTGATTTAATCATGCGCGAACTGAAAGAGGATCCCTTCCGTAAATTTAACCTTGCCTTCTACCTGATGAGCCTGATCCCTTTTCTAGTGTTCATTTATTTATTGGCGGCGAAGTTTTTTACCTGGAATATTTTGATCGGGGATATCGGTGTAATAATCCTCTCCGCAGCAATTATTGCTCTCTGTGGTTTTTATATCGGCTACCGGATTATTAAAAGTATCCTTTCCAGAATGTTAGCCTATGCTATTCAGGCAAAACGCAGCGACGAACTGAAATCAACTTTTGTTGCCTCTGTTTCGCACGAGCTTAAAAATCCGATTCTCACCATTAAAATGAGCCTTTCTAATATCCGCGAAGGTCTTGCCGGCAAGATTTCCGAAGACCAGCAGAAAATTATCGAGCTTTGTTACAGCATACTTGACCGCATGGGCCGCTTGATTAATGACCTTCTGGATGTGCATAAAATTGAAGCTGGGATGCTTGATTTAAAAAGAAGGCTTTGCAATATTATCGATATTCTCGATAAGCAGATCAGGGAGTTTGAAGCGATGATTAATCAAAAGCACATCAGGCTGAATAAAGAAGTTTTGCATAAAGACCTCACCTTTTGGGCAGATGAAGATAAAATTACGCAGGTGGTGAATAATCTTTTAAGCAATGCTTTAAAATACAGCCCGGAAGGCGGCTCGGTTACTCTGAAGGCAGATTACGAGGATAATTTTGTCAGGTTTGAATGTATGGATAATGGCCCGGGTATTCCTATGGATAAAATGGATAAGATATTCAATAAATTCGAAAGATTGAATATTACTAAAGAAGGTACAGGTTTAGGGTTGGCCATTTCTAAAGATATTGTGGAATTACATAAAGGCAAAATTTGGGTAGAGAATTTACCGCAGGGTGGAAGTAAATTCACTGTGGTTCTACCGCGGGATTTAAGAAAAATCCCCAGATAACAAGGAGGCTCAAATGCCCAAAATCCTAAAATTTATCAGTATTATTCTTTTCTTCCTCAGTCTGTTCCCTATTGCTTCTTCTCAAGCTCAAACCACTGACCCTTCACCCTATGGCAGCTACCGGGAACTCAGGACTAAGAGAATGGCAATCGGATCTCTCTATACCTCAACTAAAGATTACTGCTGGCCGGAAGACGCAGGCTATACTTGCAGCCCAATTTACACTGACCTTGATAACAATGGCTGGACCCCAGGAGAAGAAGATCTTGTAAGCCTTGTAGTCCAGGGTAATGTGGGGATTGGGACGACGAAGCCGGAAATGCGATTAGAAATTAGAGATGATAGAGGAGGTGCATCAGAAGGTACATATGTTCCTCTCCTAAAAATCGCACAGACCGATGACGCGATTAGAGGAACGATCGGCAATAGGGTGCTTTCCAACAATATAAGACAGGGATTAAAAATTTCTGCCTTGCAAAGCCTTACCCTCCATGCGCAGAACTACGATATTGATTTCCAAACAGGAACGGTTGCCGATGAAACAAAGGATGACAATTTAGTAATGAGAATTAAAAATAACGGTAACGTCGGCATCGGGACGACGGAGCCGCAGGCAAAGCTGGAAGTTAACGATACTGTGAGATTTACTCCTCGCGCTTCAGAGCCTACCACTTGGGCCGCAGGATTAGGCGGAGAACTTGCCTTTTCTTCTATGTACGGTTCATTTTATTACTATAATGGTTCTGCATGGGTAAAGCAGAGTGGCGGCGGAGTAGGTTTTACTTATTATTGTCATACAACTACTCAAACTTCCGGCAATAAATGTGTCGATGTGGGAGGAACGCAAAAATACTGCCCAAGCGGCTTTAAACAAATACAAGACCTCGGAGAATGGGGAACCTGTACTAGTCCATCTTTTGGATCACACTATGGTTTTCCCCCTGGCGGGGTGTGTTATTCCTCTTATGGTAGTTTTAGCAGGGATGTTGTAGGAAAGGCTTATTTCTGTGAGCAGCAATGAGCATAAAGGTCTGGGGATTCTTCTTCCTTTCCTTTTTATTTAATAATATTTGTTTTGCCTATGATATTAAGCTTTATCCGATCGAGCATTCTCTTGAATATAAGCCTACCCTTGATTTAGTATTTTCCGGATTAAATTATCAGAATCAGAAAGTTTTTTTCAATGATATTGAAATATTCATTCAGAGATTAAAGCAAACCCGTCCGTTTACTGAAAATTTTGGAAGAATAAAATTCTACTGTATTTATTTTTCCGAAAAAGAAAAAAACGTGATTTTTCAGCAGGTGCAGGGTTTTCCACCGTTAAAGGTACGCCAGGATTTTTTAGAAGATATTTTTGCCAGACTTAAATCTAATTATAAGTTAGTCATTATTGACGCTTCTGGTTTAACTTCTTGCGCAGAGTTGTCCAGCTCAGAGAAGGCTTCGTTAATTATTTTAGGTAAGGCGAGATATAAAGATAAACATAGTTTTGCCAAAGGCTTTTTGCATGAATTAGGCCATTCCTTAGGGCTACGCGATGAGTGCGTTGATTGTCAGCAACTTCTTGCAGCCGGGCCGCCAAATTGTGCTGCTATTAGGGAAGATGCAGAGAAATGGTGGGGTGATTTGGTAGGAAAGGATTTAAGAGTAAACTATATTTCCGGTTGCTGCGGAAATAAAGACTATATACGGCCGACTATTGCTTCCTTTATGAATGACCCAGGCAAGGCAGAAGATTTTGGACCGGTTAATGAACGGTATTTAAACGAGTTATTAAAAAATAAAATAGTGAGTAACCCTTCAGGAAGCTAGGGGACGTTTCTGGGTTTTTTAAATTAGGGGGACGATTCTATTGCGAGAATCGTCCGCTTTTATTTTATTTGCTAAAATAAGGCTTTTTTGCTACAATATATTCCTCCTAAGGAGTTAATATGATCGAACGTTATAGCCTACCTAAAATGCAAAATATCTGGCAGGATGAGTTTAAGTTTCAGTCCATGCTGGATATAGAGCTTTTTACTCTAGAGGCTTTAGCTAAACAAAAACAAGTTCCTTCTGATGCCGTAGCAAGAATCAAGAGAAAAGCTAAATTTAACCTCGCGCAGATTAAAAAAATTGAAGAAAAGACACAACATGATATAGTGGCATTCGTCAGCTCCATAGCACAATATATTGGGGCTGATGCTAAATACCTGCATTTAGGCCTGACTTCTTCAGATCTTTTAGATACCACTCTTGGTTTACAATTGAAAGCTGCTTCAGATATTTTGATTGATGATTTGAATATATTACTTAAAGTATTGGCGCAAAAAGCTAAAAAATGCAAGGATATGGTTTGTATCGGCCGCACCCATGGCGTACATGCTGAGCCGGTTACTTTGGGCCTGAAATTTGCGCTTTGGTATGATGAAACTAAACGTAATTTAAAACGGCTTAAGGATGCTAAAGAAGAAATTTCAGTTGGTAAAATCTCCGGAGCAGTCGGTACTTATGCTAATGTTGGGCCGGAAGTAGAAAGTTACGTCTGTAAAAAACTTGGGCTAAAGCCGGTGAATATTTCTACGCAGGTTATTCAGAGAGATATTTACGCGCAGTATATGGCAACATTAGCAGTGATTGCAGCTTCATTAGAAAAATTCGCCCTTGAAATTAGGCATTTGCAACGCACCGAGGTGCGCGAAGTAGAAGAGCCGTTTGCTAAAGGCCAAAAAGGTTCATCTGCTATGCCGCATAAAAGAAATCCAATAATCTGCGAACGCATTTGTGGCTTAAGCCGTATTTTACGTGCCAATGCAATGGTGGCAATGGAAAATGTTGCTCTTTGGCATGAGCGCGATATATCGCATTCCTCCGCAGAGCGAATAATTATGCCTGATTCTACAATTCTCCTTGATTACATGCTGCATAAATTTATTAATGTGGCTGAGGGGCTTTTGGTTTATCCTGAGAATATGCTAAGCAACTTGGTAAAAACAAAAGGTTTATTATTTTCCCAGAGAGTGCTTTTGAATTTGATGGATAAAGGCCTGCCTCGCCTGAAAGCCTATGATTTAGTGCAGCGTGCAGCAATGCAAGTATGGAAGGAAAATTTGGATTTTAAAGAAACGCTCCTCAAAGACGAAGAAGTCGCCCGTATCCTCACAAGAAAAGATTTGGATAAGATTTTTAACTTGGATTATTATTTGCGCAACATAAACAAGATTTATAAAAAAGTCGGTTTAAGGCCCGCCTAAGTTTTCTTATCATTACCATGGGATATAAGATTGAAATTAAGGAAAGACCGGGAATTTTTGATGCTGTGGGTAATGGCGTCAAAAAAGACATCCTTGATTTGGGGATAAATTCCGTAGATCGGGTGCAGTTTATACAAATTTATCTGATTGAAGGCAATATTTCTCAGGATGAAGTAAAGAAAATCTGCGAAGATCTGTTGGTGGATAAAATCAGCCAGGATTATTCTATCAATAATTCTCAGCCTCCGGTAGCCCGCCGGAATGAATTTGTTGTAGAAGTTGCATATAATCCCGGAGTAATGGATCCTGTGGAGTTGTCGGTATTAAAAGCAATTAAAGACTTGGGCATAGACGGCGCTGAGGGAGTAAAAACCGCAAAGAAATACCTGCTCAGGGGAAAACTCTCTGCAATACAGCTAAAAACAATTTCTGAAAAACTGCTTTATAATAAATTAATCCAGCATATCGTCAGCTCTCAGCTTTCAGCTCTCAGCTTTCAGCCTGCCGGGTATAAATTTAATCTTATTACTGTTGATCTTTCAGGCGCTTCCGATAAAAAATTGGAAAAAATCAGCAAAGACGGTCAATTATTTTTGAATCTTAAAGAAATGCGCCAGATTAAAAATTATTTTAAGGGGTTAGACCGTAATCCCACTGATTGCGAATTAGAAACCTTGGCGCAGACTTGGTCTGAACATTGCGGGCACAAGACATTTAGAGGAAGAATAAAATATACTGAGCAAATTAAAGATTCAAAACCCAAAACAAAGTTAATAGATAATCTTTTAAAATCTACAATTGTTAAAGTTACAAAAGAATTGAAAAAGCCGTGGTGTGTTTCGGTATTCCATGATAATTCCGGAGTAATTAAGTTTGACGATAAATATAATGTCTGTTTTAAAGTAGAAACGCACAATCACCCATCGGCATTGGAGCCTTTTGGCGGAGCAAACACTGGTATCGGGGGCGTGATCCGTGATCCGTTAGGCACAGGTTTGGGCGCTAAGCCGATTTTAAATACTGATGTTTTCTGTTTTGCGCCGCCTGATTATCCGTTTGATAAATTGCCTCAGGGTACACTTCATCCTAAGAGGATTATGAAAGGCGTAGTTTCCGGAGTGCGTGATTATGGCAATAAGATGGGAATTCCTACGGTTAACGGTGCAGTATTATTCCATGAAAGATTTGTCGGCAATCCGCTTGTTTATTGCGGTACTGTGGGAATTATGCCTAAAGATAAGACTTTTAAAGAAACTAAAGTTGGGGATTTGATTGTAGTGGTAGGCGGCCGCACCGGCAGAGACGGAATTCACGGCGCAACTTTTTCATCCGGTGAACTGACGCATGAGTCGGAAACTATTTCATCCGGAGCAGTGCAAATCGGAAACCCGATCCAGGAAAAGAAAATGGTAGATACGATATTACAGGCACGCGACATGAATTTATATAACGCGATTACTGACTGCGGAGCAGGCGGCCTCTCTAGCGCAGTCGGAGAGATGGGCGCTGAAATCGGGGCAAGAGTTGATTTAGATAAAGTGCCCTTAAAATATTCCGGGTTAACTTATGCGGAAATCTGGATTTCCGAGTCGCAGGAAAGAATGGTTTTGGCAGTGCCTAAAACTAATATTGATCGATTGCTTGAGGTTTTTGCTGCGGAAAATGTTGAAGCTACGGTCATCGGAGAATTTAACCAGACAAAACGGCTCGAACTTTTTTATCAGGGTAATCTGGTTTGTGATTTAAAGATGAAGTTTCTCCACGACGGCCTGCCGCAGCTGGAAAAGAAAGCTGTATTTATTCAGGAAAAACACAGAGAGCCGAAATTGCCTGAAACCCAAAACCTGACAAAAAATTTATCAGAGTTATTATCGCATTATGATATTTGTTCCAAGGAATGGGTGATCCGGCAGTATGATCACGAAGTGCAGGGTGGGTCAATTTTAAAACCTTTAATAGGTATTGTGAATGATGGGCCGTCTGATGCTGCAGTAGCACAGCCAGTATTAGGCTCAAAAAAAGGCCTGATTATTTCTAACGGGATAAATTTCCGTTTTGGTTTTATTGATCCTTACTGGATGGCGGCATCTTGTATTGATGAGGCCTTGCGCCAGATTATTTCTGTAGGAGGATCATTGAAAGAAGTGGCGATTCTGGATAATTTTTGCTGGGGTAATCCTGATAAGCCGGACAGGCTTGGTGGCCTGGTCAGGGCAGCAAACGGATGCTATGATATTGCTAAGGGTTTTGGCGTGCCGTTTATTTCCGGCAAGGACAGCCTTTATAACGAATACAGCGTAAATAATAAATCTTTGCCCATACCCGGCACGCTTTTGATTTCTGCCATCGCTGTGATGGATGATATCGCGAAAACAATTTCTATGTATGCAAAAAAATCTGGTAATTTAATTTATGTAGTCGGCGATACATATGATGAATTAGGCGGTTCGCATTATTATGATACTTTGGGATTTTTAGGCAATAATTGCCCGCGTGTAAATACCAAAAAAGCAAAAGAGGTTTTTAATGCTTTGAGTGCAGCATCATCTGCGGGTTTAATTGAGGCAATGCATGATTGCTCAGAAGGCGGCATTGCTGTGGCAGCAGCAGAAATGGCTTTTAGCGGCGAGTTGGGAATGGAATTATTTTTATCGGAAGTGCCCTATAAAATGCAAAGCGTAAGGAATGATTCTATACTATTTTCTGAATCAAATTCCAGATTTATTGTTGAAGTAGAAAAGAAGAATCAGAAAGCCTTTGAGCAAGAATTGCAGGGAATATCTTTTGGCTTGATTGGCTGTTTATCAAAAGATAAAAATTTTAAGGTGCACAGTATAGAGGGGAAAATCTGTATTGAAGCAGGGATTAATCAATTAAAAGAAGCATGGCTTAAACCATTGAGGTGGTAGGTATGGGAAAAATTAAAAAAATCAGAAGAATTAAAGATGATTTTACCAAAGAAGATCCTTGGCGGGTTTTCAGGATTATGTCAGAATTTGTTGATGGTTTTGAAGTGCTTTCTAGGGTGGGAAAAGCAGTGTCTATGTTCGGCGGCAGCAGAATTTCTGCCGGCCATAAATATTACAAACTGGCTGAAGAAACTGCCTATTTATTAGCAAAAGCAGGCTTTGCAGTAATTACAGGCTCTGGCCCGGGGATCATGGAGGCAGGTAATAAGGGTGCACAGCGCGCTAATGGGCTTTCTATAGGCCTAAATATTCAGATTCCCACTGAGCAAAAAGCGAATAAGTATGTGGGTACACTTCTGGATTTTCATTACTTTTTTGTGCGCAAAGTGATGTTTGTTAAATACGCCAAAGCATTTGTAATTATGCCCGGAGGCTATGGTACTTTGGATGAATTATTTGAATCATTGAATTTAATCCAGACTGAACGTATTGGAAAATTTCCGGTTATTCTGATGGGGAAAAAATACTGGAAAGGCATGCTTAATTGGCTAGGTGATACTGTATTGACAAACAAGACTATCTCAAAAGGTGATTTGGATATATTTACCGTTACGGATGATCCGAAAGAAGTAGTCAGGTTAATTAAGAAATTTTATGAAAAGAAATCCTAAGGTTTGTGTATTAAGGACAGCAGGGACTAACTGCGATAAAGAAACTGCATTTGCTTTTGTGCAAGCCGGCGCGGATGCAGAATTGGTGCATATCAATAAATTTATTCAGCGGGAAAGGAATTTTTCCGATTATGAGATTCTTGCCATTCCGGGGGGGTTTAGTTATGGGGATGATGTGGCAGCGGGAAAAATTCTGGCCAATGAATTGCGCACTAAATTAATAGATGATTTAAGGCAATTCATTCAGGACGGCAAGTTGATTATCGGGATTTGCAATGGCTTCCAGATTTTAGTTAAAAGCGGTTTACTGCCTGGCAATGATATGTTCGAGCAGGAAGTGAGCCTGGTTATAAACGATTCGGGGAAATTTGAGGATCGTTGGGTGTATTTAAAAAGTAAAAAGTCGAAAGTAAACAGTCAAAAGTGTGTCTGGACGAAGCATTTGCCGGAGGTAATTTATCTGCCGGTGGCGCATGGAGAGGGAAAGTTTATTGTTCAGGATGAAACAATTTTAAAAAAACTGAAAGACAACAACGAGGTTGTATTTCAGTATTGCGATGAAGCGGGAAAATTAGCAGGCTATCCGGATAATCCTAATGGTTCGCTGGAGAATATCGCCGGTATTACTGATCAAACCGGCAGGATTCTCGGGTTAATGCCGCATCCGGAGAGGCATATCAGTGTATTACAGCATCCGCGTTGGATGGGTAAAAAAGAAGGCGATGGCCTGAGAATTTTTAAAAACGGCGTAGATTATATCAGGAATCATTTTTAATATGTATTTGGTTGTAGCGGAGGTTTAAACCTCCGCTACAACCATGGCGGAGGTTAACCAATGAGCGGAATTTTCGGGGTAGTATCAAAAAATAATTGCCAGGAAGATCTGTATTATGGTACAGACTATCATTCGCATTTAGGGACACAATTCGCCGGCCTTGCTGTCTGGCAGAATAATGAAATTGCGCGTAAAATTCATGATATTAAGGGAAGCCAGTTCAAGGCAAAATTTTATCAGGATTATAAAGAACTACACGGGAAAAAAGGAATAGGCGTAATCAGCGGGCACGAAGAACAGCCGATTTTGGTGCATTCTAAATTTGGGCCCTTTGCCATAGTTACTAATGGCTTTATTGAAAATGCCAATGAGCTGGCACAAGAATTATACAAGCAGGGAAAATCTTTTAGTGAAGTTACAAACGGAAGCGTTAATTCCACGGAATTAATTGCTAAGTTAATTATTTGCGGGAAGGATATCGTTTCTGGTATCGAGGGAATGTTTTCTAAAATAAAAGGCTCCTGTTCGCTGCTTCTTTTAAATAAGGACGGGCTCTATGCAGCAAGGGATAAGTTTGGTTATTCGCCGTTAATCATCGGGCAAAAAGGCGATGAATGGGCAGTAACTACGGAAAGTTCAGCTCTTTATAATTTGGGTTTCAAGGTAAAAAAGAATATCGAGCCCGGAGAAATTGTCTTGCTTGATGACAGCGGCATAAAATCTAAATCCAAACCTGGTAAATGCAGCCAAATATGTTCTTTTCTCTGGATTTATACCGGTTTTCCTGCTTCTTGTTATGATGGGATTAATGTGGAGATGTCCCGGGAAAGATGCGGCAGATGCTTGGCGAAAAACGATAAAGTAAGGGCTGATATGGTTTCAGGTATCCCTGATTCAGGGACTGCCCATGCTGTTGGTTATGCTATGGAGTCGAAAGTTCCTTTCCGCAGGCCGCTGGTAAAATATACGCCCGGATTTGACCGCAGCTATACTCCGGCTTTACAGGAAAGGCGCGATTTAATCGCCCGGATGAAACTTATACCCATAGAAGATATCATCAGAGGCAAACGGATTATTTTTTGCGATGATTCCATTGTCAGAGGCACGCAGCTGAAAAATTACACTATTCAGAAACTTAACGAATGCGGGGCAAAGGAAATCCATTTAAGGATTGCTTGTCCGCCATTAATGTTTCCCTGTAAGTTTAATTATTCCACGCGCACGTTACAGGAATTGGTGGCGCGACGGGCGATAAAAACGCTGGAAGGTAAAGACCTGGAGAATGTTTCTGATTATCTTGATGAAGACTCCGGAAAATATAAAAAAATGGTTGCCTGGATCGCCAAGGATCTGGGGGCAACTACGCTGAAATACCAGAAGATGAGCGATATGATTAATGCCATAGGCCTGCCTAAGAGCAAATTGTGTTTATATTGTTGGACAGGGAGAGAGGTATGACCATGCTTACTTATAAAAAAGCAGGGGTGGATATAAATAAAGCCACGGGCTTTAAAACCAAGATCAAGGCGTTGGTGAGAAAGTCATTCCGGCCGGAAGTTTTAAAAGATATCGGCGGCTTCGGCAGTTTTTTCAGCATGCCGAAAAATTATAAAGATCCGGTTTTGGTTTCTTCTACCGATGGCGTGGGGACAAAGTTAAAAATCGCCATCCTTGCGCATAAGCACGATACTATCGGCATTGATGCCGTAGGGATGAACGTAAATGATATTTTATGCACCGGGGCAGAGCCATTATTTTTCTTAGACTATATCGCAAGCGGTAAATTAAAACCAGATGTGCTTTTTGATGTGGTTAAGGGCATCAATGACGGATGCATTGAGGCAGGTTGTTCTTTGATCGGAGGTGAAACTGCGGAAATGCCCGGGATGTATAAGGAAGGTGAATACGATATCGGGGCATTTTGCGTAGGCGTTGTAGAGCGTAAGAATATCATCGATGGTTCAAAGGTTGCTTGCGGAGATGTTGTGATTGGTTTGGAATCAAGCGGGATACATTCCAATGGTTATTCTTTGGTAAGAAAGGTATTTACTAAAAATGAATTAATCAGGATGAGTGATGAATTGCTTAAGCCAACACGCATTTATGTTAAACCGGTCCTGGGTTTATTGAAGAAATATCCGCGTTCGGTCAATGGTATTGCCCATATTACCGGAGGAGCCTTTTACGATAAAATTTCCCGGATTTTGCCGGATAATATAAATGTGAGGATTTATAAAAATTCCTGGGTTGTGCCGAAGATTTTCCGGCTAATGCAGACTAAGGGTATTATAGAAGATAAAGAGATGTATCATACTTTTAATATGGGTATTGGTATGGTTTTAATTGTAAAGCCTGAGTTTACCAAAATGATCATTGCTAAATTAGCTGAGTTTCGGCTTAAGGCATGGGTCATAGGTGAGGCAATAAAAGGGAAAAAAGAAGTGGAATTGATTTAACAAAGGAGGCAAGATGGGTATTATGTCTTTAATCGGAATAATTGTGGTTGTTATATTTTTTATGGGTATCAGAATTGTCCGTCCGACGCATCGCGGGCTGATCGAGAGATTCGGTAAATATAACCGTTTTGCCAATCCGGGATTTAACTGGATTTTTCCTGTTATCGAGAATATTTATCAGGTGAATATTACTGAGCAGATGGTGGATGCTGAGCCGCAGGAAATTATCACCAATGATAACCTGAATGCCAAAGTGGATGCGCAGGTTTATTTTAAGGTCAAGCCTTCTGAGCAGGATGTAAAAAACGCAATTTACAATGTGTTTAATTTCCAGTATCAGATTGTCAATTTAGCAAGGACTACCCTTAGGAATATTATCGGCACTCTGACACTTAAATCCGCAAATTCCGAGCGCGGAAAAATTAATGCCGAATTACACCGGACTTTGATGGAAGAAACCTCAAGCTGGGGTATTGAGATTGTTAGGACGGAATTAAAAGAAATTGACCCGCCTAAAGATGTGCAGGAGACGATGAACAAGGTTGTCAAGGCTGAGAATGAGAAAATTGCGGCTATAGATTATGCTACAGCTACTGAAACTGCTGCGGATGGCCAGAAGCGCGCGGAGATTAAAAAAGCCGAAGGTATTAAACAGGCTCGGATTCTTGAAGCAGAAGGCGAAGCTGAGGCAATTAAGCTTGTTAATGAAGCAGCAGAGCATTATTTTGTCGGCAATGCGCAGGTGTTGCGCAAGCTTGAGGCAGTTGAAAAGTCCTTGCAGCATAACGCAAAGATTGTAGTTCCGGCAAATACAGAGTTAGTTAATGTCATCGGTGAGATGGCAGGTTTCCTGCCGTTGAAAAAAGAAGTAAAGGAAGACAAGAAATAAAAAATTTAACAGGGACTGTCCCCGTCCAAGTCGTTTAACTGTATTTTAAGGGGACTGTCCCGTTGGTTCTTTCACAGTTTCGCGTGTGCCTTGTCTAGTTTCTCGCTCATTAGTATTGAGCGGGTCCTGTCTGCCGATCCACCTCGCCGTCCTCGTTATTCGCTGCGGGCGGCAAGGTCTTCGTCTCGGCAGCCACCCGCAAAAAAAGAATCTTTTTTCAATTAGGGGGGGGAGTTGGTTGGGGCGTTCCTGAGAAAACACAGACAAGACAGACGCGAGACTTGAGAATAAATAGATTACGGCAGCAGATGGTTAAACAACAGAAGCAGTACATCGCCTGAGAAATTAGACAGGCGATAAAGGAGGAAAGATGGCGTACGGACAAGGTGGTGGCGGTTATGGTGGCGGTGGTGGCGGATTCGGCGGTCCTCGTGAAATGCACAAAGCAATATGCGCGGATTGCAAAAAAGAATGCGAAGTTCCCTTTAAACCAAAAGAAGACCGTCCGGTTTATTGCAGGGATTGTTTTTCCAAGCGTAAAGACAGCGGCCGGTAAAAGATATAAAGATGAGAATTCTGGTGATTGGCTCAGGCGGCAGAGAGCATGCGTTAGTCTGGAAAATTGCGCAGTCGAAGCTGGCGGATAAGATATTTTGTGCGCCGGGAAATGGCGGGATTGCCAATTTTGCCGAATGCATTGATATTAAGGCTGATGATATCTTGAAGCTGCTTGAGTTTGCCGGAAAAGAAAAAATTGATCTAACAGTTGTCGGCCCGGAGGCACCTTTGTCCTCTGGGATCGTTGATGAATTTGTTGCGCGGGGATTAAAAATCTTCGGGCCGAGTAAACTGGCAGCACAGTTAGAGGCAAGTAAAGTTTTTGCCAAGGAATTAATGGCAAAATATTCTGTGCCGACTGCTGCTTTTAAGGTCTTTGACAATCCTGAAGAAGCAAAAAAATATATTGAGCAAGCCGGGGCTCCCTGCGTAGTGAAAGCTGATGGCTTGGCAGCCGGAAAAGGCGTAGTTGTGGCTAAAACCGTTGATGAAGCAAAACAGGCTGTCAGAGCAATAATGGAAGAGAGGATTTTTGGCGCATCCGGCAATAAAATAATTATTGAGGAATGTTTAGAAGGCGAAGAAGCCTCAATTCTCGTTATTACCGACGGTAAAGAAGTAGTTGCTTTGGCTTCAGCCCAAGATCATAAAAGAATAAATGACGGAGATTGCGGGCCGAATACCGGCGGTATGGGCGCATATTCTCCGGCGCCGGCAGTGACAAAAGAATTATTCAAAGAAATTTTAGATAAAGTAATTTATCGTACCATAGATGGTTTAGCTAAAGAAGGAATAAATTATCATGGCGTTTTATACGCAGGTATTATGTTGACTAAAGATGGCCCGAAGACGCTGGAATTTAATGTGCGTTTTGGCGATCCGGAGACAGAAGCGATTTTGCCGCGTTTAAAATCCGATTTAGTAGAAATTATGCTTGCTGCTTCAGAAGGAAAACTTGCGCGCTTAAAGAGCCTGGAATGGGATCCCCGCGCTTGTGTCTGCGTTATCTGTGCCTCAGGCGGTTATCCGGATAATTATGAAAAAGGAAAAATAATCAGTGGATTAGAAGACGCGCAAAAATTAAATGATATCGTAATTTTTCACGCTGGCACTAAATTGCGCATAATTAATGATGTCGGACAAAGGCAGGAAAGAGAATATTTAACCGATGGCGGAAGAGTATTGGGCGTGACGGGCCTGGGGAAAACAATTAAGGAAGCTATCGCGCATACTTATCAGGCAGTAGAAAAAATAAATTTTTCCGGGATGCATTATCGCCGTGATATCGGAAAAAAGGCAGTAGCGAGGGAGGAAAGATGATCAGTATAATTATGGGTAGTCAGTCGGATCTGGATACTGTGCAGGAAGCAATTAATGTTTTAAAAGAATTTAAGGCAAAATTTGAGCTAAAGATTTTATCTGCGCACAGGACTCCCAAAGAATTAGCTGCTTATATTGAAACTGCCTCGAAAAAATCTACAAAAGTATTCATCTGCGCTGCCGGAGGAGCTGCTGCTTTAGCCGGAGTAGTTGCTGCTCATACAACGCTGCCGGTTATTGGTATACCTATTGAGACTAGCAGCTTGAAAGGGATTGATTCGCTACTTTCAACTGTCCAGATGCCCGGAGGAATTCCGGTTGCTTCAATGAGCATAGGCAAAGCAGGAGCTAAAAACGCAGCACTCTTTGCACTGGAAATTTTGGGCATAAAGAATAAATTAATCAGCGCACAACTGATTAATTATAAGCGGCAGATGGCTGAAAAAATCAAAAAAACCAAAATTAAATTATGAGTTTGGCGAAAATCGTCAAAATAAGCCCCCAGGGCCCTGATGAAGGATATCTTCAGGAAGCAGCCAAAGTTATTAAAAACGGCGGCTTGGTGATAATACCCACGGAAACCGTCTATGGTATTGCCGCTGACATGCTTAATCCGGAAACAATCAGCAGGCTATACGAAATAAAAGGCCGGCCCAAGGATAAGCCATTTTCCCTGCATATTGATTCAAAAGAAAAAATTAAAAATTTTGCCAAGGATATTCCGGTTACGGCATGGAAATTAATTGATAGGTTTTGGCCCGGGCCGTTGACGATAATTTTAGAATCAAAAAATAACTCTACCATCGGCATGCGCATGCCTGATGATGAAATAGCCTTGCAGGTGATTGCTTTATCCGGTGTACCCGTAGTTTGCCCTTCGGCAAACCTTTCAGGAAGGCCGGCCCCAATAAATTTTGAACAGGCGATAAAAGACCTCAAAGATAAGGTAGATTTTGCCATTGACGCAGGCGATGTTTCCCTTGGCAAGGAATCTTCAATCGTAGATTTAACCCGGGATCCTTTAAAGATTTTGCGCATAGGTGCTATAACAAAAGAAACAATCGAACAGGTGGTGGGTAGAAAAACCGTGCTTTTTGTCTGTACCGGTAATTCCTGCCGTTCGGTGATGGCCAAGGCGCTTTTAGAAAAGAGCCTAAAACTTAAAAAACGCAGTGACGTAGAAGTCCTTTCTGCCGGAATGATGAGCGCTGGTATGGGCGCTACTGAAGCAACTAAGGAAGTGCTGGCAGAAGAAGGCATAGATGTATCGGATCATCGTTCGCAGCGGGTAAGTGAAGATATGCTTAGAAAATCAGATTTAATTCTGGTGATGGAAAAAATACACGAAGAAAGAATTCTGCAGCTGGTACCGGAGATAAAAAACAGAGTGTTTTTATTAAAAGAATTTGCTAAAATAGATGACATGAATATTAATATCGATGATCCTATCGGCAGGCCGCTGGAATTTTATGAATTAACTATGGAAACTATAAAAGAGGCAGTGGAAAGGATAAGTAATATAATATGAAGACTATATTGATTGCTTCGGATCACGCTGGCTTCGGCCTCAAAGAAAAAATTAAGCTTTATCTGCAGAAAACGGGTTTTAAAGTAAATGATTTAGGCACTTATTCTGAGGAGCGTTGCGATTACCCTGAGTTTGCAGCAAGGCTTGCAAAGTTAATTCCCCGCCAGAAAAATAGCCGCGGTATACTCATTTGTGGTTCTGGCATAGGCGTAGCGATTGTTGCCAACCGTTTTAAGGGCGTTAGGGCAGCTGTTTGCCATAATATTCAAGCAGCGGAATTTTCCCGTCGGCACAATGATAGTAATGTTTTGGCGTTAGGCGCGCGAATTGCCGGGCTTGAGCTGCAGAAAAAGATTTTAAAAATCTGGCTTAATACAAAATTTGAAGGCGGCAGGCACAGAAGAAGATTGAATTTATTAAAAAGAATAGAAGAGGAAATAACAAAATGAAAAGTTTAGAGCATTTGAAAAAAGTTGACCCGGAAATTTATCAGGCGATAGCAGATGAAATCCGCAGGCAGGAAGATAACCTGGAATTTATTGCCTCGGAGAACTTTACTTCTTTGGCTGTTTTGGAGGCGCAAGGTTCAGTGCTGACTAATAAATATGCCGAAGGTTATCCCAGCGCCCGCTGGTATGGCGGATGCGCTAATGTGGATGCTGCTGAAAGCCTTGCGATTGAGAGGGCAAAAAAATTATTTGGCGCTGAACACGTTAACGTGCAGGCGCATTCAGGGACACAGGCAAATATGGCAGTGTATTTTGCGGCATTAAATTTAGGGGATACGATTTTAGCTTTGGATTTGGCCTGCGGCGGGCATCTTTCGCATGGGCATGCGCATAATTTTTCAGGTATGTTTTATAATGTTGTTGCTTATGGTGTGGATAAAAAGACAGAAATGCTGGACTACGATCACATTGCTGTTTTAGCAAAACAAAATAAGCCGAAATTAATTTTAGCAGGTGCTTCGGCTTACCCGAGAAAATTGGATTTTAAAAAATTCCGTAAAATTGCCGATAGCGTAGGCGCGTATTTATTTGTGGATATGGCGCATATTGCAGGGTTAGTTGCTGCAGGGGTGCATCCTTCGCCTGTGCCTTACGCGGAATTTGTTACTTCTACGACGCACAAAACTTTACGCGGGCCTCGTGGCGGATTTGTTATCTGTAAAAAAGAATTTGCCAAAAAAATCGATTCGCGGATTTTTCCCGGCATACAAGGCGGGCCTCTGATGCATGTGATTGCTGCCAAAGCAGTGGCTTTTCACGAAGCATTGACCCCTGCTTTTCGAACCTATCAGCGCCAGATTGTTAAAAATTCTAAAGAGCTGGCCAATGCCTTGAGCACAAAAGGTTTTCGTATTGTTTCCGGAGGCACGGATACGCATTTATTCTTAGTGGACTTAAATGAGAAAGGTATTACCGGTAAAGACGCTTCCAGTGCGCTTGAAGAGGCCGGCATTACAGTGAATAAAAACCTGATTCCTTTTGATCAGAAAAGCCCGGCAGTAACCAGCGGTATACGTTTAGGCACAGCTGCTGTGACTACACGCAAGATGAAAGAGCGGGAGATGCATAAAATTTCTGAATTAATCAACCAAGCGGTTGAAGGAAGCGATAAACCTGAAATTTTAAAAGCAGTGCGAATAGAAGTTTTGGAATTAGCCAGAAGATTTCCTTTATATCCGGAGCTAAAACAATGAAAAAGAATTTAACGCATGTCAGGCCTACATGGGATGAATATTTTTTGGAAGTAGCAGGATTGGTTTCTAAAAGGGCAACCTGTTTGCGCAGGAAAGTCGGTGCTGTACTGGTCAGGGATAAGAAAATTTTAGCCACAGGTTATAACGGCGCGCCTTCCGGGCTTAAGCATTGCCTTGATATAGAGTGTATCAGGGAAAAATTGAAAATTCCATCTGGCCAGCGCCATGAGCTTTGCCGCGGCCTGCATGCGGAGCAGAATGTCCTTCTGCAGGCAGCTTTGCACGGCACGAGCACTAAAGAAAGTGTCTTGTATGTCACTAATCAGCCATGCTCTATTTGCGCTAAAATGCTGATTAATGCCGGCATTCGGGAGATTGTCATTGCCGACGGCTATCCTGATGAGATGGCCGGAAAATTTTTGAGAGAAGCTAAAATAAAAATCAGAAAAGTTAAATAATGAAGTGCCCTTACTGTGGCCATAAAGAAGACAAAGTGGTTGATTCGCGCTCAACTCAGGAAGAATCAGCAATCCGGCGCAGGCGCGAGTGCCTAAAGTGCGGTAAGCGTTTTACCACCTACGAATATATCGAAGAAATGTCTTTTATGGTGGTAAAAAAAGATAACCGCAGGCAGGCATTTGACCGTAAAAAGATTTTAGCCGGGATTATCCGTGCCTGCGAGAAAAGGCCGGTGAGTATTGAAAAGATGGAGGAAATTGTTACACAGGTCGAGCGGGCAATTCAGAAAAAATATGACCGCGAGGTGCCTTCTGCTAAAGTCGGTGAATTGGTAATGGAAAAGCTAAAATCGCTGGATGATGTGGCATATGTTAGATTTGCTTCGGTGTACCGGCAGTTTAAAGATGTGGGCCAGTTTATGGTAGAATTAAAGGGTATGCTAAATACAGAACGCCGCAAAAATAGATAAAGGGGTATAAGTTATGGTAGAGATGGAATTGAATAAGATTGTTATTGATGAGAAAAGGCATGATCAGCTGATTGTGCTTAAAGAAAAAAACGGCGAGCGGATTCTGCCGATTGTCATCGGCCTGCCGGAGGCTTCGGCAATAAAATTAAAAATCAGCGGTTTCAATCCTCCTCGGCCTCTGACCCATGATTTATTGCACACTACAATCGAATACCTCCAGGCCAAAATAGACAGGATCATTATTGACAGGCTGGAAGAGAGCACTTTTCATGCCAAGCTTGTGATCAAGGCCTCAAACGGAGAAGATAAGGCCATTGATGCCCGGCCGTCGGATTGTATTGCTCTGGCAGTAAGGGCGCATGCGCCGATATTCGTGGAAGATGAAGTAATTAAACAGTCGGAAATATTTAATAAAGATAAACTTTAGTTCCCTCAAAGAACAATTTTTCCCCAAAATTTTAAGATGAATTATTTATTCAAAGAAGATTCCCGGCATTTGCTGAATGAGGTTTTAAGTTTCAGCCGTGAGAAAAAAGTCCGCCTCTATATTGTCGGCGGATTTTTAAGGGATTATATCCTAAAAAGATCAAGGGTAAATCCGGATATCGATTTTTGCCTGAAAAAAGGCTCAATTAATTTCGGGAGAAAACTCTCCGCCAAAATAAAAGCCGGGTTTGTAGTTTTAGATAAAGAGCACGGCGCCTGCCGGCTGGTTAAAAAAATAAAAGATAAAATTTATACCCTGGATTTTACCGATTTCCGCGGTAAAACCCTTGAGGAAGATCTTTTGCACCGCGATTTCACTATTAATACTTTAGCCTTGGGCCTGGAAGAAGCAACCGGGCTTAGAGAGAAGACTGTTCTGATCGACCTTTATGGGGCAGCAGAAGATTTACGTAAAAAAATAATCAGAATGGTAAATAAAGAGGCATTTGATGAAGATCCTCTAAGGATATTGCGCGCCTTCAGCCTTTCTGCTGTGCTGGGTTTTAAAATTGACAGTACTACTTTAAAATTAATCAGGGTAAAACGGAATAAATTAACTGCAGTTTCCTGCGAGCGCCTGCGTGAGGAGTTGTTTAAAATTTTTGATACAGAGAGATCATATGAACATATGGTAATGATGGATAAACATAAAGTTTTACAAGTGGTGATCCCGGAAATTGAATTAATGCGTGGAATAACTCAGGGTCCGTATCATCATTTGGATGTTTTAAAACATAGTTTTGAGACCATAAGGCAGTTGGAGAATTTCCTAGCCGAAAATAAATTTAACAGGGATATCAATAATTATCTGAACGAGGAGCTTTCCAGCGGCCGCAGGAGATATGCTTTGATAAAATTAGGCGCTTTTTTGCATGATATCGGAAAACCGCAGGCAAAACGCCGCTTAAAAGGCAGGACAATGTTCCACGGCCATGAGCGTATCGGTTCAGCGATAACAACGGTAATTGCCCGGAGGCTTAAGTTGTCCAATGTTGAAATAGATGCCTTAAGGAAGATGGTTTTTTGGCATTTACGTCCTGGTTATTTAGCTGATAATGAAGAAATCTCGGCGCGGGCAAATTTCCGCTATTTTCGTGATACTGCAAAAGAGGGGGTAAGTGTTTTGTTGCTCTCGTTGGGCGATCAGCGCGCTACGAGGGGAAGGCTTACTTCTGAAGAATCCCGCCTTACCCATGAGAAGGTAGTGATCAGTTTAATCAAAGAGTATTTTCGGAGGAGTAAAGAAAAAAAATTAAAGCGCTTAGTAACCGGCAATGACCTGATGAGAAAATTTAAATTGCCTCCATCGCCTTTAATCGGCAGGATACTAATTCATCTTGAGGAATTGCAGGCAATCGCTAAGATTAATTCAAAACAAGAGGCACTTAAAGCTGCCAATATTTTTTTAAAAAAGGAAGGTTAATATGCATGCACAAAGGACAAAATCTTTAGAGGGGCTGGAAGAAAAAATGCAGGGTATCGCAGATAAGGATTCGCTGCGTTACCGTATTCTTGATAACACTAAAAATTTTAAAACCTCATGGGTTGAGCTAGGGCAGGCGCTTTATACGGTCTGGAAAGACAAATTATATAAGGATTGGGGCTATGGAGAATTTAATATTTATACGGCAAAAGAAATCGGGATCAGGAAAGAGACGGCGCTGAAGCTTTTAAGGTCGTATTATTTTCTGGAAAAAGAAGAGCCTGTTTGGTTAAAGCAGGAATTTACTCAGGCACAGGATGCCGCACTGGTGCCGACTCTGGAAGCAGTTGGTGTTTTGCGTACGGCGAAAAACAAAAAATTACTTGATGCAGAAGATTATGCGCGTATCAAAAGTGAAATTTTTGAGAAAGGCAAGGATGCGCGTGAGGTTAAGAGGAGTATGGGTATTTTAATCAGGGAAAGGCAGGAACTTGACCCGGAGGAAGCCCAGCAAAAGAAGAAAAACTCGGTTGTAAAACGCTTAGTCGGTACTCTAAAGAGCCTGAAGAATGAGGTAGAAATCTTAAAATTACTGCCGGCATCACTGGTTAAAGAGACAGAAGATTTGATAAAAAAGCTTGAATACGAACTGGATTAGTATTATCATAAATATAATAAGGAGGAGAGAATATGAAAAAGATAGCTTCGTTTATGATGATTTCAGTTTTAATTTTAGTAAGTTGCTTGGGGTGTGCGGAAAATAAGACTCGGGTAGCTGAAGGGGCAGTTGCCGGAGGCGCATTAGGCGCTTTAGCCGGCGGGTTACTCAAGGGCGGTACCGGAGCTGCTGTCGGCGCAGCTATTGGTGCTACGGGTGGAGCGTTAGTCGGCGCACAAATAGATAAAAAACCAGAACAGGCTGAAGCAGCAGAAGTTAAAACAGCCTCTGATCCTAACGCAACACAGATGTCCATTCTGCAGGTAATTGAACTTTCCAAACAAGGCACTCCGGATAGCGTGATTATCGATAAAATAAAAAAGAGTAATTCCAAGTTTAACCTTAGTTTGGAAGATATTAATTATCTGAAAAAACAAGGCATGAGCGACAAAGTGATTAATGTGATGAGGGAGTAAAAAGGAGGTTAGTATGATCGAAAGAACTGAATTCAAAGGTAAACCGGTTTTAATCTTAAAACGCAATGCAGAGGATAAATACCCCTTTTCTTTTGGTGCGTCTAAAGCAAGGCTGATCTTGGAAAACATTGAAGAAATAAAAAAATTCGTCGAAGAAAATCAGGAACAGGCTTAAAAACAACCTGGCAAAATGAAACATTTAAAAAGGCATTTAATTACCGGGCTTCTGGTAATTGCCCCGATTTTCCTCACTGCCTATGTTATTATCGTCATTTTTAAGTTCGCCGACGGTATTTTAGGCGATCATATTAATGCTTATGTGAAGGGTTTGCTGGGTTTTTATATTCCCGGTTTAGGGGTGATTCTATCCCTAATAATCATCCTCACAGTGGGTTTTTTTACCGAATTTTTCGTTGGTAAAAAGATCTTACCTTATTTTGAGAAGATTTTTTGCGCATTCCCCTTAGTAAAAAATATCTACCCTGCTTTTAAACAATTAGTTTCTTTTTTGCTGGCGCAAAAGAAATTTAATTTCAAAAAAGTAGTGTTGGTAGAATATCCTTCCCGCGGCATTTGGTCAATCGGGTTTTTAACCAATGAGAAGAATGAAGTTATCAGTCAGGTTTTAGGCAGGGAAATGCTGCCGGTTTTTATAGGTACAACTCCCGGGCCGTTTTCAGGTTTTGTAGTTTTTATCCCTAAAGAAGAAGTGAAATTTATCGATATCTCCATTACTGATGCCTTGAAAATAATTATTTCAGGCGGCGTCTATAATGCTGATAAGTTGAATTAGGATTTAACGAAAGGATTCAGATGGATTCTTCGGATATTTATTTGACCCGTTCAGGTTACGAAAAATTAGTACAGGAATTGGAAACTTTAAAAACCGTGCGCAGGCGGGAACTATCTAAGGCAATCGGAGAGGCGCGCGCTCACGGCGATATCAGCGAAAATGCCGAATATGACGCTGCTAAAGATGCGCAAGGCATGAATGAGAAACGGATTTCTGAACTTGAGTCCAAATTAAGTTGTGCGCGGATTCTCGATGATGAAAATATGTCTTCGGATGAGGTCCTGATTGGCGCTACCGTGAAATTAGAGGATATGGATACCGCTGAAAAGCTGGAATATATGCTTGTGTCTCAGGAAGAATCAGATTACACGCAAAATAAAATCTCTATTGCTTCTCCTGTGGGTAAGGCCCTTATGGGCCATAAAGTAGGTGAAGTGCTGGAAATTAAAATCCCCGCAGGAATTCTGAAATATAAAATATTAAACATATCCCGGTGAAGCGCACTCTTTTTTTAATCCCCGTAATATTTTTTGTTTTTCTGGAAACTTCCTTTGCCGATAAACTATATCTTAAGAACGGCCGCAGCCTTGAAGGGTTGATCAGGGAAGAGAGTGACAGCCGCGTGGAGCTGGATGTTGGTTTTGGCACAGTTACTTTCGAAAAAAGCGCTATTGAGCGGCTGGAGAAATCAAATCCTGAAGAGACGGCAATAATTTTAAAACACTGGGCAAGCGAGCGGGCAAAGTCCGAGTTGATGAGGGCAAAGGCAGAAGAAGAATGGAACAAGTCTTTGGCAGAATGGAAAGAGAAGCAGTCTCGTCAGGCAGCGCAAGAAGAAGCCGACGCAGATGCAGGGCCCAAAGAAGTGGCTTTGGCTCGGGAAATGGGCCATATGCGCGCGGATGTTGTTTTAAATAAAAAAGTTAATGCTTCGCTCTTAGTAGACACAGGGGCATCTTTGGTAATTATTACTAAAGCTACTGCCGACAGGCTCAGGTTGGATACGAATAAGGAAGGTACTCCCATTCAATTACAAGTTGCCGATGGCAGGAAAATAGATGCGAGATATGTTGTTTTAGCGAGTATCAAGATAGGCGATGTCGAGGCGAAAAATGTTGAAACAGCAGTGCTGATGGATACAAAACAAGACTTTGGTTTTAAGGACGGTTTATTAGGAATGTCATTTCTGCGGCGTTTTAATTTTAAATTCGATTATAATAGTAACAAACTAATCTTAGAAAGATTGAAATAACTATGCGCCCCGCCCTTCTTTGATATAGGAAGGGCAGGGGCATATAATAAAGGACTAAATAAAAAAATGAAGGGCGGGGTGCGTATTAAGGATGTGGAAATAAAAATCATTCAGGCAGATATCACTACCTTGAAAGTCGATGCTATTGTTAATGCTGCTAATAATAAATTAGTCATGGGTGGCGGGGTGGCAGGTAGCATTAAAAGAAAAGGCGGCCAGGTTATCGAGGATGAAGCAGTAAAACTCGGGCCGATAAAAATCGGTTCTTCGGTTGCAACCGGCGCAGGAAGTTTAGGTGCAAAATATATTATTCATGCCTCGACCATGGGCACGGATTTCAAAACCGATGAAATAAAAATCAGGGATGCAATAAGCAGCGCGTTAAAGCTGGCTAATCAGCTTAAAATAAATTCAATTGCTTTCCCTGCGCTGGGCTGCGGTACAGGAGGGTTTGCTTATTTGCCTGCAGCAAAAATCATGGCGCAGGAGTTATTAAAACAGCTGCGCGAAAGTAAAACTTCATTAAAAGAGGTTATTTTTTGCCTTAATGATAAAGAGGCTTTTGTAATTTTTGAACAAGGTGTTATCAAATACCTGGAGCATGTTGTAGAGAAACTGCAAAAAGGCCCGTTTACTACGGTAGATGCGATTATTGAGTTGGATTCCGGGATAGTAATTATCGAAAGAAAAAATCCTCCTTTTGGCTGGGCTCTGCCAGGCGGTTTCGTTGATTATGGGGAGAGTTTAGAAGATGCAGTCAAGCGCGAAGCGCAGGAAGAAACCGGGCTGATTTTAAGCGAAGTAAAACAATTTCATACTTACTCCGATCCTAGCCGCGATGAACGCTTCCACACAATCTCTACTGTATTTATTGCTAGAGGAGGAGGCAAGCCGCAGGCAGGCGATGATGCGGCAAATCTTCGAATAGTCAGGCCTGAAGAGTTCAAAAAAGTAAATTTTGCTTTTGATCATCAAAAAATACTTGCGGATTATCTGGAATATGCCGCAGGCCGCCCGCCTTTTTAAAAAATAATGCAGAAATTTATTATTTTATTTTTTTTATTATTTAGACCGTTTGCTTTTGCAGAGGTTTCTTTGCAGGAGGTCTGTGTTAAAAATACCTGTTTGAAAGCAGAGATTGCTTCCTCTCTGGAGGAGCGCAGGTTGGGGTTAATGTTCAGGGAATCCTTACCTAAAGACAGGGGCATGCTTTTTATTCTTGATTTTAAGGAAAGTAGCAGCTTCTGGATGAAAAATATGCAGTTCCCTTTGGATATTATCTGGATCGATAAAGATAAAGTAATCAGCGAAATTATGCAAAACGTCTTACCGTGCAGCAAGAGCTGCCCGGATCTTATTCCACAGCAACAAGCCAGTTTTGTTTTGGAAGTAAATGCAGGTTTTGTCCAAAAACACCGCATTAAAGCAGGCGACAAGGTAAGATTTTAGCCGGTACGCAGCTGTTTTTCCGCATCAACCACATCGCGGTTAATCACGCGGATAGTTTCTTTAATTCTTTCTTTTATTACGGCTGAGGTAGCGCCGGCGTCGTTTATTTCTTTTAAGATCTGGATGCTCATCCTAAAATACCTGACTACTTCGCCTTCGTCAGTATCGGTAAACTGCAATATCTTTTCAAAATTTGTCCCGCGCAGCCACGCTTCCATGCAATTGCTTAAGTGAAAATACGGCTGTTTACTAAAGGAATAAATGCGGTGTTTTCTTTCCCGTTCCCTGATCTGTAAATAAAATTCTTCGGCAAGGCTTTTAATTTTACGGCCTGCCTTGGAGAGGCTGAGTAAGTGCTGATTTTTACGCGGCTCAAAGACCACCGAAGCAGTAAGAATCCCCAGCCCGAATTCATCCAGTTGTTCCAGTATGCCTGCTCCGAAAAGCTCTGAAAGGATTAACTCATATCCATAAACTGTTTTGGCGAATTTACCCTTTTGGGTAAGGGCGTTATTTTCAATATAGCCTAATTCTTTGAGCAGGTTTAATTTTGCCTCAATTGCCTGCAATGCCGCTTTTTGTTCATTTTTACGCGATTGGAAATAATGTAGAGAAAGTGGGTAGATTTTAAAAAGCCCCTCCTGATATTTTTCGTAAAGGTTCAATATTGTTGCATAAGAAGTGTTAAACTGGCTTTTTACCGGCTCCGCAGGGGAATAAATGATGCGTTTTACTTCTTGCGGGTCAATACGCCGGGGATTAATCCGGCAGTAAACAAAGCCTTCTTTATCAATGCCGCGCCTACCTGCACGGCCAGCCATCTGGTAAAAATCGCGCGTCTTTAAGTTCCGCACATAATGGCCGTAGAATTTTCTCAATTCATCAAAAATAACACTGCGGCTGGGCATATTGATGCCGAGGGCAAAGGTTTCAGTGGTAAAAATAACTTTCAGCAGCCGGCTGGTAAATAATCTTTCGATTACTTCTTTTAAAGTCGGCAGCATCCCGGCATGATGATAAGCAATGCCTTTTTGAACCAGTGGTAGCATTTCAGCGGCAGTGCGGTCGTCTTTCAGGTCAAAGCGCTGGCAGAGGTTGCTATATAGTTCACAGATCTGTATTTTTTCTTTTGAGCTGAGGAAATTATAATTAAATAATTCCTGCGCCAATTCTTCGGCTCGGCGCCTGCCAAAAACAAAATAAATACAAGGCAAGCCTTCTTCCTGCTGCAGGTAGCTGATCAGTGAGCTGATTCTGTTTACCCTGCTGTCTTTGCGGTGCCGTATACCGTTTAAATTATTCAGTATTTCATTTTGGTATTGATAAAAAAAATGCAAAGGTACCGGCCTTTTTTCCTCAAGTACGGTTTTTACCTGTTTCTTGTGGATTGATTCGATCCATTTGGCAATTTGCGCAATATTGGGGATAGTCGCTGAGAGCGCTAAAATATTCATATGGGCCGGTAAAAAAATCAGGGATTCTTCCCAGACTGTACCGCGCTCGGGATTATCAAGGTAATGCACCTCGTCAAAAATTACCCATTGATAGGGTTTTAGGCTTTGCGGTTCATCGAGGATTTTGTTACGGAAGATTTCCGTAGTCATGATTAATACCGGCGCCCCGGGGTTCAAGGAAACATCGCCGGTTAAGATGCCGATATTATCGCCGTATTGGCTTTGGAAATCGCGGAATTTCTGGTTGGAAAGGGCTTTAATCGGCGCGGTATAAATGACTCCGGTTTTTTTCTCAATGCAGCTGGTAATAATATGTTCTGCAATTGCGGTTTTCCCTGCGCCTGTAGGCGCTGAGACGATTACCGAATGTCCCTGATTAATATAATCAATGGCTTCCTGCTGAAAACGATCGTAAAGCATAGATTATATTATAATCTAAAATATTGATTTATCCAATAAAAAAGGGTAGAATAACAATGAATGATAGATAATATTTGTTTGCTATCAGTCATCAGCTTTCAGCTATCAGCTTAAAGCTGAAGGCTGACAGTTAAAGGCTGACAGCTGAAAATGGGTTATCAAGCAGCGAAAGATAAGGCCTGGAATGATTTAGGGAAATTGACTTCTGAAAAAAATTTTTCTCTCAGGTTTCTGGCAGATGAATATAGTATAGATTTAGAGAAGAAATCAGTAATTTCACTAAGTTGTAATGTCCCGGCTAAGGATTTTAGCGTTATAATTATCCTGCATTATCTAATTGAGCAAATAAAAGGGCTTCCAGTGCTGGCGGGAGTTTGGCTGACATTCAGGGAATTAGCCGGCGTCGAAGGCTACGCAGCGGCCTTCCGTAAAAGAGCGATTGAGCCTCTGATCAGGAAATATGGCAGGAATCCGGAAAACATTTTTTCGTTGTTGACTCGGCTGCCTGCGAGAAAAGCTGATTTTAAAGATGTGAGTATTATCATTGAGGCATTTTCTGGAGTGCCGGTTTTGCTGAAGCTTTTCCGCTCAGATGAAGAATTCGGCTCTGATGCAAATATACTTTTTGATAAAAGTATAACTTCTATATTTTGCACGGAAGATATTATTGTTTTGGCGCAGATTATTGCCGGTAGTGTTTAATTAAAGGAGAGTCTTAGATGAAAAATTTACCGTGGTTTATTTTAGGGCTTTTTGGCCTGGTATTTTTGCTGGGTGCCTCATCGTGCGTAAAAGACCCGGTAGATGTGCAATATTCATCTGAGAGCGGAGTTTTTAGCGTTCCTTTCGGAGATTCGTATAATTATACTGATATCCGGGTAACCCGGGCAGTTGACGGCGATACCTTATTGCTTGAAAGCGGAGAAAGGGTCCGGCTGATCGGCATAGATACTCCGGAAATGCATGAATCAAAAAAATTATACAAAGATGCTGAGCGGGCAAAAGAAGATATCAGCACCATCCAGAAATTAGGCAGGCGTTCTTACGAATTTACCAAAAATCTTGTTGAGGGCAAACGTGTATCTTTGGAATTCGACGCAGAAAGATACGACCGTTATAAACGGCTGCTGGCTTATGTATATCTAAAAGACGGCACATTTGTCAATGCCGAAATTGTAAAACAGGGATACGCCTCTTTAATGACTTTTCCGCCAAATGTAAAATATGCGGATTTATTTCTTAAACTTTATCAGGAAGCGCGCCAAGAGAGAAGGGGGCTCTGGAAATAAAAAATGATTCCTCAAAGGACTGTTAGTAAAAAACTTGGTGATTTATTGATTGAGCGCCGGCTGGTTACGCTGGAGCAGCTTAAGCTTGCCTTGGGAGAGCAGCGTAAAAAGGGCGGATATTTGAGCCAGCACTTAATTGCCATGGGCTTTACTGCGGAGAAAGATATTGCCGTTTGTTTATCCAACCAGTATAATTTCGCCTACATTCCTTTAAGAAATTATTCTATTGCTCCTGAAGTGCTGGATAATATCCCGTTGAAATGGATTAAAATTTATACCCTTATTCCTCTGGATAAAGTACGCAATGTTTTATCTGTAGCCATGGCTGATCCGCTCAACGAAGGCGTGATTCAGATGTTGGAGCAAATTACTAATTGCGAAATACAGATTTTTATTTCTACTTACAGCGAGCTTAATGAGGCGATTATCCGCTATTTTGGAGAAAAACTGCAGGATTTAAAAGAAGCGTATTTGGATGCCAAAGATTTAGGTAAAATTTTGACGGCGAACCAGTTTATTCATACGAAAAAATACGAGGGCCAGGAACGCAGGATATATGTCAGGGTAAATAAAGAGGTCGAGATTTCTTATTACTATCACGGGAAAACTTTTCAGGCCAAAACAAAAGATATAAGTTACGGTGGGATAGCTTTTTTCTCAGATATCTTTATTCCCATAGATACGGAGCTGGCTTTTAAAATTTATTTAAAGGAGAAACAGCCGCCGATTGATGTGGTGATTAATATCCTAAGAGTACAGGAAAAGGGCGGTCCTGAAACTAGTGGCACAGAAGGGCCTAAGTCAGGCGGTTATGAAATAGCCGGTATTTTTGAATTCATTACTTACGAAGACAGGGATAGTTTAGTTTCTTTCTTAAAGGAGAACATAAAATAATAGGGAGGTAATTATGTTGAGATATCTGACTGCAGGGGAATCGCATGGCGCAGGGCTGGTGGCAATTTTAGAAGGTATTCCCGCAGGTTTGAAACTGGACGCCAATAAAATTAATTACGAATTAAAGCGCAGGCAGGCAGGATACGGCCGCGGCAAGCGCATGCAGATTGAAAAAGATAAAGTGGAAGTGCTTTCCGGAATAAAAAAAGGCTCAACTTTAGGCAGCCCGATTGCTTTACTAATTGAGAACAAAGATTTTAGTATTGAAAAATTACCAGCAATATCCTGCCCGCGGCCAGGCCATGCAGATCTGTCAGGAGTTTTAAAATACGGTTTTAAGGATATCAGGAATGTATTGGAGCGTGCTTCTGCCCGTGAAACTGCTGCTCGCGTTGCTGTAGGCGCTGTTTGCAAAATGCTTCTTGATGAATTTAAAATTAAAATTTCCAGTAAAGTTTTATTAATCGGCGGCGAATGTTCACCGCAGGCAATGATGAAAAGAATTATTCAGGCACAGGCAAAGAAGGATACTGTAGGCGGGATTTTTGAAGTTGAGGCTGCAGGTGTTCCTGTGGGCTTAGGCAATTATACAAGTGCTGATAAGCGCCTGGATGCGCGCTTAAGCGCCAGTATTATGTCTATACCGGGGATTAAAGCAGTCGGGTTTGGTTTGGGATTTGGCTATGCGCATCGCTTTGGCTCAGCCTGCCACGATGCAATTTATTACGCTAAAAATAAAGGGTATTTCCGTAAAACCAATAATGCCGGCGGTATTGAAGGCGGTATTTCTAATGGCGAAGATATCATAATTCATGCTTGCATGAAACCGATTGCAACGCTGCTTAAGCCGCTCGATTCTGTTAATATCAATAATAAAAAATCAGCCAAAGCTACGGTGGAGCGTTCTGACACCTGTGCCGTAGAATCTGCCGCAGTAATTGCCGAGGCAGGGGCTGCTTTTGTCTTAACAGATGCCTTACTGGAAAAATTCGGCACTGATGCTTTGGATGATATTAAGCTAAGCTACAAAAATTATTTAAAAAAAATTAGTTAGATTTCTTCACCTCCTGCGTCTATTAAGTTAAAAGGAGGTGATGAATATGGAAAAGTCTTTAATAGAAGTCAGCCGGATTCATAAGCTTGAGGGCGACTCTAAAACAAAGGCCTTTGTAGATGTTTCGCTCGGTGGTATTGTGGTAAAAGGCTTAAAGGTGATTGACGGCAGCAATGGGTTGTTTGTTGGCATGCCGCGACATCAGGGTAAAGACGGGAAGTGGTATGATACCGTTTATCCTTCTACAAAGGAAATTAAAGAAGAATTGTCCAGCTTGGTATTAGCAGCGTATCAGGAGTAGGGTTGTGAGGATGCAACAAAATCGTTAACAGTAGTTAGGAGCTGCCGTAGCGGAGGTTTAAACCTCCGCTACGGCATTAGGTTATGAACAATATTTATTTAGTCGGTTTTATGGGCACAGGTAAGACTTCCGTCGGATATGAGCTTGCCAAAAAGATAAAGCAGCAGTTTATTGATCTTGATTCTTTGATTGAGCTGCGTGAGAAAAAGCTGATTGCAGATATTTTTGCCGAAAAAGGCGAGCCATATTTCCGTAAAGTTGAAAAGCAAGCTTTAAAAGAAGTTGCGAAAGAAAAAGGTTTTGTTGTTGCTACTGGCGGTGGGATTGTGATCAATCCGGAAAATATTAAAATTATGAAAGAAACAGGTATGTTGATTTGTTTGAGTGCGTCGCCCGAAGTAATTTTAAAAAGGGTGTCGGGATTAGACCTTCGGCCGCTTATGAATGTTAAAGATCCCAAAAAACAAATTGAACTGCTGTTAAAACTACGCGCGCCATATTATGCCTTGGCAGGTAAAACAATTGATACATCTAAGTTATCGGTAGGCCGAGTTGTACAAAATATCATCAAAGTCATCAGTAAGAGAGGTTCAAAAAGATGAAGAAATGCCCTTATTGCGCAGAAGAAATACAGGACGAGGCGATAAAGTGCAGATATTGTGGGGAGATGTTGGAAAATAAGGTGCCTAAACCTAAGTGGTACCTCAAGACCTCCTCGCTAGTTATCGCTTTTTTATGTGTCGGCCCTCTGGCTTTGCCATTAATCTGGATAAATCCTCGTTTCAGCAAGAATAGTAAAATAATCATTACAATTGTGGTTATTATCCTAACCTATTACTTAGGTTCTTGGGTGTTAAGTTCTCTAAAGTCAATAAAAGAATATTACGGCCCGATCTTTGAAAATAATGCAGTTACCCTATATTAGCTTCAAATATAATGACTAAGCTTGAGTCTATAATTGTTTCGCGTGTGTCTTGTCTGTATTTTTGCGGGAACGTTTGCCCCGCCCCAGCGTGGCGGGGCTGCACTTCGTTCCAGCCCCTCGCTCTCCCGCAGCCGGGCGGTGGATAAAATCGTTTTTTTATTAAGGAGCCGGCTGCGGGAACCGTGCCCGCTCGGGGCTTCCAAGATCCCGCAAAAACACATCCAAGCCACCCGCTGGACACAGGACAGTGCAAGGGAGCATGGGGGGGGTTATAGAGTTTTAGGAAAGGGAGGTAACATGAGAATATTTTTGTTATTAGTACTATGTTTGGGATTATGCGGGTGTGTAACTACATCATCGAGAATCAACAATATTTCTTTAGGAATGACCAAGGCAAATGTCCTCAGGTCTATGGGAACACCGACAAGCACATCTGCTAAAGGAACGACGGAATATTTGACTTATAAATTAATAGTAGCTTATGACCGTGTTGACCCAATTTATAATGACTACTTTGTTAAACTTATTGATGGAAAAGTCGAATCATACGGTAAGGTCGGGGATTTTGATTCTGTCAAGAATCCCACTAACGATATAAATCTAAATGTTAAAAGTGTAATTAAATAGAAATAATGCGGTGTCCGAAGGAGCTTCAAAAATATATAGGACTTATCCAGAGAGTAGGTGACGTTTAAACGTCACCTACTCTTACCCTATGGATAATTCGGGGTTTTTAAAGTCGCGCCCCCTGTCTGATAGTAGGTGGAGAATCGCGTTTTGCCAACTGTCCAGAGAGGACAACGTAACAAAGTAAAGGTTGATAATGGACGAAAATAAAATTGATGCAGCAGATTATTTACAAAGGTTTAGCGCAAAGGTTCTATGGCATTTTACAGGCTATAATAAGTCGTCGAAAGACTCTTTTGCCCGCTTAGTTTCGATAGCAAAAGAAGGATTATTAAAAATTTCCGATAGATCTTTTCCAATAAAAATGCCCAATGGCGAAAAAAGAATTGGATTTCCTTCTTCTTGTGTTTGTGATATTCCTTTTAAAGACTTAAGATTGCATATTTTAAGATATGGAGGATTCGGAATCGCGTTTAATAAAGAAAAGGCAATTCTTACTGGGCACTTCAATCCTGTTTTATATATAAATAAGAATCATATTTTTTTTAAGCATGCAGAAAAAATTTTACCAGAGTTAGAACGATTAGAGTCTTCGTGTGGAAATTCAAAACAAGTTTTACAAGAATATTTAAAGATGATGGGAACATATGTAAAACGTTGCGATTTAACAAGTATAATACATCTTGATCCAAAGATTGATGAAGAGCAAAACAATAACTTTTATTATGAAAGAGAATGGCGTTCAGCTTATGATTGGAATTTTATTAGAGGTGACGTAGTGACAGTAATGATGCCGCAAGATTATATTGGTTTATTTCAGGAAGAGCTCAAAGGAAGCAAAGG
The DNA here is from genome assembly GCA_025453445.1 of Candidatus Omnitrophota bacterium. Taxonomy (GTDB): domain Bacteria; phylum Omnitrophota; class Gorgyraeia; order Gygaellales; family Profunditerraquicolaceae; genus JALOQJ01. The sequence goes on from JALOQJ010000003.1 coordinate 65,448, forward strand.
GGAAGGGGTATTTAAAAATCTTTCAATTATTTCGACAGAAATGGTAGAAATATTATAATGAAATAAGTAACGGAGGGGGAGATTTTTAGCGTGGGGATTGGCTGGGATTTCGAGGGACGTGGAGGCAAGGAGCGGGCATGGTTCCCACATCCGGCTCATTAATTGAAAAAAGATTTTATCCACGGCCCGGATGCGGGAGAGCGACGCAGCCGACCCGAGCGAAGTTTTGCCTCGCAGGGGCAAAACGAGCGCTCCCGAGAAACCCAGATAAGACACACGCGAGACAATATATAAAATAAAATGACAAAACTCGAAGCATTAATTAGTTTAAACATGGTAGGCGAAATCGGCAGTATTCGCCTTGGAAGGCTGTTGGATTATTTTGGCAAGTTTGAGAATGTCTTCCGGGCGAGTGCGGAGAAATTAATTACTATTGCCGGAATCAGCGAGAATGTTGCTAATAGAATTCATACATTCAAACCTGAAGATTTAACCAGAGAATTAGAGTCAGCGCAGAAACTAGGCTTAAAGATTATTATTTTAGGCGACGCGGATTATCCGGAAATTCTAAAGAATATTCCTAGTCCTCCGATTGTGCTCTATGTCAAAGGCAAATTGGAAAAAGAAGATAATCTTGCCATTGGTATTGTCGGCAGCCGCCGCGCTTCATATTACGGCCTGTCTTCAGCAGAAAAATTTGCTGCAGAATTGGCAGGTTGCGGTTTAACTATTGTTTCCGGTATGGCGCGCGGCATTGATACAGCTGCTCACCGGGGAGCTTTAAAGATGAAAGGCCGCACGCTTGCTGTAATCGGCAGTGGGTTTAAGCACATTTATCCGGAAGAAAATATTGCATTAGCAGAAGAAATCACTGCTAATGGCGCAGTAATTTCTGAATTCAGCATTAATACACAGCCTTTTAAAGAAAATTTTCCCCGCAGGAACCGGTTAATTAGCGGTCTAAGTTTGGGGACTCTGGTAGTAGAGGCAGCCAGAAACAGCGGAGCGTTAATTACCGCGGATTTTGCCCTTGAGCAGGGCAAAGAAGTATTTTGCCTTCCCGGCAGGATTGATTCTCCCGGTTCATTCGGGACAAACGAGTTGATTAAACAAGGAGCAAAATTAGTTTCTACAAAAGACGATATTTTGGAAGAGCTGCAGGTTCCCTTAAGGATAGGTATTAAAGAAACTAAAATCAAAAACCGCCTACAAAATCATTCAGCAGGCAGTGAATCTGCTTTGTATGATTTAATTCCAACTAAGCCTGTTTTCTTAGATGAGCTTTTAGAAAAAACAGGCTTGCAAATTCCTCAGGCATATGAGATACTCTTGAGGCTGAAGATGCAAAAATTAATAAAACAGCTACCCGGAAAACAATTTATGAGGAGTAATTAATGGAAGCTAAAAATTTGGTGATTGTAGAATCGCCGACAAAAGCAAAAACCATCGGTAAAATATTAGGAAGCAACTTTACGGTTATTTCTTCGATGGGCCATTTGATTGACCTGCCGCAAAAAAGCTTAGGCGTGGATATCGAGAAAGATTTTAACCCCGAATATGTTGTAATCCCCGCTAGAAGAAAAACCCTGGCGGATTTAAAAAAAGAAGCCAAGAAGAACGATTTTATTTATATCGCCACTGACCCTGACCGTGAAGGCGAGGCGATTGGTTTTAATATCAGGGATAATCTTCCCAAAGGGAAAAAAGTTTTACGCGTTTTATTCCATGAAATTACCTCCAGCGCTATCAAAGAAGCATTCCAGCATGCGCGCGATTTTGACCTTAATATGGTTGAGGCGCAGGTAGGCAGGCGTATTTTAGACAGGATTGTAGGTTATTTTTTAAGCCCTTTATTATGGAAAAAAATCGCCCGGGGCTTAAGCGCAGGCAGGGTACAGTCTGTAGCTTTAAGGTTGGTTGTGGACAGGGAAAAAGAAATTAAGAAATTTATCCCTCAGGAATATTGGGAAATTGAAGCAGAGTTTAAAAAAGATGCGGTTAAATTTTTAGCTAAGCTAGAAAAAATAGAAGGCAAGAAAATAGAGATAAAGAATAAGGAAGAAGCAGAAAAAATTACCGGCATTGTAAGAATTAAAAAATTTCTGGTTACCGGCGTTGAGGAAAAAGAAAAGAATCGTTATCCCAGCCCGCCTTTTATTACCAGTACCCTGCAGCAGGATGCCTTCAATAAACTTAAGTTCAATGCCAGTAAGACGATGATTATCGCTCAGCAGCTCTATGAAGGCCTTAATATAGGCCAGGATGAAACTGTTGGTTTGATTACTTATATGCGTACGGATTCCCCGCGTGTGTCAGCTGAAGCCATTAAAGAAGTTAGGGTTGCGATCAGCAAAAAATTTGGACAGGATTATTTACCTGCTGAACCAAATTACTATAAGGTAAAAAAGCACGCTCAGGAAGCTCATGAAGCAATCAGACCGAGTTTAATTTCCCGCGATCCACAAAGCATGAAAGATTTTCTTACCCCTGAACAGTTTGAATTGTATGAATTGATTTATAACCGTTTTCTCGCCAGCCAGATGATGCCTGCGCGCTACCTGACGACCAGTATTGATATTTCAGCAGATGAGTATTTATTTACTGCCTCCGGATCAAAACTGGCTTTTGCCGGATTTTTAGCAGCTTATAATCACGAAGAGAAAGAAGAAAAAACAATTATTCCGTACCTGGCAAAAGATGAAGAGTTAATTTTGTCGAAATTGACTCCTTCACAGCATTTTACCAAGCCTCCGGCAAGGTATTCCGATAGTTCTCTGGTAAAAGATTTGGAAGAAGATGGCGTAGGCCGGCCTTCAACTTATGCGCCGATTATCTATACGCTGATTTTGCGCGATTATATGCGCCGGATCAGGGGATATTTTCATCCCACTGAACTGGGGATTAAAGTTTGTGATATGCTTGTTGGATATTTCCCGAAAATTATGGATATCCAGTTTACAGCGCAAATGGAAGAAGAGCTGGATGAAATCGAAGAAGGAAAATTCAACCGGCTAAAGGTACTGCAGGAGTTTTATAAGCCTTTTAAAGAAAGCCTTGATTATGCGCAGGACAATATTAAAAAGGAAGTGATAAAGACCGACCAAGTTTGCGAAAAGTGCGGCAAGCCAATGATTATCAAATGGGGCAGAAAAGGGAAATTTTTAAGCTGCTCTGCCTATCCTGTTTGTACTCATTCCAAATCAATTACCACGGGCGTCAAATGCCCTCAGGAGAACTGCGGCGGAGAGCTGATTGAGCGGCACTCGCGCAGAGGATTTTTCTATGGCTGTTCCAATTATCCCCGCTGCACTTTTATTGCCAAACACCTGCCACAGGAAGACGAATCAAAAGACGAACAGAAAGAAGAATTAAAAGAAGAGCCGAAAGAATAATTTATAATGGAAAGATATATTGAAAAATTCCGGCGCTACCTGGAAATCGAAAAAAATTATTCTCCGCATACGCTGTTAAATTATACTCTTGACCTGGAGGATTTTCAGGCATTCTTCAGCGCTCAGCCGATAGAGGGCGCGGATTATCTGGTTTTCAGGAAGTATCTGGCTACTCTGAAAGAAAAAAATATGCAGAGCCGCACCATTGCCCGCCGGCTCTCGAGTTTAAGGTCGTTTTTTAAATTTTTAACCCGTGAAGGCTATATTAAAGCCAATCCTATGCTTAGTCTCTCAAGCCCGAAACTTGATAAGCATCTGCCGCAATTTTTGACTGAAGAGGAAGTGATGAAAGTAATCAACGCGGTTATCCCTAAGAGTGGGCATGATAACTTAAGTTTTCGTAACCGCGCGATATTGGAAACATTTTACAGCACGGGTGTGAGGATTTCAGAATTGGTAGGTTTAAATATTGACGATATAGATTTTATCAGTTGTGTTGCCAAAGTCAGGGGTAAGGGTAAGAAGGAACGTATGGTGCCGATTGGAGACCATGCCATAAAAGCAATCCAGGAGTATTTGTTGATCAGGGATAATCCAGAGAATGCTCTTTTTCTAAACAGATCTGGCAGGCGTATTACTGACCGCGGGGTGCGTGATGCCGTGGGTAAATACCTGCATCTGGCAAGTATCCGGCAGGGGGTTTCTCCGCATAGCTTAAGGCATTCGTTTGCAACGCACCTTTTAAACCGCGGGGCGGATTTAAGAAGCGTGCAGGAGCTATTGGGGCATGCTAATCTTTCTACCACACAGATTTATACGCATTTAACGACGGACAGGTTGAAAAAAGTTTATGATAAGGCACATCCGAGGGCGTAAAGAGCAGTAGTTAGTAGTGAGTAGCGAGGGGTGAGGAGAAGTGTTAATAATTTACGATTTAATATTTATTATTGTGGCTTTACTTTATTTGCCGGCATATTTATTGAAGAAGAAATTGCACCGTGGGTTCCTGATGCGTTTAGGTATCCTGCCAAAGGTACTGAAGTTGGACCGGCCAATCTGGGTGCATGCTGTCAGTGTAGGCGAAGCCATGGCTATCAGGGGCCTTCTTGAAGGTTTAAGAAAGGCGTATCCTGCTAAAAAAATAGTGATTTCTACGGTAACTGCAACCGGAAATAAAATCGCCAAGAGCATTGCCCACGAAGGAGATTTTGTAACGTATCTTCCTTTGGATCTGGGTTTTATCGTCAGAAAAACCATCGCTAAGATAAACCCGTCGTTATTTATTATTGCTGAAACGGAAATTTGGCCTAACTTAATCACTTGCCTTAACCGTAAAAATGTTCCGGTGATCGTGGTAAACGGCAGGATCTCTGATCGTTCTTTTCAAGGCTATATGGCAGTGAAGTTTTTCCTCAAAGCCATATTGAATAAGGTGAGCTTATTTTGCGTACAGTCTGAACGCGACAGCCAAAGATTAATTGATATGGGCGTACATTCCGATAAGGTAGCGGTTGCAGGGAATATGAAATTTGATACCGCGGATTATACAGATATAAGAGTGACGGATTGCACAGATTTAAAAACCAAATTATGGCTTGATCCGGAAGGAAAATTAATTGTTGCCGGCAGCACCCATCCCGGAGAAGAAGAAATTATTTTGAGCGCCTATGAGAAATTATTGCCTGATTTTCCGGCAATCAGGCTGCTTATTGCCCCGCGTCATCCGGAAAGAGCAGATGAAGTAGCCGAAATTAGCGCAAAATACGGTTTTAGGCCGGCTTTTATCTCCTGGCTTGGAACTAAATGTGAAGTTTGCTCAAAGCCGCCGGTATTTATACTTGATACAATCGGTAAGCTGATGGATTTTTATGGGCTCGCTGATATTGTTTTTGTCGGCGGCAGCCTGATTAATAAAGGCGGGCATAATATTTTAGAGCCGGCATCTTTAGCTAAACCTATTCTTTTTGGGCCGCAGATGTTTAATTTCCGGGATATCGCGGATTTATTCCTGGAAAACAATGCTTGTATTTTAGTGCGTAACGAAGAAGAAATCCGTAAAGCAATCAGGGATTTATTGGGAAATCCTGCTAAAATGGCTACTTTAGGCCAGAGAGCACAGGGTTTAATTGTAGAAAATCAGGGCGCTACCCGGCGCACACTGGAGTTAATCAAGCAATATGCTTAAAAAAATTACTACAAAAAATTTCCGGCCTTTTGGCCGGGTAATCGAATACCCTGCTAAGGGGTTAAAAAATAAAAAGACCAACCTTTTTTGTATTGTGCTTACTGAATCGCAGCCGCGGGGATGGCGGATTGCATATCTGGTGGTAAGGGATAAGGCAATTGATAAATTAGAGCGCCATCCTGATACTTATGAAAGTTTCGAACCGGTTTCCGGGAAAACCATCCTTTATCTGGCAAGGCCAGGGATCCCTTCCAAAGTCGAATCTTTTATCCTTGATAAGCCGGTTATTCTGAATAAAGGCGTCTGGCATGGAGTGGTAACTTTAAGCAATGAATCCGAGATAAAAATCACTGAAAATGCTAGGGTTAAGTCTGATTTCCGCAATCTTCCTTCCCGATAAATTTTAAAGACAACGGTTATAATTTCTGCTATAATATTTTCCCTATGGAGATCAGAGCCCGGTCAAAAGACAACCTTGTGATTTTAGATTTATCCGGCAGAATTGACGTTAATTCTGCCAATTTAATCGAAGCCATTGGCCAGTGTTTGCGCGATGGTTACAGCGATATTCTCTGTAATTTTGAGGAGATTGAGTTTATTGATTACATGGGGATTTCAGCAATTGTTCTTGCCTATAAGGAAGTGATAAATAATAGCGGCAGAATTAAATTTACCAATATTCCGGCGCATTTAAAAAATTTATTCTCGGTAACCGGCCTGGACAGGTCCATTGATATTTACGCAGAAGAGGATTTAGCGGTCAATAGTTTTAAAGAAGATAAGGTAATCGAAAATATCCAGAAAATGCAGCTGCGCCGCCGCTTCAAGCGCCTGCCCATAGATATTAAAATTGAGTTAAAAAATAAATACGCTACACCGGCACACTGCCTGAAAATGGATATTTTAAACCTCAGTGCTATCGGGGCTTATATCTATGGCTGCGATCAATTTAAGTTAGGCGATGAAGTAATTTTAAAATTCAAGCTTCCTCCCCTGCAGGAGGAGATGGAGATTGAAGCAAAAGTTGTCTGGCTTTCAGATAAGCAGGTTCAACCGCATATTCATCCTGGCATTGCCGTGGAATTCAGCCATATGCCCGCAGCTACTCAAAGTAAATTGCTTGAATTTATTGAACGTAACCTCTCGTTTATGTCCAGCGGCGATTAATCATCAAAGACAAGGCAGGTATGATTTAGAAATATGCGCGAATTTCTCTATAATTTAGCTACGGATAAAAGCCAGGGCTTTTTGGCGGAAGCTGCCAAAATGGGCCTATTTTTTCTCTCATTAATTTACGGTTTAATTGTCAGAGTGCTGGCTGTTTTTTACGGGTTAAAACCGTATTCTGCAGGCTGCAAGGTTATCAGCGTCGGTAATATTACTTTGGGCGGCACGGGAAAGACTGTTTTGGTTGAACATATTGCCAGGTTCCTGAAAGGCCAGGGCCGCGCAATTGCAATTCTTAGCCGCGGCTATAAAAGAAATTTAAAGACTTATGACTTAAAGCTTACGGCATTTGAAAATATGGGCGATGAGCCGTGTATGCTGCAGTCTAAGTTAACCGGTATTCCGATTATCGTGGATGCGGACAGGATGCAGGGAGCAAAAAAAGCAGTGCGCGACTATGCTGTGGATACTGTAATACTGGATGATGGGTTTCAGCAGTGGAAGATAAAAAAAGACCTCGATATCGTAACCATTGATGCAACGGATCCTTTCGGCAATCAACAGGTGTTGCCGCGGGGGATTTTACGCGAGCCTCTTTCGTCTTTGAAGCGTGCAGGAATTTTCGTTTTAACTAAAACCAACCTTAATCCTAATATTGAAGATATTGTAGAATTTTTACAGGAAATTAATCCGCAGGCGTTAATCGTGGAATCAGCACATCAGCCGCGTTGTATTTTTAAGCTGGGCAATCGTGAGGAAGTTTTTGATTTAAGCCTGCTAAAAGGCAAAACCATAGCTTTATTTTGCGGTATCGGAGACCCGGATTCTTTTGAGAATCTGTCGTTAGGTTTAGGCGCGCGGATTGGGTTATCGAAGCAATTCTCCGATCATCACAATTATTCCCGTCAGGATCTGGAAAATATTATCCGGCAGGCAGAGGAAGAAGGTATTGATACGATTGTTACTACTGAAAAAGATGCTGTACGCCTTAACGGGCAGGGGTTTGAGGGGTTAAAGATACAGATACTGGTGTTGCATATTGAGCTGAAGATTACTAAAAATGAAGAAGGATTATATACTCGATTACGTCAGTTGTATAATTTTTAGGCTGTTTGGCCCGGTAGTTAGGGCATTGCCTTTGAAGTTCAGCCTATTTCTTGGCAGGGTTATCGGATGCTGCCTGTATTTTTTTGATTTTAAACATCGGGCTATTTCCTATTCCAATATCAGGCAGGCATTTGCCGGGGAATTATCGCCTGCCGAGATTTCGGCGATGAACAAAAAGTTTTACAAGAATTTCGGCCAGAATGTAATTGAAGTATTTCTTATTCCGATAGTTAAAAAGAAATACTTCAATAAGTATATTACTGTTGACGGTAAAGAACATACTTATGAAGCTTTTAAGCAGGGTAAGGGAGTAATTCTGGCTGCTTTTCATGCCGGTAATTGGGAACTCTCGAATATCGTCTGCGCTAACTTAGGGTTTAGTTTCAGCCTGTTTGTGCGCGAGCAGCAGCTTGTCCGTTTAAACGAGTTGCTGAATTCTCTGCGTTGCGCCCAGGGTTATAAGATTATTCAGAGAGGGAATCAGGTCCGCGGTTTAGTTGAGGCACTGAAAAAAAATGAAGCAGTAGGAATGACTGTAGATCAGGGTGGTAAAACCGGAGAATTGGTTAAATTTTTTGGCAAGGAAGCTTCTATGGCTACCGGTGCGGTGAAGCTCGCCTTAAAATATGGTGCGGTTATTTTGCCGGCTTATTATACGCGTATCAATGGCCCTTATCAGAAGGTAATTATTGGCGAAGCATTTCCGATTAATCAGGAGAAAAGCGTAAAAGAAAATTTACAGAGGCTTGTTTCTGTTTTTGAGAAAATTATCCGGCAATATCCACATGAATACTACTGGCCGTATAAAATCTGGAAATACACAAAAGAGAAAAATATTTTAATTTTAAGCGATGGTAAAGCCGGGCATCTCAGGCAGTCTCAGGCAGTTGCTGTTATCGTAAAAAAAACCCTGGAGGCATGGGGAGTCAAAACCAGCCTTGAGTTATTGCAGATAGAATTTAAGAATAAATTTTCCCGGCATCTTTTGGCTTGCACAGGATGTTTAAGTGGGAAATACAGCTGTAAGGGTTGCCTGTGGTGCTTAAGAAATAGCCTGCAAAATAACACTTATCAGGCTTTGCTTAGGCAAAAACCGGATATTGTGATTTCCTGCGGCGCAGGTTTAGCTGCTGTCAACCGCCTGCTTGCAAAAGAAAGCCTCGCTAAATCGATTGTTCTGATGAAGCCGTCTATTTTAAGCACAAAAAAATTTGATCTGGTAATTATGCCGCGGCATGACCAGCCGCCAAAGAGAAAAAATGTCCTTATTACGGAAGGCGCGCTGAATTTAATAGACGAAAATTATCTGCGAGAAGAAGCTAAGGAAATGAAAAATTTTATATCACCTGGTTTGCAGACGGCAGCAATTTACATCGGGTTATTAATCGGAGGGGATACCAAGAAATTTCATTTGAACCCGCAGGCAGTTAAGGGAATAGTCAGGCAGGTAAAGTCCATTGCCGAAGGTAATAACGCCGCTATTCTGGCAACGACTTCCCGCAGGACTTCCCCGGCAATAGAGAATATGTTGAAGAGCGAGCTGAAAAATTTCCCGCTTTGCCATTCGTTGATTACTGCCAATGAAAAAAACCCTTCTTTTTCCGTAGGGGGGATACTGGGATTATCGGAGATTATCGTGGTTTCTCCTGAAAGTATATCCATGGTTTCTGAAGCATCAACCAGCGGGAAATATGTCGTTGTATTTGATGATGCGGATTTAGATAGAAAACATCGCAGGTTCCTGAAATATTTCGCCGAGAAAAAATATATTTATCTTATCAAGCCGCAGGAGCTGGAGGAGCAAATAGCATATTTGAGATTAAACAAGCCAAAGATAAATGTTTTAAACGACAGAGAGCTTATTACTGAAGCGATTAAAAAAATACTATGAACCCTGCCCTTCCTAAAAATTATTACATGCTAGTAAAATTAAAGGATGGAAGGGGTATGATTAAGGAAGGAAGGGCGGGGTGAACATCCTGCAAATTTTACCAGAGCTACGCGTTGGCGGAGTAGAAACCGGTACAGTTGATTTGGCCCGTCATTTGGTCAAGCTGGGGCATAAAGCAGTGGTAATTTCTGCCGGCGGAGAGCTGGTAAAGGAACTGGAAGCTGCCGGTGTCTCGCATTATCAGCTGCCTGTGCATAAGAAATCGTTCTTTACCATGCTGAAGATGATTCCGGCGATTGCCTCGATTATTATTAAGGAAAATATAGATATTGTGCATGCGCGTTCGCGGGTGCCGGCATGGAGCGCTTATTTTGCCAGCCGTCGGACTGGAAAGGTGTTTATTACCACCTGTCATGGTTTTTATAATAAACAGCCCTTTAGCTATGTTATGGGCTGGGGCAGGAAGGTAATTGCTCCTAGTAATGTAATTGCCCGGCACATGATTGATGACTTTGGAGTGCCTCATGAACGGATCAGTTTAGTGCCGCGCAGCGTAGATCTCTCAAGGTTCAGGTATACCAATCCCGATGAAAAAAGAAAAGAAGAATTTAACGTTGGTATTATTGGCAGGGTTACTCCGATTAAAGGGCATTTGCATTTTATCAAGGCTATGCATAAGGCCTCTAAAAGCATCCCGCGCCTAAAAATATGGATAGTTGGAGATGCGCCTTCTTCTAAAGAGGCTTACAAAGAACAATTACAAGTTTTAATCAAGCGCCTCGGGCTTTGGCACAATACAGAATTCCTCGGTACACAGCGGGATATTCCGGCGATACTGACTCATCTGGATCTTTTAGTAATGGCAACGACTACACAGGAGGCATTCGGTCGCGTAGTGATCGAAGCACAGGCAGCAGGAGTGCCGGTTGTGGCAACAAAAGTCGGAGGAGTGATTGATGTTATTGAGGACGGTAGGACCGGGCTTTTAGTCCCTGCTGCAGACCCACAAAGCATGAGCGAAGCAGTAGTGAAGATTTTTAAGGATAAATCTCTGGCGCGCCGGCTTGCCGAAGAAGCAGTAAAAAACGTGGGCGAAAAATATAACCTGGATTTAATGGTTAAAAATACGCTGAAGGTTTATGAAGGCGCCCTGAAGAACCATAAGATTATGGTGATTAAATTCAGTTCTGCCGGAGATGTAATTCTTTCTACTGCGGCAATCAGGGCAATCAGGGAAAAGTTTAATCACAGCTATAAGATTAGTTTTCTTACCGGGGAAGGGTCAAAAGATGTTTTATTAAGATGCCCTTATATTGATGAATTATTAGTATGCGACTTAAAAAATAAAGATAAAGGTTTTAAAGGCCTGATTAAGTGGGGAGCGATCTTAAGAAAGAAAGATTTTGATATTGTTATTGACCTGCAAAATAACCGTAAAAGCCATATCTTGGCAGCCTTAAGCCTGGCCCTGGATCGCTACGGTTATGATAATAAAAAATTCGGCTTCCTGCTTAATCACCGGATTAGAGATGATAAACCGTTAATCAGCCCTTTGGAACATCAATTCAAGATATTGAAGATGCTGGGTATCGAATCACAGGATCATCAGCTGGAATTGTGGCAATCAGGCGATGATATGAGCTATATAGAGGAATTACTTGGCGCAGAGTGGTTAAGTGCCAATTCAAAACTCGTTGGAATCAATATCAGTGCCAGCCCGCGTTGGCTGACTAAAAATTTAACTTTAGCGCAGCTGGAGAAGCTTTGCGCAGGGCTGGGAGGTAAGGATATGCGTATTGTGCTTACCGGCATAGAAAAAGATTCTGCAACTGCCGAAATTCTTGCCAATGCCCTAAAAAATATAAAATTAATTAATCTTTGCGGTAAAACTACGATTAATCAGCTTGCTTGTTTGATAAAAAAATGCAGTGTATATATCTCTTCTGATTCAGCGCCCATGCATATTGCAAGTGCTGTGCGATCGCCGTTTGTGGCGTTATTCGGCCCGACAGATCCCCGCCGGCACCTGCCACCGGCAAAGAATTTCGTGATGATCAGAAAAGATTTAGCCTGCAGCCCGTGCTATAAACCTAAATGTAAAACCAATGAATGCATGAAAACAATAGCCGTAGACGAGATATTAGAAGCAGTAGATAAATTGTTAAAATAAAAATTAAAAATGAATATTTTATTATTAAGCAATCACCTTAATGTCGGCGGGATTTCCAGCTATATTCTGACCTTAGCAAAAGGCCTGCAGAACAAGGGCCATAAAGTTTATGTTGCTTCTGGTGCAGGTGAATTACTGGTGCGTTTAAAAGATGAAGGCATAATTCATATCCCCGTACCATTAAAGACTAAGGCAGAGATAAGCCCGAATGTTTTAATCAGTTTTTTCAAATTATTGCCTGAGATGAAGAAAAAAAATATTGATATTATCCATGCCAATACACGGGTAACTCAGGTATTAAGCTGTTTCTTGAGCCGGTATTCAGGTGCGCCGTTTATTTCTACCTGCCACGGATTTTTTAAAAAAAGGTTGTTCCGGAAGATCTTATCCTGCTGGGGAGAGAGGGTAATTGCTATCAGTGAACAGGTAAAAGAGCATTTGGTAAATGATTTTGGAGTTCAGAAAAATAGAATCAGGCTCGTTCATAATGGTATAGATTTAACTAAATTCAGCCCTCAGCTTTCAGCCTTCAGCTTTCAGCAAAAGAAAGATTTTGCTTTAAGCGACGGCCCGGTTATCGGGATTGTTGCCAGGCTCTCCGATGTTAAAGGGCATATTTACCTGATTCAGGCAATGAAAATGGTCTTAGAAAAAATTCCTTCAGCGCAACTGGTTATTGTCGGCGAGGGTAAGATTAAAGATAGCCTGGTCAAATTAAGCCGGGAACTTTGCATTGAGAAAAGCATGAAATTTATTCCCAATGTAATGGATACAAGGGGTATTTTATCGGTTATTGATTTATTTGTCCTGCCTTCTTTAAAAGAAGGGCTGGGCCTGAGCCTGATGGAGGCAATGAGCATGGGCAAAGCAGTGGTTGGCTCGAATATCGGCGGAATAAAAAGCCTGATTCAGCACAGGGTAAACGGGCTCTTGGTTGAACCTGCTAATCCTGAACAGTTAGCTTTAGCAATAATTGAGCTTCTGCAGGATGCAGCAAAAAGAGAATTATTCGGCCAAAGGGCATTGGAATTTATCGCCGGAAATTTTTCTCAAAGTGACATGATTTCTAAGACGGAAGAGGTTTATCAGGAATGCGTAAAGCGCTGATTTTGTTTCTTGTTCTGCTAGTTGTACTTTTATCGCTGGGCATCTTTTTTAAAGATAAATATGTCCTGCCGATACTGATGTATCATATGGTTTACCCCCAAGCTGAAGCACGGTACCGGCCGGCAGTGCGGGATGTAACTTTTGCCCGTCAGATGAAGTTTTTAAAAACTTTCCGTTATAATGTAATCCCTCTTGAAAAAGCTATGCAATTAATCCGAGAAAAAAAGAAAATCCCTCCTCGTACGGTTGTGCTTACCTTTGACGATGGATATAGGGATAACCTTATTTATGCTCTGCCGATACTGAAAAAATATAATTTCCCGGCAACAATATTTATCATTGTTGATGAAGTGGAGAAAAATCCGCAAAAGCTTACCTGGGCAGATATAAAAGTTATGCAAAATTCAGGATTGATTTCCTTTGGCAGCCATTGCTTGGGTGCCGAGCCTTTAGTAAATATAAGATCAGTTGATGAAATAAAAAGGCAGATATTTGAATCAAAGAAGATACTGGAGGAAAAATTAGGTAGAGAAGTCAAATTATTCAGCTATCCCGAGGGAATGTTTAATGATAAGATAAGGCAGCTGGTAATAGATGCCGGTTATTCCGGGGCTGTAACTACCAATCCCGGGAAACATTATTCCAGCGATGATGTTTTTGCTTTAAAAAGATTAAGGATCTCCGAAAATGCCGCTAATTTGTTTATCTTTGCCGTTGAGTCATCAGGTTACTATACTTTTATGAAAGAAAATAAGAGGAAGAAGCATGGAAAAAAATAAACGTATCCTGATTTTTAATGTAAACTGGATTGGCGATGTATTGTTTTCTACGGCGGTGTTAAGGAATATCCGGCGCAATTATCCCGGCAGCTTTATTGCCTGTATTATCCCGGGGCGCTGTTACCCGGTACTTAAGGGTAACCCGCATCTGGATGAAGTAATTATTTTTGACGAGCACGACCGGCATAAGAATGTTTTTTCGAAGTTTTCTTTTGTCCAGCTTCTGAAACGTAAACGTTTTGATACGGCAATCCTCTTGCATGGCTCGCTGACCCGCGCGCTGATTTGTAAACTGGCGGATATTCCGGAGATTATCGGATACAATACCAAGAAGCGGGGATGGCTCTTAAGCAAAAAAATCCCGTTGCCGGCTAAAGATGCGCTGCACCGCATAGATTTTTACTTAAATATCATTGAAAAGGCGGGCTTAAGAGTAGAAGACAGGTATCTTGAGTTTTTTATTTCCGAAGATGATGAGAAATTTACTATAGAATTTCTGGATAAGCAGGGGATAGCCAGAAACGAAACCATTATCGGCATTAACACCGGAGGTAACTGGCTGCCGAAACGCTGGCCGAAAGAATACTGGATGAAACTCATCCAGTTGATTCAGAATGAGCTTGGATTAAAAGTAGTCATCAGTGGAGGGCATCAGGATCTGACTTTGGCAAGGAAAATCAGCGAGCAATTACAAGACAAGCCGTTGATTACCTGCGGCTTGCTGAATTTAAAGCAGTCGGCCGCGCTTTTAAAAAGGCTGGACTTATTTATTTCCGGAGATAGCGGCCCTTTGCATATTGCTAATACTGTGGGGACAAAAAAAATTATTGCTCTCTTTGGCCCGACACATTCTTCTATCACTGGACCGTTTCCCGCGAAAAATGTGACTATACTACAGAAAGATGTGGGTTGCAAGGTTCCTTGCTATGAGGTGAATTGCGAAGATAACCGCTGTATGAAGGCAATTACGCCGGAAGAAGTTTTGGGCCAAATAAAAATGTCATTGAATGAATAAAACCAATAAGATCCTTTTTATTACTTTAAGCAATATCGGGGATGCAATCCTTACCCTGCCGGCGCTGGATGCCTTGATTGCGAATTTTCCTAAAGGAAAAATTACAGTGGTTTGCGGCCCACGGCCGAAAGAATTATTCATGCATAATCCGTATGTCAGTAAGTTGATTATTTTTGATAAACATTCCCGGATGCGCGAAAAAATTAGATTGTTCCGGCAGTTAAAAAAAGAAAAATTCGATTTAGTTATAGACCTGCGCAATAGTTTATTCGGAGTAATGTTGGCCCCCTTATCTAGAATTCAGCCGCGCCTTGTGCTGTTGCAGAACAAAAAACATATGCAGGATAGCCACTTGTGTAAAACACAGGTAAAAGCTGGTTTAAAATCACCAAAGATATCTTTTTGTATTAATGAGCAGGATAAGGCATATGCAAGAAGGATGCTTTCGGAAAGCGGAATTGCTGAGCATGACAAGTTGATTGTAATTGCCGCAGGCGCAAGAAGCCATATTAAGAGGTGGCCGCAGCATAAGTTTGTTGAATTGATTCCTTCTTTAATAGAGGAATTCAGAGCAAAAGTAGTTTTAGCCGGGGATAAAGATGATTCTGCGGTAAACAAATACATTGCTTCGCAACTTAAGCAACCGGTTTTGGATTTAAGCGGTAAGACTACACTTTCCCAGATGGCGGCTTTGTTAAGTGTAGCAGATTTGCTTATTACTAATGACAGCGCTACTATGCATCTGGCAAGCTATCTTAATTTGCCGGTTGTGGCAATTTTCGGGCCGACTAATGAATTAAAATACGGGCCATGGTCCGAGAATAGCGCTGTTGTAAAAAAGGATATTCATTGCCGTCCCTGCGAAAAAGCCCAGTGTAGATTCGGCACTCTCAGATGTATGGAAGTCATTCAGCCGGAAGATGTTTTGAATCAGGTAAGAAAAATATTAGACCAAAGACCAAAGACCGCAGACCAAAGACCAAAAGAAGAATTTAAGCGAATATTAGTTGTTAGGACGGACAGAATTGGCGATGTGGTGCTTTCAACCCCGGTAATTAAGGCTTTAAGGGTTAGTTATCCACAGGCATTTATCGCAATGATGGTTTCTCCATACGCCAAAGATATCTTAGACGGCAATCCTTATTTGGACGAGGTAATTACTTTTGATAAAGATAGGAAAGAAAAAAGTTGGTGGGGTTGTTTTAAATTCAGCCACTTTTTAAAAAAGAAAAAATTTGATTTGGCGATTGTGCTGCATCCCACGCAGCGCGTGCATTTAGTTATCTTCCATTCCGGTATTCCCAAAAGAGTAGGCTACAACAATAAATATGGTTTTCTCCTGACGGATAAATTTGAACACACCAAGCAACGTGGAGAAAAGCATGAATTAGAATATAATCTTGATTTGATTGAGCGCCTCGGCATTGAGCCAAAAGATAAATTGCCCTTTGTGGCGATAAAGCCGGAATCCGAGCAATGGGTGGAGGAACTTTTTGAAAAAGAAACAATCCGTAAGGCAGACAAATTACTGGCAATTAACCCGGGCGCAAGCTGCCCGTCAAAAATCTGGCCGGCTGAGAGGTTTGCTGAAGCTGCGGATAAATTAGTTGCTAAATTCGGATTTAAAGTATTGGTTGTTTCCGGGTCACGCGAAACAGCCTTAGCAGAAAATGTTATCCGGTATATGCATAATAAACCGGTTAATCTTGCCGGCCGGACATCAGTAAGCCAGTTGGCAAGTATTTTAAAAAGATGCAGGCTTTTTATCTCTAATGATTCCGGGCCGGTGCATATTGCCACTGCTGTGGGTGTGCCGGTGATTTCTATTTTTGGCAGGGCGCAGGCAGGCCTAGGGCCGAAACGTTGGGGGCCTGTAGGAGAAAAGGGCCGCATTTTACATAAAACTGTCGGTTGCGTAGAATGCCTTGCCCATAACTGCACCAAAGGTTTTCTTTGCCTGAAGGCAATTACCGTTGATGATGTGTTGAGTTTGGCTACTTCCATAATGGAAGAAGCCTGATTTTCAGGGAGGCTAAGATGCAGAAAAAATATTTATTTCTTTTAGTATGTTTTTTTGCGCTGACATTTTTTTTGTTCAGCTTTGCCAAGGATGTAATCTTAATGGAAGTATTTAGTCTGGACGACTGGAAGTGTAAGATGGCAACAGTCCTTTATGATAATATTACCCAGGAATTAAGGATGCAGAAAACAGGTTTTACTCCGGGCTGGGGAAGTGCGAGATTAGAATTGGGTAAAATTAATGTTTCTGACCCGCAGGAAAATTACCTGAAGTTTGAGCCTTGGGATTTAAATGGCAATTATGCCCTGAATATACATTACGGCGGCAAAGCTCTTTACGACAGCCAGTATATAAAACTCCAGCATAAGACTGATATGACAGGTGATCGTAAATACAATGTCAGCGAGGCATTACGTTCAGCGGGCTTAAGCGGAACGCAGGAAATCCAGCTTGAATTTATCCTTTTTGATAATGATGACCAGCCCGGGCAGGCGCAGATAGTAATAAAGAATTTAGCTTTTGGCTATGATGATGATTTTGCCGTGAGCAAGCCGAAAATGGTTGATTAAGCCGTATTTTATGTTAAAATTAATCCACAATCTATGCAGACGATTAATCTGAAAAAAATCAAGACTTATCCGCTTAAAAAACGCTCCAGCAAGGTGAAATTGAGTAATTTTGCCCATCCGCCGCTGCCGGGAAAAAGTTTTTCACGTTTTTTCCAATCCCTGCCTGATATCCTTAAAGCCAAAGATCTGCATGCTGTAGTTGATGCGGTAGTAAAGGCGCGCAAATCAGCTAAGCCGGTAATTTTAATGTGCGGGGCGCATGTAATTAAATGCGGTTTGAATCCGGTATTGATCGAATTAATCAGAAAGAGAATTATCACCTGCCTTGCTTTGAACGGCGCCTGCGTTATTCATGATTTTGAACTGAGCTTACAGGGAGAGACATCCGAAGATGTCACGGAGAACTTAAAATACGGTAAGTTCGGCATGGGCAGGGAAACCGCGGATTTTATAAATTATGCGGTTAAAGATGGTGTTTTAGCCGGTTTTGGCATCGGCGAATCAGTGGCTAAGAAAATCGCTGATAGTAAATTACCGCATAAAAAATTAAGTTTAATTTATAATGCCTATAAGAATCATATACCGGTTAGCGTGCATGTGGCTATCGGCACTGACATTATTCATCAGCACGCTTCTTTTGACGGATCAGCCACCGGCGAAGGCAGTATCCGCGATTTTTACCGGCTTACTGAATGCGTGCGCGGTTTAAATAACGGCGGAGTAGTATTGAATTTTGGGTCGGCTGTAATCATGCCGGAAGTTTTTTTAAAGGCGTTGAATTTGGCGCGTAATTTAGGTTTCCCGGTAAAAAATTTTACTACCGCAAATTTTGATATGATTTATCAGTATCGCCCTGCTCAAAATGTAGTAATTCGTCCGGTCAGTTCAGGCGGTAAAGGTTATTATATTATCGGCCATCACGAGATCATGCTGCCTTTACTGGCGCAGGCGATTATCGAAAAATTATGAGAAACCTGCAATCGATTATCCGTAAATTTCCCAAGGCAAAAGTATTGGTTGTCGGCGATTTAATCCTCGACCAGTATATCTGGGGCGATGTGGAAAGAGTTTCTCCGGAAGCGCCTGTGCCTGTAGTCTGGGCCAAAAATCGGACATATGTACCCGGCGGCGCAGCTAACGTTGCCAATAATATCCGTGCTTTAGACGGGGAGGTTTCCCTTCTGGGCGTAGTCGGCAGGGATATGCACGCGGAAATCCTGATAAAGGAATTAAAAAAAAGAAAAATCGATACCAAGGGCATCTTCACTGAGCCGCAAAGATGCACAATATTAAAAACCCGCGTGATTGCCGGGCATCAGCAGGTAGTGCGGGTAGATTGGGAGCATACTGAAGTTATCCGTAAAGAGACAGAAGATAAACTATCCAGTTTTATCGATAATAATATAAAAAATTTTGATGCGGTAATCATCGAAGATTACGGCAAAGGGCTCTTAAGCAATGTTTTATTAAGCAGGATTATTTCCCGGGCAAGACAGCTTAAGAAAATTATTACTGTTGACCCCAAGCAGGACAATTTTGAACATTATTGGGGAGTTACCTGCATTACTCCGAATAAAAAAGAAGCGCAAAACGCAGTCAGGTATCTGAAAATGAAGGATCAGACCAATCAGTTTCAGATTTACCATGACGCGTTAATTAATTTCAATGATATTGACCACGCGGGAAAAATGATCCTGCAATATCTTAACCTGGAATCTTTGTTGATTACACTGGGCGAGCAGGGGATGTTTTTATTCCAGAAAGATAAGTCAAGAATTCATATACCAACAGTAGCGCAGGAAGTTTTTGATGTTTCCGGCGCAGGCGATACAGTGATTGCTGCTTTTACTTTAGCGCTTGCCTGTGGTGCCAATAAAGAAGCAGCAGCGCACCTGGCAAATTTTGCTGCCGGGATTGTCGTCGGTAAATTAGGCACGGCAACAACCAGTAGAAAAGAATTATTAGAGAGGATAAGTAAATTAAGATGAATGTAATCGGTGTAATACCTGCGCGGTATTCTTCCACGCGTTTTGATGGCAAGGTGCTTGCGGATATTTCCGGCAAACCGATGCTGCAGCATGTTTGGGAACGCGCAAAACAAGCGGTTGCCCTGGACGATTTAATTATCGCTTGTGATGACGAACGCGTAGCTAAAGCAGCTGAAGGCTTCGGCGCTAAAGTAATCATGACTGCTAAGGCGCATACATGCGGCACAGACCGGATTTGCGAAATCGTCAATTTCCTGGACGTAAACATTATCATTAACATTCAGGCTGATGAGCCTTTGATCCATCCGGTAATGATTGATACTGTAGCACGGGCATTATTGGATGATCAGTCAGTACCGATGGCAACCCTGATGAAAAAAATCTCGGATATTCAGGAGATTAATGACCCGCATGTGGTAAAAGTAGTGGTGGACAAAAATAATTTCGCCTTGTATTTTTCCCGCGCCAGTATCCCATACTTAGCTGTAAATTCTTCGGTCACTTCGCCTGTCTATTATAAGCATATCGGCCTCTACGGCTACACAAAGGATTTTTTGTTTACTTATAAAAACCTGCCGGTTTCTACTCTGGAGAGTATCGAGAAGCTCGAGCAACTGAGAGTGCTGCATGAAGGGTTAAAGATCAAGGTAATCGAGACTAAATACGAAACCATCGGCGTGGATACGCCGCATGATTTGGAAAAAGTTAA
Organism: Candidatus Omnitrophota bacterium; assembly: GCA_025453445.1. GTDB lineage: Bacteria > Omnitrophota > Gorgyraeia > Gygaellales > Profunditerraquicolaceae > JALOQJ01. The sequence continues at coordinate 85,547 of JALOQJ010000003.1, forward strand.
ACTTTTTTTAAGCGGACAAATTCATAATGCATAAAGTTAAAGTTGGTAATTTAGAAGTTGGAGCAAAGAATAAGTTGGTTTTAATTGCCGGGCCGTGCGTGATTGAATCTGAAAGAATGACTCTTGAAACAGCAAAGAGGATTAAAGAAATTACGCAGAGAGTAGGTATTGGTTTTATTTTTAAATCCAGTTTTGACAAGGCAAACCGGCTTTCTCTTGATTCCTTCCGCGGGCCGGGGTTGAAAAAAGGCTTGGAAGTTTTAGCAAAAGTAAAAAAAGAATTAAAGGTGCCTATTCTTAGCGATATCCATTGCACGCGCGATATCGATAAAGTAAAAGATGTTTTGGATATTATTCAGATCCCGGCATTTTTGTGCCGGCAGACCGATATTGTAGTTGCTGCAGCTCGAACAGGGAAAGTGATAAATATTAAAAAGGGCCAATTCTTAGCGCCATGGGATATCCTGCCGATTATTAAAAAAGTTGAATCAACCGGCAATAAAAAAATCATTATTACCGAGCGCGGGGTTTCTTTCGGCTATAATAATCTGGTGACTGATTTCAGGGGTTTAAAGATTATGCAGGATTTTGGTTATCCGGTAATTTATGATGCTACACATAGCGTGCAGCTTCCCGGAGGCAAGGGCAATTGTTCCGGAGGCCAGCGGGAATTTATCGCCGGCTTAACCCGTGCAGCAGTTGCTTTTGGCTGCGATGGATTATTTTTAGAAGTGCACCCTTCGCCGGATAAGGCGCTTTGCGACGGAGCGAACATGGTTGCTTTGAAAGACCTGGAAAAATTACTTATGCAAGTGAAGAAAGTCGGGGCAGCATTATGAAAAATACCATTAAACGCGCAAGAGAAGTTTTTGATATCGAGGCTGAGGCAATCAAGGCATTAAAGCCACGGGTGGGTGCCAATTTTAATAAAGCAGTAGATTTATTGTTCAAAACAAAAGGCAGAGTAGTAGTCAGCGGTATGGGCAAAACCGGTATTATTGCCCAGAAATTTTCCGCTACTCTTGCTTCAACCGGTACTCCGAGTTTATTTTTGCATTCTGCTGAAGCATCGCATGGAGATTTAGGTAAGGTTACGGTTCAGGATGTGGTAATTGTAGTTTCTAATAGCGGCGGGACCGCGGAGATAAAACAGCTTCTGCCGCTTTTAAAAAAAATCGGCTGCAGAATTATTGCCATTACCGGCAATATTAAATCAGAGTTAGCCAAATACAGTGACTGTTTGTTGGATGTATCGGTGAAAAAAGAAGCCTGTCCCTTGGGCTTGGCTCCGACTGCATCTACCACTGCGACATTGGCAATGACAGATGCTTTAGCAGTTTGCCTGTTAGAATTAAAAGGCTTTAAAGAGAAAGATTTTGCTTTTTATCATCCGGGCGGGGCGCTGGGCAGGAAATTATTGCTTAAAGTTGAAGATATTATGCGCAAAGGCAGAGAAAACCCGATCGTAAATGAAAACCAGAAAGTATCCCAAGTGCTTTTAAAAATTACTCAGGCGCGCGCAGGAAGCGCTTCAGTTGTTAATAAGCAGGGAAAGCTGACAGGTATTTTTACCGACGGTGATTTACGCAGGCATCTGGAGACAGACCCTAACCTTGCGCGGCGCTGCGTTAATGAAGTAATGACCCATCATCCTACTGCGGTGCATCCGGAAATGCTTGCAGCTGAAGCAATGTGTGTTATGAAAGAGAAGAAGATTGATGAATTGCCTGTAGTGGACAGTTGCGCGCATCCGGTAGGGTTGTTGGATGTACAGGATATCCTGAAAGCCGGATTAGTATAGTAGCCTGCCGCCACCCTTAATTTCTCTGTTGATTAGGCAAAACAGTCCTTGATTTTACCTGTAATTATGATATGATTTTCTTTCGGATTTCATACCCCAAACAAACCATAAAATGGAAGATTTAATTTTCGAAAAAGCCAAGAAAATCAAATTATTGCTTTTGGATGTCGACGGAGTCCTGACCGACGGCAGGATAATTTATGATTCGCATGGCCGCGATTTGAAAAACTTTTCTGTTCAGGATGGCTTAGGGGTTTTTTGCCTTTATAAAGCAGGCATAAAGACTATTTTGATTACTGCTAAAGGTTCCGGGGCAATTAAACCCCGCGCCAGAGATATGCGGGTTGCAGAGGTGTTTAAAGATGTCCTGCCTAAATCCAAACACTTAGAGAAGATTCTCAAAAAATACTCGGTTACAAATGAAGAAATCTGTTTTGTCGGAGATGATTTGGTGGATTTGAGTATGATGAGAAGAGTAGGTTTTCCTGTGGCAGTGTTTAATGCCTGCACAGAAGTAAAGCGCCTGGCTAACTATATTACTTTCCGTGAGGGTGGCCGGGGTGCGGTGCGCGAAGTAGCAGAATTAATTCTTAAGGCGCAGGGTAAATGGCAGGAAGTTGTGGGAACTTTTGATGTCTAAGGCAGTATTAATTCTCTTGTTCTTTCTAATTTCTTTTCCGGCTTATGCCGCTAAAGAAAAAGCTGTACAGCAGGAAACATCTGACCAGCAAATCAGCGATTTTTCCCTTGCCGGCTACGGCGACAAAGGCAAAAAAAGCTGGGAACTTTCCGGAAAAAACGCCGATATTTTTGACGACGTGGTAAAACTAAAAAGTATTACAGGTAACCTTTATGGCGAAGGAGAAAATGTTAAGCTTACTTCGGATAGAGGCGATTTTGATAAAGCGCAGGGCAAAGTGCATCTTGAGCAGAATGTTGTAATTACTACTACCTCCGGAGCAAAATTAACCACGAATTCCCTTGATTGGGACAGAAAAAACTCGACTCTTGCCACAAAGGACGTGGTAAATATTACCCGGGAGAATATGTTTACCAGCGGCCGTGGCGCATATGGCCAGCCCAATCTGAAAAAAGTTAATTTAGAGAAGGATGTGACCGTAGAAATCAAACCCCAGCCAAAGGATGCTCAGTCGCCACCTCAGGAGAGTATTGTGATTACCTGTAACGGGCCGCTGGAAGTGGATTATGAAAAAAATATTGCCATTTTTAATAATAATGTTAAAGTGGATAGGACTGATTCTCAGATTTACTGCGATACAATGAGCATTTATTTCTTGAAGTCAGGGCAGAAAGAAGAAGTTAAGAAAGAGAAAAAAGAAGAAGTTAAAGGCGCGTCCTTAATGGCCAATACCAAGATCGATAAATTAATCTGCCGCGGCAATGTCAGGATAGTCCGCGGGGAAAATGTTTCTTACAGTGAGGAAGCAATTTATTCCGCGCTGGATAAGAAAATTATCCTTTCCGGCAGGCCAAAGCTGATTTTGTATTCTACGGAGGAATTTGCCAATGCACCTCTTGGAAATTAAGGGCCTCAGTAAATCTTACGACGGCAGGGAAGTGGTCAAAGGAATTGATATTACTGTTAAGCGCGGGGAGATAGTCGGGCTGCTTGGCCCTAATGGTGCTGGAAAGACCACGTCTTTTTATATGGTTGTCGGGATCATTCCGCCTAACCGCGGCACGATTACTTTTGATAATAATGATATTACCGGCATGCCTATTCATCAGCGTGCGCGCTGCGGCATCGGTTACCTTGCGCAGGAAGCTTCTATTTTCCGTAAGCTGACGGTCGAAGAAAATATTATGGCAATTTTGGAAACATTGCCGATAAATAAGCAGGAAAGAAACAAGAGGCTGGAAAGCCTGCTCGCTGAATTGAATATCGCGCATCTAAGAAAACACAAGGCTTTTACCCTTTCCGGCGGAGAAAGAAGGCGGCTTGAAATTACCCGGGCATTGGTGACTAATCCTTCTTTTATTTTACTGGATGAGCCATTTTCCGGGATTGATCCGATTGTAGTTAATGAAGCGCAGGAAATTATTAAAGAACTCAGGGATAAAGGGCTGGGTATTTTACTTACCGACCACAATGTCAGAGAAACCCTTTCGATAACCGACAGGGCTTATTTAATTGCAGAAGGAAAAATTCTTATTTCCGGTACTGCCGATGAACTGATTAATAATCCGCAGGCGCGTCAGGTGTATCTGGGTGAGAAGTTCCGTATGTAAGGAAAGGCGACTTTTAAAAAATGAAAACAGAAGTGAAGAAACTCGATAGCAGCAAAGTTGAAATTAATATTGAAGTAGCAGGTGATGCGGTTAAAAATAAATTTGAGGATGTCTTTAAGAAAATTACTGTCGAGGCAAAGGTACCGGGGTTTCGGCCCGGCAATGCCCCGCGGGACATTATCGAGAAAAATTTTTCCGCTCATGCGCACGAGCAGGTTTTAAAAGAGCTGATTCCGGAAATTTACGGGGAAGCGGTGAAAAAAGATTCTCTCGATGTTATAGATTATCCGGAGATATCCGAGGTAAAATTGGACCGTAGCAGCCTTTCTTTTAAGGCAACGGTTGAAATAAGCCCGGAAATAAAGCTAAAAGATTATAAAGGGATTAAGCTGGATTACAAAAAAATTGAAGTTTCTATAGATGAAGTAAAGCGCAATCTTGATTCTCTGAAAGAATCACGCAAAGTCGATAGTATCGACGATAATTTTGCCAAGGGCCTGGGTTATCCGGATTTGGCAGAGCTGGAAAAAGCGCTTGAGAAGCAAATTTTTCTGCAGAAAGAACGCCAGCAGCGGGAGAAAATCGAAACCGAGATTGTAGATAAAATTATCGGCGAAACTGATTTTAAATTGCCGCAGTCTTTATTGAAGCGGCAAGTGCAGGATATGTTAAGGCGCGCTAAGGTAGATTTGGCAATGAAAGGCTTGCCGCGCGAGAAAATTGACGAGCAGGAAAACGAAATGATCAAAGCACTCGAGCCTGAGGCAGAAAAGCAGGTGCGGGTATATCTGGTGCTGGCAGAAATCGCTAAACAGGAAAAGATTACCATTGATGATCATATGCCTGCTAAAGTGATAGAATTTTTATTGAGAGAAGCGGATTGGAAAGTAGCAGCCTAAAGCGGAGGTAAAAAGATGAGCGAAAAATCACAGGTGTTAGTCCCAATGGTAATTGAACAGACCAGCCGCGGATATGAACGCGCCTATGATATTTATTCGCGCCTCTTAAAAGACCGGATCATTTTTATCGGCACTCCCATCGACGATAATATTGCTAATTTAATTATCGCACAGATGCTCTTTTTGCAGATGGAAGACGTGCATAAGGATATCAATGTTTATGTTAATTCTCCGGGCGGCTCAGTTACTGCGGGGCTTGCCATTTACGATACGATGCAGTTTGTTAAATGCGATGTGGCTACGTATTGCGTGGGCCAGGCTGCCAGCATGGGCGCGCTTTTATTGAGCGCAGGCACCAAGGGTAAGCGTTTTGTCCTGCCGCATTCACGGGTAATGATTCATCAGCCGTGGGGCGGGGTACAGGGAGCTGCTGCTGATATTTCCATTCAGGCAAAAGAAATTTTAAAGCTGCGCGATAAAATTAATGAAATCTTAGCCAAACATACTGGCCAGTCCCTGGAAAAAATCATCAAGGATACTGACCGGGATTATTTTATGTCTGCCCAGGAGGCGAAAGATTACGGCTTAGTAGATGAAGTAATTGTGAATACCAGCAAATAATTAAAACACCTATTCTATTCAATTGTAGGGGAGGTTTAAACCTCCCCTACAATTGTGCACTGGAGGAATTTGCAATGAGGAAGAACTATTTATTGACCCCCGGCCCGACCCCTATACCACCTCAGGTAGCTGAAGTAATGAGCAGGCCGATTATTCATCACCGCACGCCTCAGTTTCAGGCAATTTTAAAAGAAGCAGTCGTTGGGCTGAAATATGTTTTTCAGACTTCAGAGGATGTTTTTATTCTCACTTCTTCCGGCACAGGTGCTATGGAAGCTGCGGTAATAAATTTATTATCCCCTGGTGATACTACCTTAGTCGTGCAGGGCGGAAAATTCGGGGAGAGATGGACTGAGCTTTGCAAAGCCTATGGGATAAATACAGAAGTAATAGATGTAGAATGGGGCAAAGCAGTCAGCCCGCAGGAGATAGAAAAGAGATTAAAAGCTAATCCAAAAATTAAAGCAGTTCTTATTACGCTTTGTGAAACCTCGACCGGTGTTACAGTGGATGTTGAGGCAATCGGAAAAATAGTTAAGGTAACTGATGCGGTATTGGTTGTGGATGCTATAAGCGGATTAGGCGCGATTGATTTAAAAACCGATGCCTGGAATGTGGATGTCTGTGTTTCCGGTTCGCAAAAAGGTTTGATGTTGCCTCCGGGCTTAGCTTTTATTTCAGTAAGCAAGAAAGCTTGGGATAAAGTTGCCGAGTCCAAATGTCCGAAATATTATTTTAGTTTCAAAGCTGCCAAGAAAGCAGCCGATAGTACTGATACGCCTTTTACACCGGCAATTACTCTGGTAATTGCCTTGAATGAGGCTTTGAAAATGATGCGCCAGGATGGTTTAGAAAATATCTTCCTGCGCCACAAAAAAATGGCTGATGCTACCCGTGCAGCAATGAAGGGTTTGGGCCTTGAATTATTTGCGCCAACTGCTGCAAGCGATGTGGTTACTTCAGTGAAAGTCCCTCAGGGCATTGACGGAGAAAAGTTGGTAAAAACCATGCGTGATACTTATGGCGTGACCATTGCTGGCGGACAAGCAGAATTAAAGGGCAAGGTTTTCCGCTTCGCGCATATGGGTTTTATTGAAGAATTTGATATAATTGCCGGAATTTCCTGTTTGGAAAAAGTCCTGGCACAGATGGGTTATAAATTCAGCCTCGGAGCAGGAGTGAAAGCAGCAGAGGAGGTTTTCAATGTTTAAAATTTTAGTCAGTGATCCTCTTTCCGAAGAAGGGGTTAAAATATTAAAAGATGTAAAAGAGTTTCAGGTGGATGTGATTACCGAGCTTAAGCCTGAGAAATTAAAAGAGATCATTAAGGATTATCAGGCTTTGATTGTCAGGAGCGCAACTAAAGTCACAAAAGAAATTATCAGCGCTGCCTCTGGTTTAAAAGTAATCGGTAGAGCCGGCGTAGGTTTGGATAATGTGGATCTGGAAGCAGCTACCCAAAAAGGCATCATTGTAATGAATACTCCGGCAGGAAACACTATTTCTACTGCAGAGCATACCGTGAGTATGATTTTAGCCCTTTCGCGCAATATCCCGCAGGCTACTGCTTCGACCAAAAAAGGGGAATGGAAACGCTCTAAATTTATGGGTGTGGAATTATATAATAAAGTTTTAGGAATTGTCGGATTCGGCAGGATTGGCACAGAAGTAGCAAAACGCGCCTTATCATTCGGGATGAAAATCCTTGCCTATGATCCGTTTCTCTCCCGGGAAGTTGCTGAGGGCTTGGGCGTAGAAATAGTGGAATTAAATGATTTATTTGGAAGGTCCGATTATATTACCGTACATACTCCTTTGACTGAAGAAACAAGGCATTTGATTTCTACAAAAGAGTTTGCAATTATGAAACCGGGTGTGCGCGTAATCAACTGCGCCCGCGGCGGTATCGTTGATGAATTAGCTTTGGCAGAGGCGATTAAGCAGGGCAAGGTTGCCGGCGCGGCAATGGATGTTTTCGAAAAAGAACCCGTATCCCCGGAATCCGAACTTTTAAAATTGGATAATGTGATAGTAACACCTCATTTGGGTGCATCTACCGAGGAGGCGCAGGTGAACGTTGCTATCGAAGTAGCAGAAATTGTCCGTGATGCGCTTTTAGGCCACGGCATACGCAATGCAGCAAATTATCCCTGCCTTGAAGCAGAAGTTTGTAAATTCCTCGAGCCTTATATCAACCTTTGCGAAAAACTCGGCATATTTTCCGGCCAATTAGTCGAAGGAAGGTATTTAGAATTAAATATTAGCTACAGCGGAGAAATTACACAGTATGATTTAGCGCCGCTGACTATGGCTTTAGTAAAAGGCGTGCTTTCTCCGATTATGCAGGAGACGGTTAATTTTATTAATGCCATCAGCCTTGCCAAAGAGCGGGGAATTAAAATTAAGGAATCAAAATCATCCAAAGAAGAAGAATTTGTGAATTTAGTCCAGCTGGAAATTAAGACCGATAAAGAGACAAAGAGGATCTGCGGTACGCTTTCCCCGAATAAAAAGCCGCGTATCGTTAAAATCGGCGAATATTATATTGAATCAGCACCACTCGGGGATATTATTATGGTGCAGAACCGCGATGTCCCGGGGATTATCGGTAATTTAGGTACACTGCTGGCCAAGCATAACATAAATATCGCGGCAATGACTTTTGGCCGCGAGAAGCAGGGCGGTGATGCTATTTCTTTATTTAATGTGGATAGCCCGATTTCCGGGGAAATCCTCGAGAAAATTAAAAAGATAGAGAATATCCTAACGGTGAAGGTGATAAAAATATGAAAAAAACTTTTAGTTTTTTGCTTGCAGCTTTTACTTTCTGCTTTTTACTTTTACCTTGTGTTGTTTTTGCCAAGGATATTACTATCCTCTACACCGGCCAGACCCACGCCATGCTCTATACCTGCAGCTGCCCTGTTGAAAAAGACGGCGGCGTGTCGCGCCGTTCAAGCTTGATAACAACCTTTAGAAGGGCTAATCCTGATATTTTACTTGTGGATGCGGGTAATTTTTTTGCCGGCGGGTTATTGGATGAATATACCCAGAATACCCAGATGGATATGCAGCGTACCTTGATTAATCTTAAGGCAATGGAGCTGATGAAATATGATGCACTCGCCTTAGGCGAAGACGAATTCAATTTTGGCGCGGATTTTTTAAAGGAAAATATTAATAAAACTAAATTAATTCTTTTATCCTCTAATATTAAAGCTAAAGAAGCAGCCCCGTATCTTATTAAAGAAGTAGCAGGTGTGAAAGTAGGGTTATTCGGCCTGACAAACCTGCGTGCCCGGCAAAAGGCAGGTGTATTTGATTTCGAGGATTTAGAACAGGCAGCCCGGCAGGCAATAGAAAAGCTGCGTTCAGGCAATGCCGAGATTATCGTGGCTTTAAGCAATTTAGGCGATGCTGAAAATTTGAAATTAATCCAGGCAGTAGGCGGCATAGATGTAATTATTAATGGCACTCAATCGAAAGATGAACCTTATAAGAAAATCGGGCAGGTATTGATCGTTAATTCTTACTGGCAGGGCCGTAAGTTAGGGGTATTAACTTTGCAGATAAAAGACAAAAAAATTGCTGATTTTAAAGTAGAGTTGATGCGCCTGTCGGACAAAATTAAGGATGACCCTCAGGTAAAGGCCATCCTACCGAATTGTTTTAGCGATATCAATTGTAAAAATAACGGTTTAACCGGCACATGCTTTAATCCGGGAACAATGAGCTCAAGCTGTAAATTTGAGCAGCTAAAAAAAATTAAGCTTACTGCGATTACCACAAAGGACTGCATTGGCTGCGACGAGGCAAGGGTGGAGAATTTCCTGAAAAAATTCCTTCCCGGGGTTACGTTAACCCATCTCTATTATCCGGATGCGAGGGCAAAGAAGCTGATTAAGGACCTGAAAGTTTCCGGGTTACCAGTGTATTTTTTTGGCAAAGAAATTGAATCAGAAAAGGGTTTTGCCGATTTAAAGCAATATCTGGAGAAGAAGAATGATCTGTATGTTTTAAAGCCTGAACTGGGCGGGGTTGCTTATTTTCCTGAGAGAGAAAATAAAAAAGGCAGGCTAGATCTTTTTATCAGCCTATATAGCGAGAACGCCGATAAAATCATTGAGGAATTAAAAGAAATAAATCCCGAGCTGCATTTTCTGGTCACTGAACAGCAGTCAAAATTCGATGCCATGAGAGGCAGTGCGGAGATAGAGGAGTGCCTGCGTTCTGTATGCGTAAAAAAATATTATCCGCAAGCCTATTGGAATTACCTTAGCTGCCGGGCGAAAAATATCAACAGCTCATGGTGGGATAATTGTTTAGGGGATCTTGATCCTTACAAGATAAAAACCTGCGCTACTGGTAAAGAAGGTGAAGACTTGCTTAGAGAGAATATCCAACTGAATAAAGAGCTGCAGATTATTTTTGGGCCCACATATCTTCTGGATAACCAGGAAATATTTGCTACGCAGGGCCTGCCGAAAAAAGGCGATTTAAAGGCAATTTTGAAAAATAAAAAAGAAGAGGTTAGCCGATGAAAAAAATTTATATTATTGATGTGACGAACCGTGACGGTGTTCAGACTTCCCGGATCTGCCTTTCTAAATTGCAGAAGACGATGATTAATTTATACCTGAATCAAATTGGGGCATTTCAGTCTGAATTCGGCTTTCCGGTAACGCGGCATGAAACCAATTACCTGAATGCTAACCTTGAATTAGCCAAAATGAAGGTATTGGCTCCGATTAGGCTGAGCGGATGGATTCGCGCTACAAAAGAAGATGTGAAAACTGCTTTTAAATTAACTCCGCATATTGAATACCTTAATTTGTCTATTTCAACCTCTGATCAGATGATCGTGCATAAATTTAAGGGCAAGCTTGATCATAAGTCAATAATTAAAGAAATGGGCGAGGCAGTGCAAGATGCTAAGAAAGCCGGGGCAAAAGCAATCGGCGTAAATGCGGAAGACGCCTCCCGGACGAAAATCGATTATCTGACGGAATTTGCCATTGCCGCCAAAGAAGCTGGAGCGGACAGGATTCGTTATTGCGATACTTTAGGCTGCGATACGCCTTTTTCAATTTATGAGCGGATCAAAGTTTTGGCAGAAGCAGTGCAGATGCCGATAGAAATTCATTGTCATAATGATTTGGGGTTGGTGGTAGCTAATTCCATTGCCGGTGCCAAAGCAGCAATTGATGCTGGTTGCGATACCTATATTAATACCTGTGTTAACGGAATGGGCGAGCGCGCAGGCAATGCGGATTTAGTTTCGGTAATTTTGGCGATCAAGTACGGGAATGGCATGCAGGATTATCATCTTGATGAGAGAATTAACCTGAAGATGGCATGGAAAATCTGCAAATATGCCTCTTATGCTTTTGGCGTGCCGATTCCCATAAACCAGCCGGGTATCGGCGCCAATGCTTTTGCCCATGAGTCGGGGATTCATGCCGACGGTGCTCTGAAAGACAGGCGTAACTATGAGCTGTATGATTTTGAGGAGCTGGGACGGGGGGAGCCGGAAATTATTGAAACCGGCCGCAAAATTACTGCCGGGGAATATTCCGGTATCAAGGGCTTCAGGAATGTTTATGAAAAATTAGAAGTTGAATTCAAAAATGATGCTGATGCAACAAAGGTTCTGGAACTTGTGCGTTATGCCAATGTGCACAATCAGAAACCGCTGGTTGATGAGGAGCTTAATTTTATCGCTAAGTATCCGGAAATCGCAGAAAAAATATTTACCATGAATCCATAAAATGAATATCGTACTCGTTGGCACACAATGGGGTGATGAAGGTAAGGGGAAGGTAATTGATATCCTTTCAGCCCAAGTTGATGTGATTATGCGTTATCAGGGCGGCAGTAATGCCGGGCACACTGTGGTAGTAGATGGAAGGGAATTTATTTTTCATCTTATCCCATCAGGAATATTGCATAAGGGGAAAATCTGCTGCATTGGCAGCGGAGTAGTGGTGGATCCTGAAATGCTGAATAAAGAAATCGAAGGTTTATCCAAAGCAGGGATAAATATTGATAACCGGCTGAAAATTTCTTCCCTGGCGCATGTAATTTTGCCGTATCACAAAATTTTAGATAAATTACGTGAAACAAAAAGGACAAATAAGATCGGCACTACCGGACGGGGAATCGGGCCATGCTATGCTGATAAAATAAACCGTTGCGGCATCAGGATGCAGGATCTTTTAAGCCCCGCCATTCTGAAGGATAAATTAGAGGATAACCTGAAGGAAAAAAACGAAATTCTCAAAAAAGTTTATCAGCATCCGGGATTTAAATTCGCGGATATCTACAAGAATTATTTAAACTATGGCAGGTCAGCCTCGAAATATATCTGCGATACCGTTAAATTATTAAATAGAGAGATTGCTCAAGGCAAAGATGTGCTTTTTGAAGGCGCGCAAGGTACATTTCTTGATATTGACTTCGGGACATATCCTTTTGTTACTTCTTCTTCGACCATTGCCGGCGGTGCATGTATCGGTTCAGGGGTTTCTCCCCGGGCAATAGATAAAATTATCGGTATAGCCAAGGCCTATACTACGCGGGTCGGCGAGGGCCCTTTCCCGACGGAATTTGAACCTAAATTTGAGGAATTCATCAGGAATAAAGGCAAGGAATTCGGCGCTACTACCGGCCGGCCGCGCAGGTGCGGTTGGTTTGACAGCCTGATGGTAAAAGAGGCGGTGATGTTAAGCGGGATAACCGAACTGGCAATTATGAAGATGGATGTTTTAGACGGCCTGAAATCAATTAAAATCTGCACAGGATATAAATATAAAGGTAAGATATTCAGGGAATACCCGTATGATCCGGAAGTATTAAAAAAAGCAAGTTGTATTTATAAAGAAATACCCGGCTGGGATGAAAACTTAAGCCGGATAAAAGATTACCAGTGCCTGCCTAAACAAGCAAAGAATTATCTTAAAATACTACAGGATATGCTGGGAGCAAAAATTACTTTGGTCTCTGTGGGCTCTTCAAGAGAAGAAACGATTTTTTCTTGACTAAACCCATTGATTATGTTATAGTTAAATTCCATTCCAAACTGATTAAAACCGGAGGTTTTTTTGATGAAAATTAAATCATTCACCCAATCAGCTTTAGTTTTATTTTTAGCTTTTAGCCTTGCAGGCTGTACTTTTATTTTTCAGACCGGCAGGCGATCGGATACGGAAAAAATTCAGGAATTAACTTCCCAGTTGGATGAGTTGAATCAGGCAAAGAAGCTGCTTGATGAAAGGCTGGCACAGGAAATTAAGGATAAACAAATCAGCCTGAGAATGAGCGAGAAAGGTTTGGTTATTACTTTCGTCGCTGATGTCTTATTTGATTCCGGAAAAGCAAAGGTGCGTAGTTCTGCCTATAATTCTCTTGATAAGGTTGCACGCGTCCTGGAAGATAATGTCCCGCAATTAAATGTAGGAATCGAAGGCCATACGGATAACATTCCGATTAGATCTTCGGGATGGAAGTCTAACTGGGAATTATCTACAGCGCGCGCATTAAGCGTTTTGCATTATCTTGTTGATAACAAAGGTATTTCTCCTGACCGTGTTTCAGCGATTGGCTATGGAGAATACCGGCCGGTTGCCTCTAATGATAGTAAAGAAGGCCGTCAGCTGAACCGGCGCGTAGAAATTGTGATTTTACCTCAGGTAACAAAAGTAAAAGAAACAGAAGAAAAAGATTCCGGAAAATTAGCAGAGCCAGAGGAAAACCTTAAATAAAACAGGAGTAGCGATATGGAGGAGAGTTTGAAAAACCGGATTATTTTGATTTTAGCGATTTTGGCCGCCATATTTTTTATCGGTTCAATTAGCTCCTGTACGAATGCGCGGCGGCAGAAATCCGCGCGGGATAAAGAAATGTCCACGCGGCTTGACATTGAAGAGAAAATGAGTAGTTTTATGAAAGATAAAACCGTTCTTGAAGAGAAGTTAACTAGCCTCAATCAGGACCTGGAAGCGGAAAAAGCAGCTCATCAGGCAACGAAAAAAGCGTTAGTGCAGGAACAACTGGTGGATCAGAGCCTGAAAGAGGAATTACAGAAGGTTACTAAGCTTAAAGAAGCGCTGGAAGAAGATTTGAAGGAAGCTTTATTGACCGGTAAGTCCATAAAACCTAAAAAATGAAATAGTGTGCGATAAAAAGAACGAATTTTTGTTCGAAAGGGGGATATTTATCCCCCTTTTTATTGTAAGAATAAGCGAGGGAGGTGGTTCTTATGGCGATATTGCGTAAGATAAAAGAAAAGTTAATCAGCTTAGTTGCAGGAAAGAAAAAAGAACCAAAGCTGAAAAAAATCTCTGCGTTGCCGAGAACCAAAGTTAAAGAAGAGGCAGGAGAATTTAAAAAGGAAGTTTTGGGGACTCAGGAAACCACAGTTGAAAAAGCCAAATTCTCAACTCCTGTTACCGTTAAAACAGCTCCCCGGATATTACAGGAATTGCCTTCCCGTTATGGACAGAATAGGATTGTCCTGCAGGTGCGTGATCCATGGTGGCTGCATACTTATTGGGAAATTACCCCTGATACGCTGGAAAATTTAAAACATAAATTAGGCAGCGCGTTTCAAGCCGCCAAAATAATTTTAAGGGTTTATGACGTTAGCTCTATTAATTTTGACGGGACAAACGCGCATCGTTTCTTTGACGTGGAAATTAATTACGGCGCTAACAGCTGGTATATTGATACACAGGGCCCGGGCAGGTCATGGTGCGTAGATATAGGTTTAAGGCTTGCGTCGGGTGAGTTTATCCTGATTGCCCGTTCTAATATTGTGCATACGCCGTTAGATAGCCCCTCCTGGATTACCGACGAAGAATGGATGATTCCTGAAGATATGTTTGCCCGGCTCTATGGGATGGGATTTGGTTTTGGCAAGAGTTCTCCTGCTAAGGCATGGCAGCAGGCAATGAGAAGGGCCTTGTTTTCCGGCACGCTTTCTTCAGGAGGCCTTGCTTCCATGGCCAGCCCGGTAAAGAGAGTGCAGAAAGAACGGAAATTCTGGATGGTAGTGAATACCGAATTAATTCTTTACGGCGCAACTGAGCCGGATGCAAAAGTAACTGTCCAGGGTAATGCAATAAAGTTAAAACCAGATGGTACATTCTCCTTACGTTTTGCTCTCCCCGACGGAAAACAGGTTATTCCGGTTAAAGGCACATCCGCAGACAGCATAGATACGATAACTATAACCCCTGTGGTTAATAAGGAAACAAAATAATTCCACGATGAGCAAAGGATATCTCTGCATAGTTTTACATAGCCACCTTCCTTTTGTGCGGCACCCTGAACATGAAAATTTCCTGGAAGAAGACTGGCTTTATGAGGCAATTACCGAAACCTATATCCCTTTAATTAACGCCTTTGAGTCTTTATCGAATGATAAGGTGGGCTTCAGGATTACTATGTCCCTGACGCCTACTTTGATTTCTATGCTTTCTGACTCTTTGTTACAGGAGAGGTACCTGAAGCATATCAACAGGCTGATAGAGCTGGCGCATAAGGAAGTGGAAAGGACGCGTTGGCAGCCGGAGTTTAATGCGTTGGCAAATATGTATTTGGATAGTTTTTGCCGTTCACGCGACACCTTTGAGAGGTATCAGTGCAATCTTGTCCAGGCTTTTAAGAGGTTCCAGGATTCCGGTAATTTAGAAATTATTACCTGCGGGGCAACCCACGGGTTTTTTCCTTTAATGGATGTATGCCGGGATTCGGTAAAGGCGCAGATTAAAGTAGCGGTGAGCCATTATGAAAAAGCCTTTGGCAGGAAACCCCAGGGGATATGGCTGCCGGAATGCGGATTTCAGCCGGGGCATGATGAAATTCTTAAAGAGGCAGGTATCCGTTATTTTTTCAGCGACGCACACGGCGTACTGCATGGTTCGCCGCGGCCTAAATACGGAGTTTTTGCGCCTGTTTATTGTAAATCCGGCGTTGCCTGTTTTGGCAGGGATTTGGAATCTTCAAAACAAGTTTGGTCGTCTATCGAGGGTTATCCTGGTGATTATGTTTACCGGGAATTTTACCGTGATATCGGTTTTGACCTGGATTTTGATTATATTAAGCCTTATATCCATCCTGATGGCATCAGGATTTCTACCGGCATTAAATATTACCGGATTACCGGCAGTGAGAATAAGCAGCCCTATAATTGCCATTGGGCAAGGGAAAAAGCAGCGGAGCATGCGGGGAATTTTCTTTTTAACCGCGAAAAGCAGGTAGAATACCTTTATGATTTTATGCAGAAGAAACCGTTGATTATTTCTCCATATGATGCCGAGCTTTACGGCCACTGGTGGTATGAGGGGCCGATGTGGCTGGAATTTTTAATGCGAAAAATTTATTTTGACCAAAAAACAATCCGCATGGTTACTCCTTCGGAGTATTTGTCGGAAAATCCGCGCAATCAGGTGGTAACGCCTTCAGCTTCCAGTTGGGGATGGAAGGGCTACAATGAAATGTGGCTGCAGGGGACAAATGACTGGATTTACCGGCATTTGCATCAGGCATCTTTCCGCATGACTGAATTAGCAAAAGATTTTTCCCGTTCTTCTGTTAACGGCCTGTTGCAGAGAGCGCTGAATCAAGCTCTGCGGGAATTGCTTCTGGCCCAGAGTTCTGACTGGGCATTTATTATGGGCACCGGTACGCATATCGAATATGCCGTCCGCCGCACCAAGGAACACCTCTTACGGTTCAATAGTTTATACGAGCAGATAAAATCAAATTCTGTTGATGAAAACTGGCTTGCGGATATCGAGTACAAAGATAACATATTCCCCGATATAGATTACCGGGTCCACCAATAAAAACGCAAAAAGAAAAGTAATATGGTTAGTAAAAGCAGTATTCCTCAGCACATTGCTATTATTATGGACGGCAATGGTCGTTGGGCCCAGAAGCGGGGTTTGCCGCGTACTGCCGGCCATCGCGAAGGCTTAAAAAGGGTACGTGAGGTATTAAAAGCAGCAGGCGACTGCGGCGTTAAATTCCTGACTCTATTTGCTTTTTCTACGGAAAATTGGGTTCGGCCGAAAAAAGAAATTGATATGTTGATGCGCGCGCTGGTGGGTTTTCTCGGCCGCGAGGCTAATTTGCTGCATAAAAAAAATATCAGGCTTGTAGTAATCGGCAGAAAAGATCCTTTGCCCGGATATGTGCAAGATAAAATCATCGCTGTCGTAGAAAAGACAAAAGCAAATACCGGCCTGACCGTAGTTTTGGCCCTGAATTACGGAGCAAGGCAGGAAATTACTGATGCGGCGCGCAAATTTGCCGAAGCAGCTATGAGGGGAGAAATTAACCCCGCGGATTTAGATATTGATAAGTTCAGATCGTTTTTTTATAACGCGGATTTGCCGGATCCTGAGCTTTTAATCCGTACCAGCGGTGAAATGCGCTTAAGTAATTTTCTTCTCTGGCAATTATCATATGCGGAATTATATTTTCCTGAAACTCATTGGCCGGATTTCGGCACAAGCGATTTTAAAAAGGCAATTCGGGTATATCAGAAGAGAGAGCGACGATTCGGAGGTATAAAATGTTAATCAAACGCATGGCCAGCGCTATCATCCTGATCGGGATCATTGTTGCCACAATTTATATTGACTGGGTTTGTGCAATTGCCGCAACCGTTTTTATCGGTTTCGGGCTGTATGAATTTTTTACAATGGTTGAGAAAAAAGGCATTGGCATCTATAAGTATTTTGGCATCGGCATGGGCCTATTGATACCGCTATCAATACTTTTGCG
>JALOQJ010000013.1 GCA_025453445.1 Candidatus Omnitrophota bacterium
CGCACAAATTTAACTTCAAAACCGCGATACTTAAGATAACGCCTGATTACGTCGAAAATATAAAGACTGCGGGCATGGCCGATATGACTATCATCATAAACCGTAACACCACAAGTATAAATATTCACCTTAGGCGAGTTTATAGGAGCAAACTCCTCCTTCTTGCGGGTTAAAGAATTATAAATATAAATTGGTTTATTCATAATTAACTGTCCAAAACTGCATTGCGGCTGTAAGCAGTCATTGCGAGGAGGGCGAATCCCGACGAAGCAATCTCAAAAAACGGGATTGCTTCGGGCACTTCGTGCCCTCGCAATGACAATTAGGCAGGACCCGCGGCCAATCTAATCGTTACAAAACATTCCCGCAAAAATACAGACAAGACACACGCGAGACTGTTACGCCTAACCCTTATTCTCTAAATTTTTAATCCGTTTCTCCAGCTCATCAACCGACTGCTTAATCGGATCAAGCGTGTGGATATGATCAAGGCTCGTTTCGATTTTTTTGCCGTCCTGCTTGGTAATCCTACCCGGCACACCGACAACTGTGGAATTCGGCGGAACATCCTGGATTACCACAGCATTTGCTCCGATATAAGAATCATCGCCCACGGTAATATTACCCAAAACTTTTGCTCCTGCGCCGATAACCACATTATTGCCGATAGTCGGATGGCGCTTGCCTTTTTCAAGGCTCGTTCCGCCTAAAGACACACCCTGATACAAAAGTACATTGTCTCCGATAATTGCGGTTTCACCAATTACTACGCCCATGCCATGGTCAATAAAAAAGCTGCGGCCTATTTTAGCACCCGGATGAATTTCTATTCCGGTTGCCCAGCGGGAAAGCTGGCTTAAGTAACGCGCTAAAAAGAAAAAATGCATCTTATAGAGCGCATGCGCGATACGATGAGCAATCAAAGCGTGCAGGCCCTGATACAAAAAAAGCACTTCTAAAAAACCTTTGGCAGCCGGATCTCTTTTCTGCGCTGCCCTGATTTCTTTAAAAAAGAAAAGCGCAATCAAAATAATTTTAAGCAAAAATAAACCTAAAAGAATGAGTAAAATATTGACCAAAAGCGCCATTTTATTCCCCCTTAGCTTCTTTGGTTAATAGGACTACGGTATACGTGGCGATTGCTTCTTTTTTTCCGATATCCCCCAAGCCTTCATTGGTTTTTGCTTTTACGCTGATAAACTCCGTTTTAATATCCAAAATTTCGGCAATGCTATTCTGTATATTCTTTTTAAACGGCGCAAGCACCGGCTCCTGAGCAATGATAACCGTATCGATATTCACCACTTTATAACCTTTATTTTTTACCAATTCATAAACTTTAATTAACAATTCAGCGCTGGCAATACCCTGAAATTTCGGCTCAGTGTCAGGAAAATGAGCTCCGATATCCCCTTCTGAGATCGCGCCAAGCATAGCATCGCAAATAGCATGCAATAGTACATCACCGTCAGAATGGCCCAACAAACCTTTGAAATAAGGAACCTCAAAACCGCCGATAAAAAGCTTGCGGCCTTCGGTTAAACGATGAATATCATAACCCATACCGATTCTATAAGACATATTACCTTCCTTTAATAATAGCTCCTGCAATGAGCAAATCTTCCGGAGTAGTTATCTTGATATTATTATACGAGCCTAAAACCAGATAAACTTTTCTGCCTAATTTTTCCACTAACATCGCATCGTCGGTAACAGGCGATTTTCCGAATTTACGATATGCTTCGAGGATTAAGCCTTTTTTAAAAACCTGCGGCGTCTGTATCTCCCAGAGATTCTCCCTGTCTAATGTCTGTTTTACTACGGTTCTGCCGACAGCTGAAAGCTGAGAGCTGAAAGCTAATTTTATCGTCGCCTTCACCGGTACTCCGGCAATTGCAGCACCCGTTTTCTTACTTTCAGAAATCAACGCGAGAATAAGTTTTGTATTTATGCAAGGCCGCGCAGCGTCATGAATTAAAACTAAATCCGCGGCTGCATTTATTGATTTCAAGCCGTTAAAAACTGAATCCTGGCGTTCTTTACCGCCTAGGATTATTTTCATAACCTTCTTTAAACGATATTTTTTAATCCGGCGGATAATCTGTTTTTGATTAAAAGAATTGGCAACAACAATGATTTCTTTAATCAACGGGCTTTTGCTGAGCGTTTCAAGAGAATAGATTATAAGCGGTTTAGAATTTATATTAACCAAGGGTTTAGGGCACCTTGACTTAAACCTTATCCCCCTGCCCGCAGCAAGGACTATCGCAGAAACATACATCTTAATGAGCCCCGCCCCCAGCGGGGCGAATTAACCCCGCCTACGGCGGGGTAAGTTCAGGCATATAAGTTATGTTCGTCCCGCCTTGCGGGACTCCATAACTTATGCCTTCACTTAACGATCTATTTTAGTAAAAATCATCCTGCCTGCCTGAGTCTGCAAGACTGAAGTAACCATTACCTTTATTTCCTGCCCCAAGAGCTTGCGGCCCTCTTCTACCACTACCATTGTTCCGTCTTCAAGGTAGCCTATAGCCTGATTATGCTCTTTACCCTCTTTAATCAGTTTTACCTGCATCATCTCACCCGGGAAAACCACCGGCTTTAAGGCATTTGCCAATTCATTGATGTTCAGCACTTTAATCCCCTGCAAAGAAGCTACACGGTTGAGGTTAAAATCCACGGTCAAAATTTTTGCATCCATTAATTTTGCCAGCTTGACTAATTTTGCGTCTACTTCCGGAGTATCGGAAAATTCTTCTTCGTGTAAATTAATATCCTGCGATGCTTCTTTCTGTATAGTATGCAGCATCTCTAATCCCCGGCGCCCGCGCTGCCGCTTAATCGGATCAGTAGAATCGGCGATTTGTTGTAACTCTTTCAGGACAAACTTCGGAATCACGATTTTACCCTCAAGAAACTTCGTCTTCATAATATCCAGGATCCTTCCGTCGATAATTACGCTGGTATCCACTACAGTCAGTTCCTGCATCTGATCCTGTCTGCGCAGGCGGACATAGGGGATAATAATATTGAATTCATCTTTTCCGCGCAGGCCCAAGACCATGCCGAGATAACAAAAAATCAGCGTTAAACTTACCCGGATAATCGGCATAGTTTCCTGCGGCACCGGCGTAAGTATAAAAGCATCAGTAACCAACTTTGCCATAATTAAACCTAAGATCAATCCGAAAACTGTGCTTGATAAACCCCTTACCGACACTTTACGCATTCCGATCTCAAGAAAAATAATCAGCACCGCAGAACAAAAACCGATCAAGCCGCCGAAAAGATTTGAGCCGTGCACTGCTAATACCTGATAGCTGACAATTGTACTACCGACGATAAAAAGAAAACGTAATAATAATAAATTCATCCCTTCCTCCCTTTCTACTTCTTCAAGGCTATCTCCAACGCCTCTTTTAATGATGAAACCGGTATCAGTTCTATATCTTTAGCGTGTAAATTCTTGACGATATTGCGCGGCAAGACGCAACGCTTAAACCCCAGCTTTTCCGCCTCATTCAAGCGCAGGGCAATCTGAGAGATACTTCTGATTTCTCCTGCCAAACCTACTTCTCCCAAAAATACTGCTTCCGGTAATACTAGCTGCTCACGGAATGCCGAAGCAGCGGCAACGCAGACTGCCAAGTCAGCTGCCGGATCTTCTATTTTTATGCCACCGGCAACATTTAAAAAAACATCTTCTGTCTCCAGATGCAACCCAATGCGTTTTTCCAGGACTGCAATTAATAAATTCATCCGGTTGTAATCAAAACCCTGCGCCCGGCGCAGGGCATAGCCAAAATTTGCCTTGCTCACTAAAGCCTGAATTTCCACTAGCAGCGGACGTGAACCTTCTAGTATTGAAGTGACAACTGAACCAGAAACATCCTTGGGCCTCTCCGATAAAAAAATCTCCGATGGATTTTTTACTTCTTTTAAGCCAGCCGGACACATTTCAAATACACCGATTTCATTAGTTGAGCCAAACCTGTTCTTAGTGGCGCGCAGAATCCGGTAAATACTGAACCTGTCGCCTTCAAAATAAAGCACGGTATCAACGATATGCTCCAATACGCGCGGCCCGGCAATGCTTCCTTCTTTAGTAACGTGGCCGATAATAAACATAGAAGTGCCGGTAGTTTTCGCTAATTGCGTAAGCATGCCGGAACACTCCCTGACCTGCGCAACACTTCCCGCAGCAGAGCCGACTGCCGGATCAAAAATCACCTGTATTGAATCAATAATTACAACTTCAGGCTTTATTTTTTTTATATATTCAGTAATTAGTTCCAGGTCCGTCTGATTAACGATATATAAATTGCCTTCTTTGCTTTCGTAACCTAAGCGCTGTGCCCTTAAAGTAGTCTGATGCACAGATTCCTCGCCGCTGATGTAAAGCACAGTGTGATTCTGTTTGGCTAATTGGCTGGATACCTGAAGGGCGATAGTTGATTTACCAACTCCAGGGTCTCCTCCTATTAATATCACAGAACCTTTTACGATTCCTGAACCTAGCACTCTATCGAGTTCCGAGATGCCGGTTTTAAAACGCTGGCCTTCTTTTACCTCCACGTCCTTTAAAAGTACCGGCTCGTCTTTATACAGTGCAGTGCGCTCTTTCTGTTTACCTGAAGAAGGAAGAGCATAATCTTCTTCGACAAAAGTATTCCAGCTGTTGCAATCAGGGCAACGGCCCAGCCATTTTGGAGCCTGATAACCGCAGGTTTGACAGGAAAATATAGTTTTAGTTTTCATCTCTACCTACCTACTACCTACTTCTTCTCCGAACTCTTATAAAATAACTTCCACGGGTTCTTTTTGAGATCCTCAATAAATGCGTTTAAATTATCATACAGGGACTCGTCATAAAGTAATTTACCGACCGTACCTTCACCTTTCTTTATTTTTACCAAGGTATCATCAAGGTCAGTAGCAATTTTCTTGGCCATTTCACCTATCTCCTGCATTGCCAGCGGATCACTACCTTGCAGGCTTTGTCCGGCAAGAAGGATATTGGAATAATCTTTACCGGGCATAATTTCAATATATTTCTCGCCCAACAGCCCCAGTGTATTTACCCAAACTGCGGAATCTGCAGGAATTTTTGTGCTATTCTTTACAAAACAGGTTATTCTCACTTTTTCTTTTTGTTCTCCCTCGGGCCGGAAAAATTCAATGTGTTTTACTTCTCCGACATCAACACCAGCAAACCTAACCGGCGCACCAAACTTAATACCGTTAACAAAATTAAAAACACAACTGACACGGTATCCGGAAGTCCAGGTTTTTACCTTGCCGACTGATAAAACGAATATAGACAAAATTATAAGGCCAAAGAAAACAAAAACCCCTACTTTTAATTCCAGTTTTGTTTTGCCAAATATCATTTTATAACCCCCTTATTGTTTAATCCTGCTATCATGATCAAGAGTTTCTGTAATCGGCCCCTGGGCCAAACCATTAATAAATTGATGCACTACAGGATGTGTGCTACTTTGAATTTCCTGAGGTGAACCGTCAGCAATAATTTTTCCCTGATACAGCATAGCAATCCTGTCTGCTACGGTATAAGCGCTAACCATATCATGCGTAACAACGATGGAAGTAACCTGTAATTTATCGTGTAAGCTTTTAATTAACTCATTGATGCTGGCAGCAGTAATCGGATCAACTCCGGTTGTCGGTTCATCATAAAGAATTAATTCCGGCTTAATACAGAGAGCGCGCGCCAAAGACACACGCTTTTTCATCCCGCCGCTTAACTCCGAAGGCATCAGATTAGCAATACCGCAGAGCCCGACCATACATAACGACTCTTCAACTCTTTCTAATAATTCACGCTGGCCGATTTTCCGATGTTCAATCAGGCCGAAACCGACATTTTCTCCCACGGTCAATGAATCAAAAAGCGCCCCGCCCTGAAAAACCATGCCGATTTTCATACGCAGCGCATTCATCCCTGCTTCATTAAGGCAGCTCACTTCCTTACCGTCGACAAAAACTTTACCCTGATCAGGATGCAATATACCGACGATATGCTTTAAAAGCACGGATTTACCACAGCCTGAGCGGCCGATAATTACGCAAGTCGTGCCTCTCTCAATTTTGAGGCTCGCTTCATTAAGCACTTTATGCGTACCAAAAGACTTGCTTACTCCCTGTATGTCGATCATCATTTTTTTTTAAGGAAATAGGAAATAGAAAATCGCCGTAAAGAAACAATCGCACATGATAATCAGAATAAAGCTGGTCACAACACTACGCGTAGTTGCTTGTCCCACGCCTTCTGCTCCGCCTTCTACGTTAAACCCTTCGAAACAACTGACAAAAGCAATGATCATCCCGAAAAATACTGTCTTCAGCAGCCCTGTAAAGAGATCTTTATAGAGCAAAGCATCAAAAGTAACATGAATATACATACCGCTTGAGATACCGAGTTTATAGACGCAAATCAGGTAACTTCCGAAAATTCCGATAATATCGGCATAGAGCGTCAAAAGGGGTAGCATTAAACTTAATGCCACAAAACGCGGAACTACTAAATATTTTATCGGGTTAGTAGCCAAAGTTTCCAAGGCATCTATTTGCTCGGTAACCTGCATTGATCCGAGTTCTGCGGTAATCGCCGCACCTACGCGGCCTGCCACAACTAACGCTGTAATTACCGGCCCTAATTCCCTGACCAAAGCCAATGCCACTAAACTGGCAATATAAATTTCCGAACCCATGCGCTGCATAAAATAAGCAGTTTGCAAGGCAAAAATAAAACCAATAAATAGGGAGACCAGCGAAACTATCGGCAAGCTATCAAAACCCGCTTTTTTTGCCTGCTCCATAATTCGGTCTTTTTTATACGGCGGCATGAAAGTCAGATAAATTGTCTGGCTTGCTAAATTAACCATCCCGCCGACAAAATAAAGGAAATAAAAAACCTTCTGGCCAATATTTATAAAAAACTGTTGAGGCATCTTCATACGAAAACCAACTCCTCATTCTTACGCGTTATTTTTACCATTGACCCTTCTTTAAACCTCTTGGAAATTATTTCCGAGGCCAGAGGATCCTCGAGAAATCTCTGAATTGTCCGTTTCAGCGGCCGGGCGCCAAAAACCGGATCAAAACCTTTTTCAATTAAGAATTCTTTTGCCTCCGGGGTAACTTCCAGAGAAATATTCTGCTCTTTTAAACGCGCTGCCACAAGGCCTATCTCAATATCAATAATCCCCATCAGGTCTTCCTTTGACAAAGGCCGGAAAACTATTATATCGTCTATGCGGTTTAAGAATTCCGGTTTAAAAGTACGTTTTACTTCTTCAAGCAGCTT
This sequence comes from Candidatus Omnitrophota bacterium, assembly GCA_025453445.1. Classification (GTDB taxonomy): domain Bacteria; phylum Omnitrophota; class Gorgyraeia; order Gygaellales; family Profunditerraquicolaceae; genus JALOQJ01. The sequence continues at coordinate 7,331 of JALOQJ010000013.1, forward strand.
TTCTTTCATTTCCTGATAGGTAACTTCTTCTTTTTGCGTCTTAAAGCCCAGCGAGCCGGTTTTACGTATTAATTCCGCGCCGACATTGGAAGTCATGATCACCAGGCTATTCCTAAAATCAACTTTCCTGCCGAAACTATCGGTAAGCCGGCCGTCTTCAAAAACCTGCAGCAACAAATTAAAAACATCCGGATGAGCTTTTTCAATCTCATCCAGCAAGATTACTGCATACGGCCTTCTTCTTACCCTTTCGGTTAACTGGCCACCCTCCTCATATCCGACGTATCCGGGAGGGGCACCAATCAAGCGGGAAACATTAAACTTTTCCATATATTCTGACATATCTAATTGTAAAAGCGCGTCTTCATCGCCAAACATAAATTCTGCCAAAGCACGGGCAAGCAGAGTTTTCCCCACACCCGTGGGCCCTAAGAAAATAAAAGAGCCAATTGGCCTCCGGGGATCTTTAATTCCAGCGCGCGAACGCCTGATAGCATGAGCAATGGCGCTGATCGCTTCTGACTGCCCGATCACGCGCGCGCGTAATTCATCCTCTATCTTCAACAATTTTTCGGTTTCTTTTTCCTCCAGCCGGAAAGTAGGAATACCTGTCCACTGCGCTACAATTTTGGCGATCTCTTCTTCTCCGACTTCGGGCCGCATTTTATCTTTGGCCTGTGACCATTCTTTATTTAACCGCTCCAGGTCCTGACGAACATTTCTTTCCAAATCCCTCAGCGCGGCTGCTTTTTCAAAATCCTGAGATTTAATAAAAGCTTCTTTTTCTTTACGCACAGATTCAACTTTTGCCTCCAGCTCTTTAATCTCCGGCGGCACAATCAAAACATTAAGCCTTGCACGGGATCCTGCCTCATCAATTAAATCAATTGCTTTATCCGGCAGGAATCTTCCTGAAATATAACGGTCGGATAACTTTGCCGCGGCTTCTAAGGCATCATCGCGGAATGTAACACGATGATGCGCCTCATATTTATCCCGAAGGCCTTTAAGTATTTCAATGGTTTGCACAACCGAAGGAGGCTCAACCATAATCGTCTGAAATCTACGCTCTAAGGCAGCGTCTTTCTCGATATGCTTGCGGTATTCATCCATGGTAGTGGCGCCGATACACTGAATTTCTCCGCGCGATAAAGCCGGCTTTAAAATATTCGAAGCGTCAATTGCCCCCTCGGCAGCGCCTGCACCGACAAGCGTATGTAATTCATCAATAAAAATAATCACATCCTGTGAACGCTTAATTTCCTCCATCACCGCTTTAATCCGCTCTTCAAACTGGCCGCGGTATTTTGTTCCGGCGACCATTAAAGCCAAATCTAAAACAATAATACGTTTATTTCTTAAAATTTCCGGAATATTCCCGGAGATAATTCCCTGTGCTAAGCCTTCCACGATGGCTGTTTTACCCACGCCTGCTTCGCCTAAAAGCACAGGATTATTTTTTGTGCGGCGGCTTAAAATCTGAATCACCCGCTCAATTTCCTGCTTGCGGTCAATCACCGGATCAAGCTTATTTTCTTTTGCCAGTGCAGTCAGGTCACGGCCAAAAGCATCTAATGCCGGAGTTTTAGTTTTTGCCTGCTGGGCTCCGGGAGCGCCGAATCCAGGCAAAGCCGAACCTAAAAGTTCCATAATTTCATTTCTGACGGCATTTAAATCAAGGCCCAGATTTAAAAGCACCTGTGAAGCAACGCCTTCACCCTCGCGGATCAGGCCAAGTAATAAATGTTCTGTGCCGATATAATTATGGCCCAAGGAGCGCGCTTCCTCTGCTGCTAATTCCAGGGCTTTTTTTGCCCGCGGGGTAAAAGGAATATCTCCGATAATCTGGGTTGCCGGGCCGGGCTGGACTAATTTTTCTATTTCAATACGGATATTTTCTAATGAGACTCCTAATTTCTGTAATACTGCCGCGGCAACGCCTTCGCCCTCGCGGATCAGCCCTAAAAGGATATGTTCGGTGCCGATATAATCATGATTAAAACGCCTTGCTTCTTCTTTAGCTAAAATGATAACTTTGCGCGCACGCTCTGTGAAACGGTTAAACATTTCTCCTCCCATATCTTTACATTAAAATTCAAATACCAAAATCCAAAATTCAAAATAAATTTAAATAACAAAATCCAAATGACAAAACTTTTGTTTTGATATTTGACATTTTGATTTTTGATTTATTTTGTGCTTTGAATTTTGTCATTTGTCATTGAATCTTCAATTTAGTCCTTATTAATTCCGCTCTCTTTACATCCCTTTCTTGTGAAGTAAGTTTTTTATTCTCAATCTTCTGTAAATGTGCCGGCTGGGTAATCAAAAATAATTCATTGATAGTGCGGCGGTCCATGCATTTATTGACGATCCCCAAATCACAGCCTAACCTGACCATTGATAATAATTCTATAGTTTCATCGCTTGAAATAATGTAAGCGCTTTTTAAAATTCCGAAGCTGCGGTTTACCCGGTCTTCAAGAAGTGCTCTGTTCTTGGAAAGCAATGCCTGGCGCGCCTGATTTTCCTGCTCAATAATCTGACGGATTAAACCGTTAATATTTTCTATAATTTCTTCCTCGCTATGCCCCAAAGCAACCTGATTGGAAATCTGGAAAAAATTCCCACTGGCTTGCGTACCTTCGCCATACAAGCCGCGGGTTGCAAAACTTAATTTAGCAATTGCAGCCAGTACGCGGTTAATCTGCCGGGTCATCACCAGCGCCGGAAGATGCAGCATCACTGAACCGCGCATGCCTGTGCCGGCATTAGTAGGACAAGCAGTCAGATATCCCCATTCCGGCAGAAAAGCAAAAGATAATTCTTTTGAGAGCAAATCATCAATATTATTAATAATACCCCAAGCTTCAAAAAGATTGAATCCCGACTGCATCACCTGAATCCTTAAATGATCTTCTTCATTAACCATTATCGCGATAACTTCGTCGGTATCAATAATTACTGCTTTGTTTTCGCTTTTCTGGGCATGCTCCATAGACATTAAATGCCGTTCAACTAAAAATTGTTTATCCACAGCATCAACATCATCCAGCCGAAAAGATGCAGTATTTTTAAAGTAGTTGTTTTTCTTTACTGCCGCCTCAATAGCCTCCAGCACAACCTTGCCCTGCAATTTATCTGCCCAATGCGGAAAAGACGCTTTAGCTAAATTTCGTGCCAGGCGGATACGGCTGGAAATAACAATATCCGAATGCGGGCCAGTGCCCTTTAACCATTCAGAAGTATGATTTAAAAAATCATTCAGCTGCATTTTCGTCCTGTTGTTTTTTTTCTAATTCTTTGATCTGATCGCGTATCCTTGCCGCTTCTTCAAAAGCTTCGGTTTCGATTGCCTTCTGTAATTTCAGGCGCAATTCTTCTGTGCCTGCTTTTTTGCGGGAAATCGTTTTAGCTAATTTTATCGGCACTTTTCCTGCATGCTCGCCCGAGCCGTGAATTCTTTTTAAAAGAGGCCCGAGATATTTTCTAAAAGCAGTATAACATTCACCGCAGCCGAGGCGGCCAATTTTTTTAAAATCAGTGTAAGTAAGCTTACAATTCGGGCACTGACTGGATATAGTTTCCTCTCCGGAAACAGGTTTATCAAAATCCGCCATACCTGCGAGAAGATCGCTTAAGCCAAATTGCTGTTCCATTTGCTGGCTCTTTGCCTGAGCGCATGTTTCGCAAAGATGCAGCTCGGTCATCTCTTCATTGACGATTTCCGTCAAATGCACAGTCGCCGGATTTTTGCCGCAGATATCACAAAGCATTAATACTTAACTCCTTCTTTCTTGGTCAACTCTTTGAATTTTTTCAACAAGTTAAAGGTCATTTTTCCTGGCTTGCCGTTGCCAATAATCCTGCCGTCAACCTTCACCACCGGAATCAATTCGGCGGCAGTACCGGTTAGAAAACATTCATCAGAAATATATACTTCGTGGCGCGTTATCACATGTTCATGCACGGAAATATTATTTTTCCTGGCAATCTCCAGAATAGAATCACGGGTAATCCCACGCAAAGTGCCCATACATTGCGGCGGGGTATAGAGATGGTCGTTTTTAACGATAAAAATATTATCGCCTGTGCATTCTGCCACATAGCCCAGTGAATCCAGCATAATTGCTTCGTCGCATCCAGCATTCACCGCTTCAATTTTTGCCAGAATATTATTCAGGTAATTCAGCGATTTAATCTGCGGATTCAATGCCTCCGGCAAATTTCTTATTGTCGGAACAGTAATAATCGTTAATCCATCCCTATAAAGTTTCTCCGGATAAAGCGCGATTTTATCGGCGATAATCACCACCGTAGCATTGCCGCGGCATTTACGCGGGTCAAGGCCAAGGTCTCCTTCGCCACGAGTAACAATCAGGCGGATATAAGCGTTATCCAAATCATTAGTTTTTAAAGTAGAGACTACTGCCTTTATCATTTCTTCTTTTGTCAGCGGAATACTCAGCATAATCGAATGCGCAGACTCAAAAAGCCGCTCGATATGCTCCTTAAGCTTAAAAACCAAACGGTTATAAGAACGAATCCCCTCAAATACGCCATCGCCGTATAAAAGCCCATGGTCAAATACGGAAATCTTTGCATTTTCTTTTGTATAAAACTTACCATTAATATATATTTTCATTTTGTACCTCCTAGCTCGCTAGCACCCCGTCTCTCAAATAATAAATATTATCCGCTGCTTTCACTAATTCAACATTATGAGTCACTAAAATTACTGCCATCTGATTTTCACTGTTTATTTTTTTTATCAAAGCAACTATCTCACTGCCGGTTTTTGAATCAAGATTGCCGGTAGGCTCATCGCACAATAAAAGCTGCGGCCGGTTAATTAAGGCGCGGGCAAGCGCAACCCTTTGCCGCTCTCCGCCGGAAAGCTGATTGGGAAAATGGTCTTTTCTTTCACCTAAACCCACTTCCTGTAAAAGTCTTCCTGCCTCATCTCTTAGCTGACGGCTGACGGCTGACGGCTGACGGCTGATTAACGCCGGCATCAATACATTTTCCAAAACCGTAAACTCAGCCAATAAATGATAGAATTGAAAAACGAAACCTAAATCCTTATTTCTAATATTACTAAGAACAGCGTCGCTTAAATTATATAAGCTCTTCCCCCCAAAAATTACCTCGCCTTTTGTTGGGCTGTCCAGGCCGCCTAAAATATGCAACAAAGTAGATTTACCTGCGCCTGAAGGCCCGACAATAGCAATAAACTTACCCTTATCAATGCTCAAATCTACTCCTCTTAATATAGAGATAGATTTATTGCCATTGCAATATACCTTGTGAATATTATTTGCTTTTAGCATCCCAGCTGTCAGCCGTCAGCTGTCAGCTGTCAGCTGAATGCTGATAGCTGAATGCTGATAGCTGAAATCCTTTCCTATTCATACCTCAATGCTTCAACCGGCTCGAATTTTGCTGCTTTGGCTGCCGGATAAATAGTTGAGGCTAAAGTAATTACCACTGCTGCTAAAATAATCAAAATCATATCCGGCCATATTTGTATTGCTACAGGCAGACGGTCGATATAATAAATATCCTGAGGTAATTTAATAAACTCGTATTTTTTCAGCAGCCAGCATAACAATAAGCCGCCGCAAGTACCCAAGCCAGTACCAATGGCCCCGATAAGTATACCCTGATAGGTAAAAATTTTTCTTATCTGCGCTGAAGTCATGCCAATGGCCTTTAAGATACCGATGTCCTTAGTTTTCTCAACGACCATTACGATAAGCGTACTGATAATATTGAATGATGCGACCAAAATAATCAGCGTAAGGATTATAAACATGGTCAGTTTTTCTAATTTCAGCGCAGCAAAAAAATTCTGATTTGCTTCTGTCCAGGTCCTTAAATTATAATCCATGCCTAAACTAGCAGTTAATTCGGCTTTTAATTTATCCGCCAGATAAAGATTATCCAGCTTTACTGACACCCCGCTTATCTGATTACCTAATCCCAGAAGCTCCTGGCTGGTTTTTAAATTAGTAAAAACCAAATTCATGTCGTAATCATACATCCCGGAATAAAAAATACCGGCAACTTTTAAACTGTATTGCTTGCCTAAGGGCGAAAAAGTAGTGACAATCGACCCCTCGCGCACACCCAAAACAAAAGCCAGTTCCTTACCGATAAAGAGGCTGTTATCTCCTAAATCACTCAGGCTGCCGCGGATAAGGTACTGATTAAGCTTAGTAGTCTTTACTTCTATTTTAGGATCTATTCCTTTTATCCCCACAGCAACAAAACGATCGCCTGATTTTACTAAAATCTGCCCCTGCACAAAAGGGCTGATTCCCTCAACATGACGATTGGTTTTTAACTTTGCAGAGATAGTTTCGTATTTATTAGCATCTATGCCGCTGTAACTGGCAATAGTGATATGCGAATAATTACCCACAATCTTATCGCGCAAATCACGGTCAAATCCCGCCATTACGGCAATGACGATAATCAACGCCATCACTCCGATGGCCACGCCTAAAACAGAAATAATGCTGATTAAAGAAATAAATTTTTCTTTTCTTTTGGTTGCCAGATACCTGAGGCTGATAAAAAAAGGTAGATTCACCCCGCCCTTCCTCCTCAATCCCCGCTCTTACCGAAATTAAGAAGGGCGGGGTTCATTAATTTATTCCTGCTGCGGCCGGAGTAATGGGAATAAAATCACATCTCTGATAGACGACTGGTTAGTCATAAGCATTACCAATCTGTCTATCCCAATCCCCAAGCCTCCTGCCGGCGGCATACCATGCTCCAAGGCCAGGCAGTAATCTTCATCAACTATCTTTTGTTCGGTTTTGTCTAAGTCTTTAATTTCTTCTTCAAAACGCCTTTTCTGCTCAAGCGGATTATTCAACTCTGAATAAGCATTGCCAACTTCCATTCCGGCGATATACAGCTCAAACCTTTCGGAAATCAGCGGATTATCTTTTTTCGTCTGAGCAAGCGGCGAAAGCTGAGTAAAATAATCCGTGACAAAAGTCGGATTAACATTCATCTCAGCCTCCAGTAAATCTTCAATAACTTTGCCTACCTGTGTGCGGGAAAGCCGGTGCGCATCTCGCGCTAATCCTTTGGCATGTAATTTCTCAAGCATCAGTTCCGCTGAATCTTCCGGGACAATGCCGAATTTTTCTTTTACCAACCCTGCAAAAGACATCCTCTGCCAGGGAACAGCAAGATCAATTTCTTTATCCTGATAAACAAATTTTGTCCCTCCGGTTGCCTGTTTTGCAACAGTTGTGATCAATTCTTCGGAGAGCTGCATCATATCTTCATAATTCGCATAAGCCTGATATACCTCAAGCATGGTAAATTCAGGATTATGTTTTGTAGAAACTCCTTCGTTGCGGAAGGAACGGTTAATTTCATACACCCTGTCCAAGCCGCCGACTAAAAGCCGTTTTAAGTATAATTCGGGGGCTATGCGCATAAATAATTCAAAGCCGTATTCGTTGTGATATGTTTTAAACGGCCTTCCGGCAGCACCTCCGGGAATAGAATGCATCATCGGCGTCTCTACTTCCAAAAATGATTTCGCGTCGAGAAAATCCCTGATTCCCTTGATGATTTGCGCGCGCTGCAGGAATACTTTTTTTACTTCTTCATTAGAAATTAAATCCAGGTAGCGCTGGCGGTAACGCAGCTCAACATCCTTTAAACCGTGCCACTTCTCAGGCAACGGCCTTAAAGTTTTCGCTAAAACCTCCAATCCCTCTACTTTTAGCGTAGGCTCTCCGGTATGCGTCTTAAAAAGTTCTCCCCTGACGCTGACGATATCGGCAATATCAATATCCTCAAAAATACTCAAGTCATCTTTATTTAAAAAATCCGCCTTCACATAAAGCTGAATTTTTGCCGTGGTATCTTTCAGGTCAAGGAAATTAACCTTGCCGTGTGCACGCTTTGCCGTAATCCTGCCACAAAGGCTGACTTTTTTGCCCTCCTGAAAATCAACAGTTACAGAAGCAATCGTAACACAGCCAGAAGGAGCGCTGGCGTAAACCAGGCTGCCTTTTGCCTTTAAGGATTCTATTTTTGCCTGTCTTTGTTGGATGATTTCATTTAGTTCCATAGTTTTATAATTATATATTATAATAAAGACGCTGTCAATTAAAGAAAAGGCCCCGCCGCAGGCGGGGCCTTCTCCTATCTCATTATGCTTTAATGCCTTAAATGCGCTGGAAGGTATCAGGCGTGGCTTTATAAGTACTCAATTGCTTGATGCGCTTAAGCATATTCGGATGCGTGCTAAATGCCTCAAGTAAACGATCGCCAAAGCCCAATCTTACCTGCTTATTTTTCAATAACTCCAGTTCCTGCGTATCAATAGTACCGCTTTTATCTAAATCCAACTGCGCTAATTCCTTTACTTCGCTTAAGCCGCGCGAAGGATCATTAATAAAAAATGCCTTCAACCCTTCTACTTCTTTTAATGAATCTTTATTCATTCGCGCTGAACCATAAGCCAGTTTATATAAGCTGGAGGCAAGGCTTGCCGGCTTGTTACCCAACAACACTGATCCCTGATCAGCGAAATACTCGCGGATGCGCGAAGCATAAAGTACCAATAAATTAGTGATAAAATAAAAAATGAACGCTGCTATCCCGATAAGTGCGGTATTACTCCCTCGTTCGTCGCGGCTGCGGCCGAAAAAAAGGAATTGCCAGGCAATCCGGTAAAGCACCATCGGGATAACCGATAATAAAGTAATCGTCAGCACATCGCGGTTTTTCAAATGGCTCAGCTCATGGCCCAACACTGCTTTTAACTCATCTTCATTTAACAAGCCTAGGATCCCTCTTGTAACACAAACCCTGCCGTCTTTTATCGAACGGCCAAAAGCAAAAGCATTCGGCAAGGGGATATCTGCTATCCCGATTCTCGGCATAGGAATATTCGCCCGCATACTCAGCGACTCGACCATCTGAAATAAGCGCGGGTTCTCTTCCCTTTTGATATACTTGATATGCATGGACCATTCAACCAGCTTCGGGCCAATCATGTATTGAATGAACATCATGACAAGCGATAACCCGAGGTAAAAATAAAAATTAGTTAAGCCAAAATACGAGCCGATCATTACTGCCACGGCATAGACGATGGCAAAAAGAATTCCCACCAAAATAAACATTCTCAGTTTTAAGAAAAACACCCAACTACCCTCCTTTTTTCACATCTGCCTCAATCACAAATTGTATTACCGGATCATTGAGGCGATTGACGTTGACAAAAATAAATTGCTTTATCTTACCGCTGTAACCCTTGCTGTCAAATTTAACTCTTAACTCTGTTTCTTCTCCCGGTTCGAGGATTTTTTTCCCGACGCTGGAAACAGTACACCCACAAGAAGTATCAATATTTTCTATATTCATTTTCTCTGTCGAATCATTATTTAAGGTAAAGGCGTGTTCTGCAATAACGCCTTCCTGTATCTGGCCAAAATCCCAAATACGCGTTGGGTCAAGGCCGATTTCCTGCGCAGAAACAATAAACAAAGGGAAAAATAAAAAAGCTAAAGCTAAGATTATTTTTTTCATCATCCCCTCCAGAGCAAGAATATGCCTAAGCTAAAAAACAAAGCTGCCATTAGCGCCTTTACCATCAGAAGATGCCGTTTTAAAAATTGGGAAAATTGTACGGAAGTAACACCCAATAAAGCGAAAAGAAAAATCACTGCTAACGGCACGATAAACATCAAATTATAGAGCAAAAGATAAATTAGGGCATCTAATCTAAGAGAAGTAGCCTTTAAAATAAAACCTACGGTAGGCAGATAAGTCTGGCCGGTACAGACTGCTTCAAGTATCGTGACTAAAAAACCGCTTGCGAAAGCAGCCAGGATTACCCGGCTGATATTCCTTTGCCCTATATCCTGCTGATTGCCTCGGGCCTCGCGGTGATGCGAGCCTATTATCGAATGGATCCGGTTTTTTACCAGCTGCGGCAGCTGCAGGAGCAGCCCGTCACTGGAACCAGTCCGCCTGAACTTTAAAAAATCATATACTGCAAAAATCCCCAGAATAATACTAAATGCTCCGATAGAATAATTTAATACCCGGTAAACCAGCCAGAATCCCTGGAGTTTATATAAAAAAGCAAACAATCCCAGGCCAAGCAAAACATAAGTAACGAATAAAGCGAAGATAAAACTTGAGCCCGCTGCAATCAGCTCCCTTTTTCTGTATCCCTGCAAAGCGAGATATGAGATAAAAAATACAATCACGCTGAAAGCACATGGATTGATACCATCAATCAGTCCGGCACTTATTATAACAGGAAGGCGGAAACTTTTAAAATGTTCAGCAAGATCAACTTCGGGCAAATTTCGCCCCTCGATAAAAGGCTTTTTTAACGCCTGATTGATCATTGCTCGCAAAGGCTCCTTAAGATTGCCTTCGCCGTTTAAAAATTTACCGTCGATATAAAAAACGGGAATAGTATTCTTTAATTCGTCATTATATTGCTTCTTCAGGCTTAATAATAACTTGTAATTATTAATTTGCGAAATATCACGGTATTCTAAAATTAGGCGGCCGGAAAATTTCTTTTCGATTTCCGGCAATAATTCTTTTTTTGCCTGAATACATTTTTGGCATGACGGAGAAAAGAATATAATTAATTTGTGCTCAACCGTTGCGGCAGAAGAACACAATAAAGGAAATGTGCCTACAAAGAATATTGCCAACGCTAAAAATATTTTATTGGATTTTTGCTGCATAATCGTATTTGAGAAATTAATGGCTGGAACGGCCTTCCATTTTGGAAATAATCTTTAAGACCGCTTCTTCGTCCTTGGCTTTCTTGAGTAGCTCGACTACAAACTTATCTTTTACCAGATGGGATATTTCTGAAAGAATCTTCAGATGGCCGCCGACTTCATCTTTAGGAGAAGCCAGGGCAAAAAATAAATAGGTTTTTTCACCGTCTAAGGCGCCAAAATCTATCCCCTCGTCAGAACGTGCAAAAACCAGAATAAAATCGCGGGTGGCATCTGATTTGGCATGAGGTATGGCTACCCCCATGCCAATGCCGGTAGAACCCAGCTTTTCCCTCTCCTGCATCGTCTTCAAAAAAGCTTTTTTATTCACCAGCTTTTTGGAAACGGCAAGAAGTTCAACCAGCTCTGCAAGCACCTTTGACTTATCAGTTCCTTTAAAATTTAAATCAATGAACTTGTCTTTAAGTAAACTGGAAATCCTGATATCTTTAGCCGCACTCATATTGTTTTAAACCAAGAAAATTACAGTACCTATTTATTTCTAGAAAATAATTTGCAAGAGTTATTATCGCAAATTGATATATTTTGTCAAGGTCTTATTTGTTAACGGCCCAAGGTATTTACTTTTAGGTAGGCAGAGGGAGAAGCGCTGTTAGTCCTGGAGACAAACTTAAGCTCCTCCCTTTTTTCAGTAGTGAAGGTGATGCTCTCCCAGTCGGGATACTGCTCATCCATAGCAGCTTCGATGGTGGCTGCGTGAGTTGGAATCAATTGTTGGTTAGAAATAATACTGTAAAAATCACCACTTTTAAAGATACAAACCGCGTGTGCCTTTCCAGGCAAACCTTTAAAATTGATTACCAGTATATCGATTGGAATATTCATCCCCTCTAAAGCTGCCTTAGCAAGTACGGCAAAATCTTCACAATCGCCTTTCTTTACCTCTGCGGTCTCTTCTGCCGACTGCCAACGGTCAGGTATTTCTGCTTCATATTTGAATTCGCTGTTAAACCATTGAGAAAGTTGAGCAGGCGACCGCACATAAGAAGGGATTGTAACTAAATTCTGCGCCAGGGAAAACCCCGGCACTACCAATAGAGAAAGGAGCGCGATGAGCGCCAGCCCCAAAACCACTTTTCTACCTGAACCCATTGCCTGTCTCATCTCTCCTCCCTCCAATTTAAGTATAGCACAATTTCTACATTTATCAAGTAAAAATAGCTTAAATGTAGAAATATAACTCAACTTATAATTTACAGATTTAACTCATTGTTAATAAATAAGTTATAATAAAAGCTCATGACTAAAATTTGCCATTTTCTACATTTTACTAAATAATATAATTATAATGTAGAAAAATTCTTGACAAATGAACAATTATGATATAGACTTTAACTGGGAGGAAAAAATGGAACTTTACGAGAAAATCAAAGAAATCCGGCAGGAAAAAAGGCTTTCCCGCGAAGATCTTTATAAGAAATTAAACGGGATTTTTGGGGAAAGAACTATCAAGCCTAATACTATCTGGCGCATTGAAAGCGGGCTGACTTCTGCGCGCGCATCTTCCCTGCATCAGATTTGTATTGGCTTAGGCGTCAGCCTAAGAGACATACTTGCAAATATATCTCCCACTACAACATTAGCTGATTTTATTAAAAAAGGCAAAAGACTGGATCAATTTGTTTATAATGACCGGGCGCTCGCGGAAAATTTAAGCCCGGCACACTTGCCTTTCCTGACTCAAGAATTAACCCTCTCACCCGGTGGCACAACCGACACCGAAGAAGACCCGATTGAAGTGGCAAAATTCGAAAAATGGATTTATTGCTTAAGCGGTAAGATTACCTGCGTAGTAGGAACAGAAAAACACCTGTTAGATAAAGGCGATTCTCTTTCTTTTGAAAGCACCATACTGCACCACTTTGAAAACAACTCCGCAAAAAAATCCCGCTGCATTATCGTGCAGAACCCGCGCCATATCTAATTATTTTTTGGGGATGAATTTATTGCGTTTCTTAAGGATTTCGCAGACTTTGGAATAAATCACATTGATTGTGGAAGGCTTAGTAATGTAATCTATCGCCCCATCCTGCAGGGCCTCTTCGGCAACCGGCTGGCTGTCCCAGGCTGAAATAACTAATATGTCCGTCGCTGGATGCATCTCCTGGACTTTTTTTAAAACGTCAATCCCGGAAATACCCGGCATTTTTATATCAAGAAGAACAACGTCAAAAGCCCCTTGCTCTAAAGCCTCCAGCGCTTTCCTGCCATCGCAGGCCTCAACAATATCGCATTCGATATTGCGTGCCATAAATTTATTCAGGCTCTCTCTTGCTTCTGCTTCGTCATCAACAATTAATATCCGCGGTTTATCCATGGGGTAATATTAACATGTTTTAGCCGTAACGCAAGATTAAATTTTTCCGGCTAACATCAGCACACCGATTAAAATAAATAATGCCGCACCGCAATTTCTGATTAATTCCGGTTTAAGGTACTGGGACATCATCGAGCCGATAAAAACAGATATCAAAGTAACCACCATATAGGCACAAACTGAGCTCAACCAGACGGTAACCGGTTTGCCGGATTTAGCTGCCATGCCAATACCGACTATCTGGGTTTTATCTGCTAATTCTGCCAAAAAAATCATTCCGAAAGTCGCAAAAAATACTTTACTGTCCATGATTATCCTCCGTTATTTTTTAGCTTCAACGCCGGGCTTGATTTCCCAGCTCAACAGGCGCTTATCTTTGTCGAAATATAAATAAATTAAATCCGACGAGAAAAATTCAGTAGGATGACGGTAAACTGAGAATTCTTTTCTTTGGGTATTATCACTAATCAGCCTTGAATAAATCGGCTCGCCGTATTTATCTAGAATTTCTTTTTTACTTATGCCTTTTTGCAGACGGTTATTTTTCAAATCTTCCCCTAGGAGCAAAAAATTCTCTTCATCTTTACTAACTACATCTTTAAGCTCTGCTTGGCTGTTCTGCAGCCTTTTTAAGGTCATTGCTCCCTGCATACATCCAGACAGTATAAAAATACTAAAGTAAATTAATAGAGCTGATTTTTTAAACATTATCTTCCTTTATTTTGGTTTAACCGCATCTGCTACTTTCCAATACCAACCCTTAGAATCCCAGCAGCTGGCATAATAAAGATTTTTCCGGAGAAACTTCAGATACTCCCGGGATTTTTGCTTATCGCCTAATTTAAGGCTTGCCTTTCCGGCAAGATAATAACAAGTACCCACATCATTCAGCGCCCAATATTGTGAGATCTCTTCTTTTCTGGGGTATTTGGCAAGCGACTTCTGCTGCCAAATTGCTGCTTCATTGTACATTTTAATACATTGCTCGGCATAAGCCAAGCTGGATTTATAATCTTTTTTACTATATGATTCCCAGGCTTTAGAAGTCAACAAGCTGGAAGATGAATCTCCAAAGTCAATACCTAAATCAATAGCATGAAGCATATCTTCGCTTGCCTTAGAGACATTCCAATACCAGCCCCGGCGGTCATAAGCCATAGCATAAGTGTAATTCTGCACTACATCGCTTAAAACACTTTTCGCCCCTTTAAAATCACCGCGGATCCACAAAATTCTTCCTTTGATGAATTTTGCCGTTGCTACATCATTTAATACCCAGTATTGATTGATTATCTCGCGAGGTATGGGAGCATGTAAAGAAGCCTGCATTTTTTTGGCATGAGTATCATAAAGGGCAATACATCTTTCTGCATATGACAAAGCAGCATCATATTGTTTGGCGTTATAACGATCCCAAGCTGCCTGCATTAGGTTCTTATCAGGGAATTTTTCCAGATCAATCTGTTCTTTATTGACGGCGGCAGGTTCTTCAGCAAAAGCTGTAAAAAATGTTAAGCAGAAAATAGCAATAAATAATCTTGAAGCTGGTAAGTGCTTTTTCACAAAACCTCCGATTATCTTTCTAACTGTTTAAATTATTCTACTCTAAGCAGAGTATTTCTGCAACAGAAAAAGCTGCTTGAGAAATCCTTGCTTTATAGGTATAATAAATTTACCTTTCACTAATTAAAATCAAACCATGCCCAAAAAAAGCCGCTTGGCACAAATACTAACTATTGGAATACTGGCTTTCCTTATTCCGCTTATTTATGCAATTTATACGCAGCAAATTTGGGAAGATTTCCTGATTACCCTGCGCTTCAGCGAAAACTTTGCCCAAGGAAAGGGTATGGTTTATTTTGGTGCTGAGAAAATATATGGTTTTACCTCTGCACTGGAAATGTTTATTCTTTCTTTCTGCAGCTTTATCAGCGGAAAAGCTTCTTATCTGACAATAATCTGGCTTTATAGGATCATCAGCGCTGCTGTACTGAGCTTAGGCTGTATTTTGCTTTTTTTAAGCTTCTCCGAGGAAAATAAAAAAATAAATTTCAAAGGATTGGCATTAAACCTGCTCTGTTTAACCGAAGTAAAAACCATTGCCTTCTCGGCAAACGGAATGGAAACAGCATTTCTCTTTTTCTTCTTCAGCTGGTTTATTTTTTTAACGGCAAGCGGAAAACTGAAGAATTACCTTTATCTGGGGATTTGTTTTGCCGGGTTTATATGGACAAGGCCCGATGGCTGTATTTACATTGCTGCACTTTCCTTATCGCTTCTGCTTTTTAATCCCCTACCGCATAAAGATACCTTAAAAATACTACTCAAAGCAATCGCCCTCTCTGCTTTGCTGTATTCACCTTGGCTTATTTTAAGCTGGCTCTACTACGGTAATCCTATTCCACATACTATCTTGGCAAAAAAACATTTATTGATATTTCCCGCCAACTTGGAAGAATTCATTACGAAACTAGGCATGGTTTTTGAAGGAACCTTGGGGCCAATTTACTACCAGTCTGAATACAGCAGCTGGCCGGGTTGGATAAGATTTTTTACCCGAATCACCGGCTTCTTTGCTTTTATATATTGGCTAATGCCGACAAAAGATAAAATCGGCAAGATAGCCTCTTTAACCTATTTTCTCCTTTGTTTATACATGGTGCCAATCAGAAAATTTCCCTGGTACTTCCCTCCCCTTGCCCTGCTTACACTTACGGCTATAGTCAGCGGTTATTTTAGAAAAAATAACCTTATCAACGCGCTGATTTTTCTTTCAATTTTTTCCTGCTTAGCTTTTATTTTCACTATATCTTCATACCAGATGCGCATCCAGCAAAAAGAAATTGAAATGAATGTGCGCAGGCAAGCCGGGCTTTGGCTGAAAGATAATGTCAGAGGCAATGAAACAGTTTATTCTGAATCCCTTGGCTATGTCGGATATTTCAGCCAGGCAAAAATGCTGGATTATCCGGGCCTGGTATCTGCTGAAGTAAGGAAATTTTTGGAAAATAACAAGGAGGCGGATTTCTATACAACTGCCAATAACCTAAAACCCGACTGGATGGTTTTGCGAAGGCACGAAGCAGTTAAACTATCATTATTATCTGAATACTTCAGGCTGCATTACCGTCAGATGGCATCTTTTGATGCTACGCGTAACTTAGAAAATTACCAGAATATGCCTGGTATTGAAGTTTTACTGGGAGATGCGCAATTTTTAATTTTTAAGAAAATTTAGAAAGGAGAAAGAAATGTTTAAAAGAATTGTTGTTTGTTGCCTGCTGGTTCTAGGGATAAGTGCTGTTGCTTATTGTGCTGCGTCTTCACGCGTTGAATTGCTTGACGGCAGCGTGATTAACGGTGAGATTGTTTCATTTGAAAATGGCTATTACACAATAAACACTGGCTCATTCGGACAGGTGAAAATTGACGCGGGAAAAGTTCGCAGAATTGAAACTTCCGCTATAGGCCTGCCACAAGTATCAACCGGCTCGTCGGATGCAAACATAAAATCCCAGATGGATAGTGTCAGGCAAGATATGCTGAATAATCCGGAAGCGATGAAAATCGTAAATGAGCTTATTTCCGATCCAAAGTTTCAGGAAATGGCAAAAGATCCTGCAGTTGCTAACGCGGCAAGTTCCGGAAACATCCAATCTTTAATGTCCAATGAGAAATTTATGGGTATAGTAAATAATCCGAAAATTAAAGAGCTGCAGGAAAAAATTAAAAAATAATCAGTTTTGTATGCTTACGCATGCTCTCTGCGCTTGCGAAAAGCCGGCTTTTTTCTTCCTTCGGGCCTGCGATTATCTCTTTCGCCAAAATCTCTTCCGCCACGAGCGCCGCCGCCTTCCCTATGCTTAGCAAAACACTCCTTGCAGTATACTGGACGGTCTCCAGTAGGCTTAAAAGGCACTTCGCATTCAGTTTTACAATCCGCGCAGATTGCTTTGGTAAAACTTCTCTCCCTGAAGCTATTCTCCCGTCCTCCTCTGCCAAAACGCTGTGACTTATCAAAACGCCGGAAAGGCTTGGGAAAATCACTTCCTCCGGAAGGCCTTGCTGAAGACTGACTAATTAAAGTATCAATCTTCTTCTCGAGGCCAATTATTTGTTGCTGCATTCTGTTAATTAAAGAGGCTATATCCGATTCAGCCTGCGGCTCAACCCGAGGCTCAACTGAAACACTTTTACGCTTAATGGTTTTCTTCATTTTACTCCTTATCTGGTTAAATTAACCTAATCGACTTTGTCATGTATATTATACAGGCTTTCTGGTATAAAGCAAACTTCCTTTACCCTGCATAAAAAGGGCACCAGAGATGGTGCCCACAGTATAGATTTTGAGGAAATAATACTTATCTTAGTGGATTAAGTATTGTGTCCCCGGAATTCCCCGGAATTCCAGCCGCAGCGTCCTCGCTTCAAGCAGTAGTTAACGCTGGCTCGTCCGCCATGCCGCATTTAACAAATAAAAAACTCGGCGAAGCGGCATGCCGAGCCTTTTGCAAAAAGCCCCCGAAGAGAGCAAACATTAAAAGGGCACATTTGGAATACGGGCAAGTTTGCCTCCAGATCTTTTGTTCATCTGAGCATTGATATCAATCAAGCTCAGCTCAGTGTATACGGGTAGATCACTGTGCCCAAGTCTTCCAGCAAGTTCTATTGACCTACTGTACCACAAGTTAACGTTGAATTGCATAGGTAGATGTGGAATCGGAGTAGGATCCCAACTGACCCTTTCACATATGAGTTTTCCGTCTACATACCAACGAATTGCAATTTGACTCCATTCGATTGTATAACAATGAAAATCTATCGCGGCATCGAATCCCAAATCAATAATTACTGGAGTCCCCCGATAGCCATATTCTAGTTTGGTGCCTTCAGGTCCCGGGTTGTAAAATACATTCAAGAGAACCTTCGTTGTATCCTTCCCGAGTATTTCGAGATCTATCTCTTGTCGCGGCGAGTTTCTATGGAGGAATATTCCGGTAATTAATCCTGATGCTTTTGCAGGCTTGATCATAGCCTGAAATCGACCATATCCATATAGTTGCCTGCTACAAATTGCACCCGAGGTATACTCCCGCACCGAAGTATACTCCTTTTGCAAAGTCAATTTCGCGATATTGCTTCGTGTAATTGAAAAATTTTGTGGTCTGAATAATGCAAGATTGCTAGGGAATGTGTCGTCTCGAAGAGACCATGCTTCACTTATAGTGTGATTAAAACGTTCAGATATCCTAACAAATGCCTCTTTCCTATCCATAAAATCGTCTTTAATTTTCTTAAGGCGAATACCGCTCCAATTCTTTTTGGATACTATCCATGGCGAAACATCGCCTTTCAGTTTTTTAGATGGCCAACTATTCGTTATTTTAGGGCAATATGTCGTTTCCAATTCTCGTTGCCCTATATCTTCCTCCTTCGGATAGGGTGCACTCGGATATTCGCAATCAAGAAAT